>SKKV01000123.1 GCA_007123575.1 Wenzhouxiangella sp.
AACTGGCTCGGTTGGGCTTTGAACTGACCTTGGCCGGTCCGGAAGCGGTGACTGTGCGTGCCGTTCCCAGCCTGCTGGCGCGGGCAGACAGTCTGGGTCTAGTGCGCGATGTCTTGTCTGACTTGGTTGAACTCGGCGATAGCGCGCGAATCGAGTCGGCAGTCGACGAGTTGCTGTCGACCATGGCCTGCCACGGCTCGGTGCGAGCCAACCGGCGCCTGAATATCGAGGAAATGAACGCACTACTGCGTGATATGGAGCGCACCGAGCGCAGTGATCAGTGCAACCACGGTCGCCCGACGTGGGTCGAGCTGGACACGAAGTCGCTGGATCGGTTGTTCCTGCGTGGCCAGTGATGACGGCGCCAGCCGGCCCCTGCCACCCGCCGTTCTTCTGGCCGGCCCGACAGCGGCTGGCAAGACGGACCTTGTTATGGCACTGGCCGACCGGCTGCCGGTCAGCCTGATCAGTGTGGATTCCGCCCAGGTCTACCGCGGCATGGATATCGGCTCGGCCAAGCCCGACGCCGCCACCCTGGCAAGGTACCCGCACGCGCTGATCGACCTGCGCGATCCGGAACAGACCTATTCGGCGGCTGATTTTGCCAGCGACGCCGAGGCTGCGATGCGCCAGGCCTGGTCCGCCGGCCTGCTGCCGCTGCTGGTCGGGGGTACCATGATGTACTTCAGGTCGCTGCTGTACGGGCTGGACCGCCTGCCGGCGGCCGACCTGGCTTTTCGGCGGGCTCTGACTGAGCGTGCCGAGCAGGCTGGTTGGATGGCGATCCACCAGGAGCTTGCCCGAATCGACCCGTTGTCGGCGGCGCGGATCAGGCCCTCAGACGCGCAGCGCATTCAGCGCGCGTTGGAAATCCATCAACTGACCGGTCAGGTCCCCAGCGCGCAGCGCCAGGTCAAGCCAACGCCCCGATTTGCCTCGTTGAGACTTGTAGTGACGCCGTCCGATCGCCATATCCTGCATGAACGCATTGCTGACCGCCTGGATGGCATGATTACAGCAGGGTTTTTGGATGAGGTTCGGTGCTTGCGAGAGAGGCCAGGCCTTGATCCGGCGACGGCGTCGATGAAAAGTGTAGGCTATCGTCAGGCTTGGCAATATCTGGACGGTGCTGTCTGCGAGCGGGAATTTCGGCAGCGGGCGCGGGCAGCCACTCGACAGCTTGCCAAGCGGCAGCTGACGGCATTACGGCAGTTTACCGATAGCCTCTGGTATGATCCGGCCCGAAGACGTACCATTGACTGGATTTTCAGGCAAGTAGAGGGTTTTTTTGACAGATCGCAGGACAGCCCGCCCAATGACAAGTAAGCAAACTTGGCCGCGGCTGCCTGGTGAAATCTAGAAGACGCTCAGGCGACCCAAGTAAAAACAACGACATAGAACTTAAAGGAGCGACAAGATGTCCAAGGGTCAATCGCTGCAGGATCCGTTTTTGAACGCGCTGCGCAGAGAGCGTGTGCCAGTGGCCATTTACCTGGTCAACGGCATCAAGCTGCAGGGGCAAATCGAATCATTCGATAATTTCGTCGTGTTGCTGAAAAATTCTGTCAGTCAAATGATATACAAGCATGCCATCTCTACCGTCGTGCCGTCCCGAAACGTGCGCTTTGGTGATGATGAGGAGGGTCAGGACTCCTGATCGAGCAGGCGCCTCCCGAGCGGCCGGCCAGCGCCAACCGCACCCTGCTGCTGCATCCGGTCATTGATTTAGCCGATGATCAGGACTCGCGCGAGGAGTTTCGGCGCTTGGCAGAGTCGGCTGGCCTGGCAGTGGTCGCCGAACTGCTTGCGCCCCGCGACCGGCCGGATCCACGTTACTTCGTCGGTGGCGGCAAAGTTGAGGAAACCGCAGCCGCAGTCACGGACAGCGAAATTGATCTGGTATTGGTCAACGGACGTTTGAGCCCTGTTCAGGAACGTAACCTGGCTCGGCGCCTGAAGTGCAACGTGCTCGATCGCACCACCTTGATCCTTGATATATTCGCTCAGCGCGCGCGTTCTCATGAAGGCAAACTGCAGGTCGAGCTGGCCCAGCTGCGGCACCTGTCGACGCGTCTGGTCCGGGGCTGGACCCACCTCGAGCGTCAGCGCGGCGGTATTGGTCTGCGCGGGCCGGGGGAAACCCAGCTCGAGACTGATCGCCGCCTTTTGGGCGATCGTATCCGGCAGTTGACCGCCCGCCTGGCCAAGGTCGAGCAACGCCGCGCCCAGGGGCGGCGAGCGCGCAGCCGCGGCGATGTGCCGCTGGTCGCCCTGGTTGGCTATACGAATGCCGGCAAGTCGACCTTGTTCAATCGGCTTACCGAGGCCCAGGTCATGGCCAGGGACCAGCTGTTCGCGACCCTGGATCCGACCGTGCGGCGGATCGAGAATTTGGCTGGTGGCACGGTGCTGATGAGCGACACGGTGGGTTTCATTCGCGATCTGCCGCACGAACTGATCGCCGCGTTCCGGGCCACACTGGAAGAAACACTGGCCGCCAGTCTGGTCGTGCACGTCATTGATGGTTCGGACCCGGACCGCGGTCGGCATATGGCGGTGGTGGAAGATGTGCTGGAAGACATCGGTGCTGGTGAGTTGCCGCGACTGAAGGTCTTCAACAAGGTGGATGCCACCGACAACGCGCCTGGTGTGGAGCGCGACGAAAGCGGCGAAGCGGTTTCGGCCTGGGTTTCCGCGGTTAGTGGCGAGGGCCTGGATGTGTTGATGCGCGCGATTGAAGAGCGTGTTGGCGAAGGTCGCATTCGGCGTCGTATTCACGTGCCCGCCAGGGGTCAGCGCCTGCGCGCAAGGCTGTTCGAGCTTGGCGTGGTGCGCGAGGAAACCAGCGATGATGCCGGTGGCTGTCACCTGGATGTTGATCTTGACCAGCGTGATGCGCGCACATTGACACGCCTTGACGGTCTGGATGGCAAACTGGCCCGGCAACTGCTGTTAAACTAAGCGGCTGCATTCTGGTCCTACCGAGACCCTTCAATACTCAAGGCCGCCCCATGGACCGGCCGCAAATGCCCCCTGAGAAAATTGTGACTAGCAGATTACACGGAGATATCGATGCCCTGGAATGAACCTGGACGCGGAAGTGGTGGCGGTGGTGGTGACCGCGATCCGTGGAAAGGCGGCAATGGACAGCAGCCGCCTGACCTTGAAGAGGTATTTGCCAACGTACAGCGTCGCCTGAAGAAAATCATGGGCGGTGGTGGCGACAGCGGCAAAGGCGGTGGTTCGGCCAGCGGCGGGCCGTCGTTTGCGGGCCTGCTGATTCTGGTTGGCGTGCTCGCTGCCATCTGGATCGCCTGGAACTCCATTCACATCATCGACGAATCCGAGCGTGGCGTGGTCCTGCGCTTCGGCGAGTACACGCGCACGCTGACTCCGGGTTTCAATCTGACTCTGCCGCGGCCCATTGAGGAAGTCCTCAAGGTCAACGTCAGCCAGGTTCGATCGCTGGAAAATGCCAGCCGTATGTTGACCGGCGATGAAAATCTCATCGATCTGGGTTTTGCCGTCCAGTACCGAGTCATCGAGCCGGAAAAATTCCTGTTCAACGTTCAGGTGCCGGAGGAGTCGTTGGGCCATGCCGCCGACAGTGCGATGCGAGAGATCGTCGGAACCAACAATATGGATTTCATCCTTGAAATTGGTCGTGGTCAGATCGCGCTGGACGCACAGGCACTGTTGATCGAGATCATCGACCGTTATGACTCCGGTATCGAGATCCTGTCGTTCAACCTGCAGGAAGTGCGTCCGCCAGCCCAGGTTCGTTCGGCGTTCGATGACGTGGTTCGCGCTCGCGAAGACCAGATTCGATTCGCCAACGAAGCCCAGGCCTATGCCAACCAGGAAATTCCGGAAGCGCGCGGTCGTGCGGCTCGGATCCTGGAAGAAGCCCAAGCCTATCGGGAATCCATCATCGCCCAGGCTACTGGTGAAGCCGATCGCTTCTCTGCCATTCTCGAGCAATACACGCTGGCTCCGGAAGTCACCCGCGAGCGTATCTTCCTGGAGACGCTGGAGACGGTGTATGGTCGCTCCGCCAAGATCCTGATGGATGTGTCGGACAGCAACAACATGTTCTACTTGCCGCTTGACGGCATGGGCAGCGGTGGTCGCGCGCAGGCGATGCCACCGCCGCCGGCGCCGTTGATGGCACCGTCCGAGCAAAGCCGCATGTCCCCGACTGATCCCAGGGCCCGCCGTGGCCGGGAGGCGCGTTAATCATGAGACTGTTTATTCCAATCATTATCGTTGTTGCCCTGATCATCGGGCTTAACAGCATTTTCGTGGTCAAGGAAACGGAGTTTGCGATCAAGTTCCGCCTCGGTGAGGTGGTTCGCGCCGACTACGAGCCCGGTCTGCATTTGAAGATGCCGTTCATCAACAACGTGCGCAAACTGGACCGGCGCATCATCACCCTGGACATGCGTCCGGAGCAGATGAATACCGCCGAGCAGAAGTTCGTCGAGGTGGACTATTACGTCAAGTGGCGGATAACCAACCCGCGTGATTTCTACGTTGCCACGCAAGGTGGGGACATGATCTTCACCCGCGCGCGGCTGGGTCAGCTCATTCGGAACGATTTGCGTGACGAATTTGCTCAACGCACGCTCAGCGAGGTTGTGTCCGAGCAGCGCCGGGAGATGATGGAAGAGCTGGTGATCCGGGCCGACCGCCGCTTCCAGGATTTCGGTATTGACGTCATCGACGTGCGGATCAAGAAAATCGAGCTGACCGATGAGGTCTTGAACTCGGTATTCGAGCGGATGGAAACCCAGCGTACCGAGTTTGCCAACGAGCTGCGTTCGCTGGGTCGCGAGCGTTCCGAGCGGATTCGCGCAGACGCCGATCGCCAGGTCCGCGTTCTGCTGGCCGATGCCGAGCGAGATGCGCAGCGTTTGCGCGGTGATGGCGATGCCCAGGCGATCGAGATTTACGCCGAGGCATTCAACCGCGATCGTGAGTTCTTTTCGTTCTGGCGAAGCATGAATGCCTACGAAGCCAGTTTCGGTACCGAGAGCGACATCATGCTGATGGATACCCGGTCCGAGTTCTTCCGCTTCTTTGACCAGATGCGCACCGAATAGGAATCGGTAGGGAGCCATGTCCAAGTCAGTGGTGATCCTCGGCACCCAGTGGGGTGACGAGGGCAAGGGCAAGATCGTTGATTTGCTCGCTCACGATGTCGATGCCGTGGTGCGCTACCAGGGTGGCCACAACGCTGGCCACACCTTGGTGATCGACGGCAAAAAGACAGTCCTGCATGTCATTCCTTCCGGCGTGATGACGCCGCGCGCCCGCTGCCTGATCGGCAATGGGGTCGTGGTTTCGCCGAGCAATCTTTTGAAGGAAATCGAAGGGCTGGAAGCCCGCGGTCTGGACGTGCGTCCGCGCCTGGGTCTGTCGCCGGCCTGTCCAGTGATCCTGGCTTGCCATGAAGCGCTGGACAAGGCGCGCGAGATTGCCCGCGGTAAGCGGGCCATCGGTACCACCGGGCGTGGTATCGGCCCGGCCTACGAAGACAAGGTATCTCGCCACGGCCTGCGCCTGGCTGACCTGGCCGACCCGCAGCGCCTCGCTGACAAGCTCGACGCGGTAGTGGATTACCATAATTTCCTGCTGACCAACTACTACAACGCCGAGGCGGTGGACGGCCAGGCCCTGGCCGATGATGCGGCCCGCTTTGGCGAAATTCTCAAGCCCATGTTCACCGACGTCACCGGTGACTTGCACGAGCTTAGAGCCCGCGGCGACAAGATCCTGTTTGAAGGTGCCCAAGGCAGTCTGCTGGATATTGATCACGGCACCTACCCGTTTGTGACTTCCTCGAATACGACGGTCGGTGGCGTGTTGACGGGCGCTGGCGTGGGGCCGCGCGATATTGACTATGTGCTAGGTATTACCAAGGCTTACACCACCCGTGTCGGTGGTGGTCCTTTCCCGACCGAGCTCGGCGACGATGCCGGTCGTCTCATGGCCGAGCGCGGTGTTGAGTTTGGCGCCACCACTGGGCGACCGCGCCGCTGTGGCTGGCTGGATGCCGTGGCCATGCGGCGCATGGTCAAGGTCAATGGAGTGACCGGTCTGTGCATCACCAAGCTCGACGTGCTCGATTCATTTCCCGAGGTCAAAGTGTGCGTTGACTACGAGGGCGTGGGCGCGTTCCCGGTGGGTGCTGAAGAGTGGGCCAGCGTGCGCCCGGTCTATGAAACGCTGCCGGGCTGGTCGGGCACCACCCAGGGTCTGACCGACGCCTCAGAGCTCCCTGCCGGCGCGCGCGCTTACCTGGATCGCATCGCCAAGCTGATCGACGCACCGGTGCACATGCTTTCCACCGGCCCCGAGCGCGACGCCAACGTCATCTTCCAACATCCATTCGGCGGCTGAAGAGCCCACCCGAACGCGGAGCCATGCAATGCTAGACCCGCAAAGCCTGAGACACGACCTGGAAGCCGTTGCTGCCGGCCTGGCCCGGCGCGGCTATCACCTCGATACCGAAAGTTACGCCGCCATCGAGGCGCGCCGCAAGACCTTGCAGGTGCATACCGAGGAGTTGCAGAACCAGCGCAACGTCAGTTCCAAATCGATTGGTCAGGCCAAGGCCCGAGGTGAAGATATCGAGCCGCTGCTGGCCGAAGTTGCTCGTTTGGGCGATGACCTCAAGGCGGCCAAGGACGAGCTGGACGCGATCCGTCATCAGCTTGAGCAGTTGTTCCTCGATATGCCGAACCTGCCGGATACGGTCGTGCCCGACGGCAAGGACGAGGGCGATAACGCCGAAGTGCGTCGATGGGGCGAGCCGCCGGCGCTGGACTTCGAGCCGCGCGACCACGTTGCATTGGGCGAGCGCTTGGGTGGCCTGGATTTCGAAACCGCAGCGACCCTATCCGGTAGCCGTTTTGCCGTCCTCGGTGGCCAGCTTGCCCGCCTGCACCGGGCGCTGGCCCAGTTCATGCTGGACCAGCACACGGCCGAGCATGGCTACCGTGAGATGTATGTGCCCTACCTGGTCCTGGGCGAGGCCATGCAGGGAACCGGCCAGTTGCCGAAATTTGAGGACGATGCCTTCCGGATCGACGACGATCCAGTTCGTTACCTGATTCCTACTGCTGAAGTGCCGCTGACCAACCTGGTCGCCGGCCAAATCGTCGAGGCCGGCCGGCTGCCGTTGAAGTTCGTCGCCCACACGCCCTGTTTCCGGCGTGAAGCCGGCTCGCACGGCAAGGATACGCGCGGCATGATTCGCCAGCATCAGTTTGACAAGGTCGAGCTGGTCCAGATCAGCTTGCCCGAGGAGTCCGATGCCTGCCTGGAAACCCTGACCGGGCATGCCGAGGCCATCTTGCAGGCGCTCATGCTGCCGTATCGCACCATGCTGTTGTGCGCCGGTGACATGGGCTTTTCAGCGCGCAAGACCTATGACCTGGAGGTCTGGCTGCCGGGGCAGGGCGCATACAGGGAAATTTCTTCCTGCTCCAACTTTGGCGATTTCCAGGCGCGGCGTATGCAAGCGCGCTGGCGCAACCCGGAAACCGGCAAGCCGGAGTTGGTGCATACCATCAACGGTTCCGGCCTGGCTGTCGGTCGCACCCTGATCGCCGTGCTGGAAAACTACCAGCAGCGCGATGGCTCGGTGGTCGTGCCCGAGGTCTTGCGGCCTTACATGAACGGCCTGGAAGCCATCGCCTGAGCAAGCTGGTGACACTGTTCAATTTTTCAGCCGGACCCGCAGCCCTGCCGCGGCCGGTGCGCGAGCGCCTGGCCGAGGCGCTCAAAGCGGATGCCCAGGGCACGCCCTCGGTAGCCGAGATTTCCCATCGCGGACCGCGCTTTGCCGCCATCGCCGAGGAGCTGATCGCGCGTCTCCGAAGTCTGACCGGCGTTGGCGAGACGCAAGAAGTGCTTTTGCTGCACGGCGGCGCCAACCTGCAGTTTGCCTGGCTACCGATGAACCTGGCCGCCGGAGGCACGGCCGCGTACGTGCTTACCGGTCACTGGGGCGAGAAGGCGCTGGCCGAGGCCGAGCGTGCCGGACGGCCCGAAGTCGTTGCCAGCAGCAAAGACGGTGGCTACGTCGACTTGCCGGCGCTCGGCCCATTGCCAGCTGACTGCGCCTACCTGCACTACACCGGCAATGAAACCATTCACGGTGTCCAGTACATGACGCCGCCTGAGGTCAATGTGCCGCTGGCCGCGGATCTGTCGTCGGAATTCCTCTCAAGGCCTTATCCTTATTCGGAAATTGACTTTGCCTATGCCGGCGCGCAGAAGAATCTTGGCATTGCCGGCCTGACTGTGGTCCTGGTACGGCGCGATCTGTTCGAGCGGATTCCCGACGGGCTGCCGAAATACCTGGATTATCGAACCTGGGCCAGTTCCGACTCCATGTACAACACGCCCTGCACCCTGGCCTGGTATGTGGCTCTGGAGGTGTTGCGCTGGATCGAGCAGATGGGCGGGCTGGCGGTGCTGGGGGAGCGCAACAGTGCCAGGGCTGGGTGCCTGTATGCGGCGATCGATAAAAGTGACTTCTGGTCCAACCCGGTTGCTCGGCGCTGTCGCTCGGTGATGAACGTGCCTTTTTTCCCGGCCGATGAGCGCCTGACCATGCCGGCGGTGGCCGCTGCCGAGGCGGCCGGATTGATGGGGCTGAAAGGCCACCGCGCCCTCGGCGGCCTGCGCGCCAGCCTGTACAATGCCTTGGACGACGATGCGGTGGAGAACCTGATTGACTTCCTCGGAGAATTCGAGCGCACCCGGGCCTGATCCGGCCCTGGCCGAAGTGCGCCAGCGGATTGACCAGCTCGACGAGCAGATCCAGGCCCTGATAGCCGAGCGCGCGGCCCAGGCGGCGCGCGTGCGCGCGGCCAAGGGTGATCTGGGCAGTGCATCGGCCTATTACCGACCAGACCGCGAGGCCCAGGTGCTCCGGCGGGTGATCGAGCGCAACCAGGGGCCCTTGAGCGACTCGGTGATGCTGCGCTTGTATCGCGAAATCATGTCGGCCTGCCTGGCCCAGCAGGAGCCGATGCGCATTGCCTACCTGGGTCCGGAAGGTACCTTCACCCAGCAGGCTGTCTACCGGCAGTTCGGACATTCGGTCAATGCGATTGCCCAGCCCAGCATCGAAGAGGTGTTTGTTGCCGTGCAGAGTGGAGAGGCCGATTTCGGCGTCGTCCCGGTGGAGAACTCCAGCCAGGGCATTGTCAGCCACACTCTGGACATGTTCATGCATTCCGATCTCAAGATCGCCGCCGAGGTCGAGCTGCGTATTCACCAACATTTGCTGACCCAGGCCCGGCGCCTTGACCAGATCGAGCGGGTTTATGCCCACCAGCAGTCGCTGGCCCAGTGCAAGCACTGGCTGAGCTCGCACCTGGCCCATGCCGAGGCCGTGCCAGTGTCCAGCAACGCCGAGGCGGCCCGGCGGGTGCGCCATGCGCCCGATGCCGCGGCCATTGCTGGTCGTCACGCTGCCGAGGTCTATGGCTTGCCGGTGCTGTTTGCCAATATCGAAGACCATGTCGACAACACCACACGCTTCCTGATTCTGGGTCGGGAGCTGCTGCCGCCATCGGGCGAGGACAAGACCACCCTGCTGGTGGCCGGGCGCGATGGTCCGGGCGCCCTGTTTCGTCTGCTCGAGCCGCTGGCCCGGCACGGGGTCAACATGAACCGGATCGAGTCCAGGCCCTCGCGTCAGGGGCGCTGGGACTATGTCTTCTTCATTGACGTCGATGGCCATGTCGATGACCCGGCCCTGGCCGCGGCGATGGCTGACCTGGGTGGCGAGGCGCGCTTGGTAAAGGTGCTGGGTTCCTACCCGCGCGCGGTGCTGGGCCGCCTGCCCGAGGGCGACAGCGAGACGGCCTGATCCGATTAACACTCCAAGATTTCAGACTTTTATGAAAACCTACGACTACAACGAACTGGCCGTTGCCGGTGTGCGCGAGCTCAAGCCCTATACCCCGGGCAAGCCTACCTCCGAACTGGAGCGCGAATATGGGGTCAGCAAGTCGATCAAGCTGGCTTCCAATGAAAACCCGCTTGGCGCCAGCCCGCGTGCCATCGCCGCCATCCGCGACGAGCTCGATGACCTGTGGCTGTACCCTGACGCCAACGGCTATTTCCTAAAGAAAACGCTGGCCGAGTATCACGACCTCGATCCGGCCTGCATTACCCTGGGCAACGGCTCGAACGATGTGCTGGTGTTTCTGGCCCAGGTTTTCTTGAGCCCTGGTCTGGAGGCGGTGTTCTCCCAGTACTGCTTTGCCGTCTATCCCATCGCTACGCAAATGGTCGGCGCCACGCCCAGCGTCGCTCCAGCCCTGCCGCGCGACCATGTCATGCCACTGGGCCACGACCTGCGCGCGCTGTATGAGCGAGTCGGGCCGGATACCCGCCTGGTGTTTGTCGCCAACCCGAACAACCCCACCGGCACCTGGCTGGACGGGGCCCGGCTGAAGGACTTTGTCGGCTCGCTGCCGCCGCATGTGATCTGCGTGGTCGACGAGGCCTACACCGAGTATGCCGAGTCCGACGCCCTGGGCGATGCCTCAACCTGGCTGCACGAGTTTCCCAACCTGGTTGTGACCCGAACCTTTTCCAAGGCCTACGGACTGGCCGGCTTGCGGGTCGGGTATGCACTCAGCAATCCCGGCGTGGCCGACCTGCTCAACCGGGTTCGGCCGGCCTTCAACGTCAATTCGCTCGCCTTGACCGCGGCCAATGCCGCGATTGGCGATCATGAATTCATAGAACGCAGCCGCCAGCTCAACTCCCGCGGCATAGTGCAACTCTGCCAGGGTCTGGAAGCGCTGGGCGCAAAATGCATTCCGTCGGCGGCTAATTTCATCCTCGCCGAATTCGACCGCTCCGGCGCCGAGCTCAACGAGCAGCTGCTGCGCGCCGGCGTGATCGTGCGCCCGGTCGGCAATTACGGCCTGGACAACTACCTGCGTATCACCATCGGCACTGCAGCCCAGAACGATCGCATGCTGGGCGCGCTCAAGGACATCCTAGCCTCATGAAACTGAGCGCCAGCCCAGCGGCAGGCCCTTTGAGGGGGGATTACCAGCCGCCGGGAGACAAGTCCATTTCCCATCGCCTGGCCATCCTTGGCGGTCTGGCCAACGGCGAGACACAGATTCGCGGTTTTCTGGACGCGGCCGACACTCGCGCCACCCTGGCTGCCATGGCCGCTATGGGTGCCGAGGTCAGCGAGAATGATGGCCTGATCGGCATTCGTGGCGGCCGGCTGCGGGCGCCGTCAACGCCGCTGGACCTGGGCAACTCCGGCACCGGCATGCGGCTGCTGTGCGGTGCCCTGTGCGGTCACCCGGACCTGCACGGTGCCAGCCTGCAGCTGGTGGGTGATGCCTCGCTGTCGGCACGGCCCATGGGGCGCATCACCCGACCTTTGGGCGAGATGGGCGCGATGGTTCATGCCAGCGACGGTCACGCGCCATTGAATCTCAAGCCCTGCGGCCTGAAAGCCATTCGCTACGTGATGCCGGTGGCCAGCGCCCAGGTGAAGACGGCCGTGCTCCTGGCCGGCCTGTTCGCTGAAGGTGATACCGTGGTAGTAGAGCCCGGCCCCAGCCGCGATCACAGCGAGCGGCTGCTGCCGGCTTTTGGCGTGTCCCTGTTCGACTGCGAGCCGGGCATCGGCCTGCGTGGCGGGCAGAAGCTCAGGGCGGCAAGCTGTCATGTGCCGGGTGATCTGAGTTCGGCGGCCTTCGTGGTCGGCGCCGGATTGCTGGCGGCGGGTACCGAGGGCTTGAATCTGGCCAATGTCGGCCTCAACCCAACTCGCGACGGCGTTCTGCGCATTCTGCGCGCCATGGGCGGCAATATCGAGCTCGAAGCCGGCGATGCCGTGGGTGCCGAGCCTGTTGGCCGCCTGCTGGTCAGGCAGTCGTCTCTGACCGGCATTGATATTCCGGCCGAGTGGGTGCCGCTGGCAATTGACGAGTTCCCGCTGATCATGGCCCTGGCCGCCGTAGCCGAGGGCACCACGCGCATTCAGGGAGCGGCAGAACTCAGGGTCAAGGAATCCGATCGCCTGGCAGTGATGAGCGAGCAGCTCCGGCGCCTGGGTGTGAAGGTCGAGGAAACGCCGGACGGCGCCATCATTGAAGGTGGAGAGGTCAAGGGCGGGCAGGTCGACAGTGCCGGCGATCACCGCATTGCGATGAGCCTGGCCGTGCTGGCCCTGGTCGCCCGTGAGCCCGTGGAAATCGACAACGCGGAGTGGATTCGGACCAGCTACCCCGGATTTGCCGACGACTTGCGCGCCCTTGGCGCCCAGCTTGAATGGATCGATTGAAAGCCTATGACCAGCAAGCACACTCGGGAAGTGCCCGTGCTGACGATTGACGGTCCGTCCGGAGCCGGCAAGGGCGCTGTGGCCGCCAATGTCGCCCGCCGCCTGGGTTGGAAGGCGCTGGACTCGGGTGCGGTTTATCGTGCCGTGGCAGCCAGCGCCCTGGATCAGAACGTCTCAGCCGAGGATGTTGATGTCCTGGTCGCCCTTTGTGACGATCTGCCGCTGAGTTTCGAGGCTGGCGATGACGGCATTCGGGTTTTCCTGGATGGCCAGCCTGTAGATGGCCGACTGCGCCAGGAAGAAGTCAGCTCCATGAGCTCCCGAATTGCTTCGCAGTCAGCCGTCCGCGCCGCCCTGATGGATCTGCAGCGCAGTTTCCGCCAGCCGCCTGGGCTGGTGGCAGACGGTCGCGATATGGGCACTGTGGTCTTCCCGGATGCTCAAATCAAGGTTTTTCTCGATGCCAGCGTCGAAGAAAGAGCGAATCGACGCTACAAACAGTTGAAAGAAAAGGGCAAAGATGTTAACTTTCTCCGTCTTTTTCGCGACCTGGAGGCGCGGGACCGTCGTGACCGCGAGCGATCCGTATCGCCAACCGTTCCAGCCGCCGACGCCGAGGTGATCGATTCAACGGCGATGACGCTGGAAGCAGTGATTGATCGAGTGTTGTCCATCGCGCGTGAGCGCGTCTGAACCATCAGTCCGGAAAAGATTTTTGGGTGCTGGCTGCCGCTGGGCGGTAGCCGGTGTTTTTTAACGAGCGTTCGCGCTTCGTCTTGCAGCTGCCCCGTCGAAAACGATGGCAGCCACCGAAGGCAACGCAGATGACTAAAGAGACGAAGCGCTTTGAATGCACAAGCCGCACAGATCTTGCAGGATGAACCAGCCGCAATGACCGAAACGTTTGCAGAATTATTTGAACAGAGCCTGACCGAGAAGGATCTTCGCCCCGGTGCGATCATCACCGGTCGGGTGGTAGAAATCCGCGACGATGCCGTCGTCATCAATGCCGGCCTGAAGTCGGAAGGCATTGTGCCCATCCACCAGTTCGAGAAGCCGGACGGCGAGCTCGAAGTGGAAGTGGGTGACGAAGTCGAGGTTTCTCTGGATGCCGTGGAAGATGGTTTTGGCGAAACCCGCCTGTCGCGCGAAAAAGCCAAGCGTTCTCGCGTGTGGACCACGCTGGAGAAGGTTTTTGAGGCAGAAGACAACGTAATCGGCCAGATTTCCGGCAAGGTCAAGGGCGGTTTCACCGTCAATATCGATGGCATTCGGGCCTTTCTGCCCGGTTCGCTGGTGGATGTGCGTCCGGTGCGCGACCCGGCCTATCTGGAAGGCAAGGACCTTGAATTCAAGATCATCAAGCTGGATCGCCGCCGCAATAACCTGGTCGTCAGCCGCCGCGCCGTGGTCGAGCATGAGTACGCCGCCGAGCGTGATGATCTGATCGAGCGCCTGACCGAAGGGGCAGTGATTAAGGGTGTGGTCAAGAACCTGACCGACTACGGTGCCTTCCTGGATCTGGGCGGTATCGACGGTCTGTTGCACATTACCGACATGGCCTGGAAGCGGGTTCGTCATCCGTCCGAGGTAGTTGAAGTGGGTGACGAGCTGGAAGTTCGTGTGCTTCGCTTTGATCGCGAGCGTATGCGCGTCTCGCTGGGCCTCAAGCAGCTCGGCGATGATCCGTGGACCAATATCGACCGCCGCTACCCGCCGACCACGCGTCTGTTCGGCAAGGTGACCAACATCACCGACTACGGCTGCTTCGTCGAAATCGAAGATGGTGTCGAAGGTCTGGTTCACGTTTCGGAAATGGACTGGACCAACAAGAACGTCAACCCGGCCAAGGTGGTTCACGTTGGCCAGGAAGTCGAGGTCATGGTGCTGGATGTCGATGAAGAGCGTCGCCGCATCTCGCTGGGCATGAAGCAGTGCGCCCCGAACCCGTGGGAAGCGTTCGCGGCCACCCACAACAAGGGCGACAAGGTCAGCGGTGCGATCAAGTCGATCACCGATTTCGGTATCTTCATCGGCCTGGACGGCGGCATCGACGGCCTGGTTCACCTGTCGGATATTTCCTGGATGACCCCGGGCGAAGATGCCATCCGCAATTTCCGCAAGGGTGAAGAAGTCGAGGCTTCTGTTCTGGCTGTTGATCCCGAGCGTGAGCGCATTTCACTGGGAATCAAGCAGCTTGAGCAGGATCCGTTTGCTACCTACATGGCCGAGCATCCGCGCGGTTCTGTTGTGACCGGCAAGGTCAAGACGGTTGATCCCCGGGGCGCGGTCATTGAGCTGGCCGACGGCGTTGATGGTTACATCAAGGCCTCGGATCTGGCCAAGGAGCGCGTTGATGATGCCACCAAGATCTTGTCAGAGGGCGACGAGATCGAGGCCAAGTTCGTGGCGCTTGACCGCAAGACCCGCAGCCTGAGCCTGTCTGTTCGGGCCAAGGACGAGGCGGAACTGGCCGAAGCGCTTGATCAGTACCAGTCGCGTTCCGGCAGCGGTGGTGCTACGCTGG
This sequence comes from Wenzhouxiangella sp., assembly GCA_007123575.1. GTDB lineage: Bacteria > Pseudomonadota > Gammaproteobacteria > Xanthomonadales > Wenzhouxiangellaceae > Wenzhouxiangella. The sequence goes on from SKKV01000123.1 coordinate 14,871, forward strand.
GCGACCTGCTCAAGGAGCAGCTCGGTAAGGACTGATAGCGGGACTGAACCGACCGGCGGTCCGCAGGGCCGTCGGTTTGCCTGATGGGGATAGGCTTATGACAAAATCCGAATTGATTGAGCGCTTATCCGCCAGTCAAACTCACCTAAGCCAGGCGGATGTGGAGCTGGCGGTACGCTCAATGCTTGAGCAGCTTAGTCGCGCCTTATCCGATGGAGAGCGAATTGAAATCCGTGGGTTTGGCAGCTTTTCCCTGCATTTTCGTCCCCCACGAATGGGCCGCAACCCGAAAACCGGAGACGCCGTGGCATTGCCAGGCAAGCATGTCCCACACTTTAAGCCTGGCAAGGCTTTGCGCGAGCGGGTCAACGGCAAGTCGAACTGAATTGGCGCTTCGGATGTCCGCTAATCTAAGATTGGCGGTAAGCTGATATCTGTCAATCCGAGGTCTTGAAAGCAGACATGTTCCGCTGGTTAATCCTAGTTGCTTGCGTGCTAGCCGCCTTGTTCGGTCTCTCTGTTGGCGTCATGAACCCCGATCCGATCCACGCTAGCCTGCCGGGCTTTCAGATTGAGCTTGCCTTGGGCAGTTTACTCGTGCTGGCCCTGGCCTGCGGCGTTGTAATGGGTTTCCTTGCCTGTCTGATTCTGTTTTACCTGCCGGCGCGCCTGCGGCGCAATCGATCCTCATCCCGCTCGGAAAACGAAAGTCTGACCGAGCGAAATGCTTGAGTTGTTCTTGCTGTTTGCGCTGCTGCCGATAGCGGCAGCCAGCGGCTGGTGGTTGGCCAGGCGTCGCGAGTCGGGTCGTCGTCAGCGTGACTCGGCGCTGTCCAGCAACTATTTCCGTGGTCTGAATTATCTGCTTAACGAGCAGCCCGACAAGGCCATTGAAGTCTTTCTAGAAATTGCTGAAATCAACCAAGACACCGTGGAGACGCATCTGGCGCTTGGCAACCTGTTTCGCCGACGTGGTGAGATGGACAAGGCCATTCGGTTTCACAAGCACATCATCAGTCGGCCAAACCTCACCGACGAGCAGCGTTCCCAGGCGCTGCTGGAACTGGGTGAGGACTACATGCGGGCAGGTCTGTTGGATCGGGCCGAAAAGCTGTTTGCGCAGCTTCTCGAGAATGATGCCAGGGCCGAGCTGCCTGCCCGGCAATTACTGGACATCTACCAGCAGGAGAAGGACTGGAAAAAAGCAATCGCCTGTTCGCGGCATTTGACCGACGACAACGCGCAGACGCAGCAACTCGTGGCTCAGTTCCACTGCGAGTTGGCTTGGCAAGCGTTGCAGGCCGGTGAGGTCGATGGCGTGCGAAAGCATCTGCGCCAAGCGCGCCGTTGCGACCCGCGCAACCCCAGGCCGCGTTTACTTGAAGGGGAGCTGAACTGGCGGGGGTCGAATTGGTCGGATGCACTGCAATGTTATATCGAAGCCTGCCAGCTTGATCGTGACTGCGCTGTCCTGGTGCTGGATCGAATCGTCGGCTGTTTCCGCCACCTGGGCGAACGAGAACGGCTTGAAGGCTGGCTGAACGAACAGGTCGAGGTGGGCAAACTGACAACCCCCGCCCTGGTGTTGGCCGAGCTTCGCGCCGAACGTGATCCGCACAGCGCGGTTGAGTTTCTGCTCGACTACTTGTCGAGGCGGCCAACGGTGCGCGGCCTGGAGTGCCTGATGAACCTGTTGCATGACCATGACTTCGGGCTTGAACAAATCGGGCCAGAATTGATCCGTGATTTGATGCAGCGCCTGATTGAGGGGCAGCCTGTTTATCGGTGTACGCACTGCGGTTTCAGCGGCAGTTCTTATCATTGGCTTTGCCCTAGCTGTCGACGCTGGAATACGACACGGGTGATCAACGGGGTTCTGGGAGAGTAGGCTTGGTTGCTTGGTGGCCCTGGCTTTTGGTCCCTTTGGCCGGCGCGATTACCCTGCTGGTAACACCGTTCCTGCGTAGCCGTCTTGAAACGGCCGGCATGCTGGACCTGCCGGGGCGCCGGCGAAGCCATCGTCAGCCCACCCCTCGTGGCGGCGGACTGGCCATGGCAGCGGGCCTGCTTCCGGTCTTGACGATCCTCGCCTGGCTGGACCCGCCATTGATGCTGGTGCCACTGCTGCTGACGGCTGCGTTGGCTCTGGTGGGTGGCCTGGATGACCGATTTGGACTCAGCGTTGTTTGTCGAATGGCAGTGCAGTTTTTTCTGGCCGGCTTACTGCTTTGGTCGGTCGCGGGGGTCAGCGTTTTGCCTCTGGGCGAGCTGGAGCTTGAAGTGCCATGGCTGTGGACGAGCCTGGCTGTAGTCGGGGTCGTCTGGCTCATCAATCTGCACAACTTCATGGACGGTTCCGATGGTCTGGCCAGTAGCCAGGGAGCTTGGTGTGGGCTAATGTTCGGCGCGATTTTTGGTCTGAGCGGTCAGCCTGTGTTGGCGTCGGCAAGCCTTTCATTTGCCGTGGTCTGCCTGGCCTTTCTGATTTGGAATCATCCCCCCGCCAGGCTGTTCATGGGCGACTCGGGTTCGCTGTTGATTGGCGGCGTTGTCTCCTGGATGCTGCTGCTGGCTGTCTCGACCGGTGCGGCCAGTCCCTGGCTGGGCATGATCGTGGCCTCGGTGTTCGCGGTTGATGCGACCCTGACTTTGCTGCTCAGAGTGCTTCGCGGGGAGCGATGGTATACTCCGCATCGTCAACATGCCTATCAGCGGCTGATTGCCTGCGGCTGGAGCCATGGGCAAGTGTTGGGACTTTACCTATGCACCAACCTGGTGTTGGTCTTGCCGATAACACTGGCCGCTTTGTTCTATCCGCCGATTGACGTCTGGTTGGCCGGATTGCTGTTGGCCCTGCTCGCAGTGTTTTGGGCAATGATTCAGTTCGTCACCAACGGAGTCCAGACAGCCGCATGAGAGATCGGGTAGATCGTCGTCCGAACTGGCTTAATCTGCGCATCGTCGTCATTTTGCATGATTTATGCATGATCGCGCTGGCCTGGTCGGCTGCCCGCATCGGTACGCTCTGGTTGCTGGGCGAGCCCTCCTTGAGCTGGCAGCAGCTTGCCCTTGAAATCAACCTCGTTTTGCTTTGCCAGGGCTTCTTGCAGTGGCGAGCCGGGCTGTATCGCGGTGTCTGGCGTTTCGCCAGCCTCCCGGACCTGGCGAACCTGGTGCGAGCAGCCATTCTCGGTGCCGTCGCTGGAGCCGCCGTGCTATTGGTGCTCAGTGCGCCGATCGAGCTGATGGTGCTGATGGTCTGGATCTTCCCGGTGCTCCTGGCACTGGGGCTGGGCCTGCCGCGCCTGACCTACCGCGTGTTCAAGGACATGCGCCTGGAGGTGCATCGGCGCCGCCTGACCCAGCGCACCTTGATTCTGGGTGCCGGGCGCTCTGGCCGCCTACTGTTGCCGGAGCTTCGCCGCCGCGGCGGCTACGATGTCGTAGGCTTCCTGGATGACAAGAAAAGCCTGCGCAATACCGAGATTTCTCGGGTGCCGGTGCTGGGGACCATTGAAAAGCTGCCGCGGGTTGCGCGTGAGGCTGCCATCGACCTGGTTGTGATCGCGATCCCGTCGGCGACTAATCAGCAGATGCAGCGCGTGGTTGAGATCTGTGAGCGGGCCGAAGTCGATTTCAAAACCTTGCCCACCCTGACCGAGCTGGGTAACAGCTTTACCCGATTCGACGACCTGAAACCCGTTGCCATCGATGACCTGCTCGGGCGTGAGCCGGTATCGCTGGATTGGGAGTCGATCCGCAGCGGTCTGGCTGGCAAGCGCGTGCTGGTGACCGGCGGCGGCGGTTCCATCGGCGCCGAGCTCTGTCGTCAGATCGCGCGCCTGGATCCTGCAACGCTGCTGGTGTTGGATAACAGTGAATACAACCTCTACCGAGTCGACTATCGCTTGCGCGGCGAGTTTCGCGAGCTGGTCGTCGAGACCGTGCTCGGCGACGCTGCCGATTCGGCAACGATAGAGCATGTGATGGCCCGAGTGCGGCCGCAGGTAGTCTTCCACGCCGCTGCCTACAAGCATCTGCCGATGCTGCAAAACCAGGTTCGCGAAGCATTTCGCAATAACGTGATCGGCACCCGCCGGGTCGCCGACGCGGCCGATCGCTTCGGTGCCGAGACTTTTGTCCTGATCTCCACTGACAAGGCGGTCAACCCCAGTAATGTCATGGGCGCGACCAAGCGCGTGGCCGAGCTCTACTGCCAGCAGATCAATCGTCGGTCCGATACGCGTTTCATCACCGTGCGCTTTGGCAACGTACTCAATTCGACCGGCTCAGTCGTTCCGCTATTCAATGAACAGATCCGCCGTGGCGGGCCAGTCACTGTCACCCACCCCGAGATTACCCGCTATTTCATGACCATCGCGGAGGCTGGGCAGCTTATTCTCCAGGCCGGCGTGCTGGGTAAAGGTGGTGAGGTGTTTGTTCTTGACATGGGCGAGCCTGTGCGGATCAGCTACCTGGCCGAACAACTGATTCGTTTGGCCGGAAAAGAGCCTGGCCGAGATATTGAGATCGTCTACACTGGCCTTCGGCCAGGAGAGAAACTGTTCGAGGAGCTTTTCCACGCACACGAGTCTTACGCCAAGACTGCGCACGAGAAGATCCTGCTGACCCGCCAAAGCGACCGTGTTTGCGCCGGGCTGGAAGATAGCCTGCGTCTGGCCGAAAAGGGCGTACGCCAGTACGACAGCAACGTGCTGCGCCAGGTGCTGCTTGATCTGGTCCCCGAGATGGGTCAGCCGAAGCCGCCGCGCAAGAAGATCGTATCCATCGAACGCAAGGCCGCTTCCTGAGCATGAACCGACTTCGTCCAACCATTGACTGGCCCCGGGGTCAGGTCGTATCGATGGAACATCATTCCGAGGTGCTCGTTGGTAACCCGCTTGGTGACCCAGCTCGGCGAGAGCACCCGGTCTACCTGCCTCCGGGCTATTGCGATTCTGAGCAGCGCCGCTACCCGGTGCTCTGGTCATTGGCCGCCTACACCAACGCCGGACCTGGCCAAGTGGCCTGGCGAAACCAGGGCGAAACCCTGCCGCAGCGCCTCGACCGGCTGATCGGAACCGGCAAGATGCCGCCGGTTATTGTTGTTTTTCCCGACTGCTACACGGCCCTGGGTGGCAACCAGTACGTTAACAGCGCGGCAATGGGCGCATACGCTGACTACCTGATCGAAGAGTTGATACCGGCAGTGGATACGCGCTTCCAAACCATTGCCGAACCTGCCGCCCGGGCTGCGTTCGGCAAATCCTCGGGCGGCTTCGGTGCATTGCACTACGCCATGGCCCACCCCGGTCATTTCGCCGCAGTGGCCAGCCATGCGGGTGATTGCGGCTTCGATCGCGTCTATGTCCGCGATTTTCCCCTTGCCTGTGACGTGTTGGCCCGGCATGACGGCGATATCGAAGCCTTTGTACGCGGCTTCTGGCGCGACCGACGCCCGGGCGGCGCGGCTTTTCATACCTTGATGACGCTTTGCCTGGCCGCCAGCTATTCGCCAGATGAAACCCAGCCTCTGGGGCTGAGGCTGCCCTTTGACCTCAGTACCTGCCGGATGGATCCGGAAACTTGGCAGCGTTGGCTGAGTTTTGATCCGCTAGAGCGGGCGCCCGCTGCGCTGGATGCGCTCAACGGCCTAGGCGGGCTGTGGATAGACGTCGGGTCGCGCGACCAGTATTTCATTCACTACGGCACGCGGGAACTTAGCCAGCTTTTGACGAGCGCAGGCGTGAGTCATGAGTTCGAAGAGTTTGACGGGACTCACTCCGGCATTGATTGGCGCTATGATCACTCGCTGCCTTGGATGGTGGCACGCTTGAAAATCGAGTAAGCCGCCGGCATTGTTCTGGACAGTTGATCAATTCTCCTATCTTATGCTTACGATCACACCTGCAGCTCGCGACTACTTCTCTCGTCTGCTGGAAAAGCAGCCTGACGGCACCAATCTTCGCTTGCGAACGATCAACTCTGGCACGCCGGCCGCCGACGTTGAACTGACCTACTGTGCGGCAGCGGCCGAGCAGGGCAGCGATCAGCCCGTGGACTGTCAGACCTTCGTTCTGTTCGTGGATGCCGATAGCGCGGCTGCTCTCGACGGCGCAATGATCGACTTTGAATCCAGCGCCATGGGCGGGGAGTTGTCCATTCGAGCCCCGGGTCTCAAGGGTGCCAAGCCCGATGCCGATGCCCCGTTGCGCAAACGGGTCGAGTGGGTGCTGGAGGCCAGGATCAATCCGATGGTGGCTTCGCACGGCGGGGTCGTGGGGCTGGTGGAAGTGACCGATGAACGTGATGTGGTACTCCAGTTCGGCGGTGGCTGCCACGGCTGCGGCATGGTAGACGTCACCCTCAAGCAGGGCATTGAAACGACCATGAAGCAGGAAGTGCCTGAAATCCGCCAGGTCATAGACGCCACCGACCACGCCAGCGGTGAGAACCCCTATTATTGAATTACTTTGCTACCGAAGCGCCTACCGCTAACCGGCAGGCCCACTAGCGTCGGCGGCCGCGCGGCATATCGATCAGGTGACTTTCCTGGCGCGAATACCAGGCAGCTAGATCACGTATGTCGCGGTCGCTCAGGTCGCCGGCAAACGGCGCCATGATGGCATTATCACGGTCGCCCGAGCGATAGGCCTTGAGGGCAAACTCGAGGTAGTCGGCGTGCTGCCCGCCCAGCTTCGGATAGTCTGGGGCCAGCACCAGGTTGCCGTCGACGCCATGACAGGCCGCACAGACCTCAGTGGCGATTTCCTGGCCGCGCGCCGGATTGCCGGCGATCGCGTTCAGGCTGAGAAACAGCAGACCAGCTCCGAAAAGCGAAATGACGACTGATTTCATTACTGGCTATCTCCCAATTCGGACAGGTAGGCGGCGATGTCCAGAATATCCTGGTCGGACAGGGTGTTGCCCTGGGCCTGCATGGTCGGATGGCGCCGCTCTCCCGAGCGATAAGCGCGCAGCGCAGTCACGATGTAGCCTTCGCTCTGCCCACCGATGCGGGGCACGGAGTAGGTGGGATAGACGTTCTGGTGGAACGGGATGCCATGGCAGCCAGCGCAGGTGAAGGCGATTATGCGGCCATGCTCGGGATCTCCGCGCTCGGCCATGACGGGTGCGGCCATTGCGCCGCAGAGTGCGGCGACAGTAAGCAGTTTTTTGATCATCAGAAGGCGCCAATATCGGGTCAAAGCGTCAAGTCTTCCATTATAGCGAGGCTGGCCCTCGTCTGGGTAGCCTTTCCAAAGTCGATTGCTACGCAGAGCGGCGCGGTCAATCCCGTTGGGCAAACAAATCTTGATCGGCCGACAGAACTGATGAACTACAATAGCTCGCTGTTGTTCACCTTTTTGGATACACAGCCTGATGCCAGCCTTGGATCCCCTAGATCTTTTTGATATCAACGCCGAGCTCAGCGAAGAAGAGCAAATGATTCGCGACAGCGTCGCCCGTTTTGTTGATGAGAAAGCCCTGCCGTTGATCGCAGATTGTTTCGACGCGGGCCGCTTCCCGAGCGAGCTGATCAGCGAAGTAGCTGATCTGGGCTTGCTGGGTTCCAGCCTTGAAGGCTATGGCTGTGCCGGTCTGAACGCGGTGAGCTATGGGTTGATCTGCCAGGAACTGGAACGCGGCGACTCCGGACTTCGCAGTTTCGTGTCGGTGCAATCTTCGCTGTGCATGTACCCGATTTACGCTTTTGGCTCGGAAGCGCAGAAGCAGCGCTGGCTGCCGGACATGGCGGCTGGCAAGGCCATCGGCTGCTTTGGCCTGACCGAGCCGCACGGCGGCTCTGATCCAGCCAACATGAAAACCCACGCGCGCCGCGATGGTGACGACTGGATTCTCAACGGCGCCAAGATGTGGATTACCAACGGCACGATTGCCGATCTGGCCATCGTCTGGGCGCGCACCGAGGATGGCATTCAAGGTTTCATCGTCGAAAAGGGCTTCAAGGGGTTCGAAGCGCGCGACATTCGCGCCAAGATGTCGCTGCGCGCATCGGTGACCTCCGAACTGTATTTCGACAACGTTCGCATTCCTGACGCCAATCGCTTGCCTAATGTGATTGGCCTGAAAGGCCCGCTGTCCTGCCTGAGCCAGGCCCGCTACGGGATAACCTGGGGGCCGGTCGGTTCGGCCATTGCCTGCCTAAAGGAAGCGCTGGACTACACTGCCGACCGAGAACTGTTCAAGCGGCCGCTGGCCGCTAACCAGGCGGTGCAGATTCGCCTGGCTGATCATGCCCGGCGGATCACCTTGGCCCAGCTGATGAGCCTGCGCCTGGGGCGGCTCAAGGACGCCGGAAAGGTTCACCCAACCCAGATCTCGATGGCCAAGTGGAACAACGTGCGCATGGCCCTGGACATCGCCCGCGACTGCCGCGACCTGCTCGGCGGCTCGGGTATCACGCTGGAATATGTCGCTATCCGACACGCGCTGAACCTGGAGTCGGTGATTACCTACGAGGGTACGGAAACCGTGCATCAACTGGTGGTGGGGCGCGAACTAACGGGGCATAACGCGTTTTAGAAGGCCCGGGAACAGGTAAGACGGAAGAAGGGAGAGGAGGCGGTTTGGCGATGGTTTTGGGCCAAGTGCGGGTAGGCGAGGATCTGGCATGACGCAGGGAGCGGCGCGGCAACTTAATCGGGCTGAGGTGGTTGACCGGAATTTTCTGGCGCATCTTGAAGACATTGCCTCGGGTCGGGTTGTGCCCGAGCCGGGTGGTGAAATTGCTGATGCTGATTTGCTGGAGCTGTTCGACAGCCAGATGGTTTCGCGTCAGCTTGACCTGATGGCCCGGGTCAAGCGCCTGGAAAACAAGGTGTTCTACACCATCGGCTCGTCGGGTCACGAGGGCAATGTGTTGGTAGGGCGCCTGACCCGGCACACTGATCCTGCGTTTCTGCATTACCGCTCGGGCGGGTTCATGGCTGAGCGTTATCGCAAGATCGACGGCCTGGATTTCGTTCGCGACACCTGCCTGTCTTTTGCAGCTTCCAAGTCTGATCCGGCCTCTGGCGGTCGCCACAAGGTCTGGGGCAGCAAACCGCTGTGGGTGCTACCGCAAACCTCGACGATTGCCTCGCACCTGCCCAAAGCCGTTGGTACGGCCCTGGCCATTGCTCGCGGCGGCGACGGTTTGCCGGTACCCGGCGACAGCATTGCCGTGTGCAGTTTCGGCGATGCCAGCCTCAACCACGCCACTGCCCAGGCCGCGTTGAATACCGCTGCCTGGACTTGCCACCAGAACCTCCCGCTGCCGCTCTTGTTGGTCTGCGAAGACAACGGCATCGGCATATCCGTGCCGACGCCCAGGGACTGGGTTCGAGCCAGCATCGAAAGCCGGCATGGCCTGCACTACCGGTTTGCCGATGGACTGGACCTGGCCGCAGGTCATGCCGCAGTGGCCGATGCGGTTGCCTTTTGTCGGCACCGGCGCCAGCCGGTGTTTCTGCATTTGCGTACCACGCGTTTGATGGGCCATGCCGGTACCGATTTCGAGATCGAATATCGCCCCAGTGATGACCTGCTGGCTGATGAGGCTCGCGATCCGCTGCGGTACTCGACCGAGCGCGTGGTCGCGCGCAGACTGATGAGCCCGGCTCAGATTTGCGATCGCTACGAGCAGCTACGCCAGCGCTGCCTGGAAGAGGCCGATCGGGCCGATGCCACGCCGCGCCTGGAAAGCCTGGACGAGGTGCTCCGGCCGCTGGCCCCACTGAGCCGCGACCAGGTCCACGCCGAGGCGGGCAGGGTGGCTGACAGCCAAGCCCGGCTGAGCGCCTTCGGGAGCGAACAGCAGCTGCCGGAGAACCAGCCGGCGCGCCATCTTGCCATCCAGATCAATCGCGCCTTGGGCGACTTGATGGCCAAGTACCCGCATGCCTTGGTCTTTGGAGAGGATGTGGCGCGCAAGGGCGGGGTTTACACCGTCACCAAGGGTCTCTGGCAGCGATTCGGTCGCCGCCGCGTGTTCAATACACTGCTCGACGAAACCACTATCCTTGGCCTTGCTCAGGGCCTTGGCAGCATGGGCTACCTGCCTATTCCGGAAATCCAGTACCTGGCCTACTTTCACAACGCCTGTGATCAGATTCGCGGCGAGGCCTGCTCGTTGCAATTCTTTTCCAACGGCCAGTTCCGCAACCCGATGGTTATGCGGGTTGCGGCGCTGGGCTATCAAAGAGGCTTTGGCGGGCATTTCCACAATGACAATTCGATCGCCGCACTGCGCGATATCCCGGGCCTGGTGATCGGCTGTCCCGCGCGCGGTGACGATGCGGTCAACATGCTTCGTACCATGGCAGCGCTGGCCCAGGTTGACGGTCGAATTTGCGCTTTCCTGGAGCCGATCGCGCTATACATGACCAAGGATCTCTACCGGCCGGATGACGGCGCCTGGTGTTTCGAATACCCGGCGCAGGGAGAGTTTTTGCGTCCATTCGAAGCTCGCATCTATCACCCCGAAGCTCGCGACCTGCTGATCGTCACCTATGGCAACGGCGTCCCGATGGCGCTTCGTTGCGCACGTGCCTTGGCGCCAGAATATTCGGTCCGTGTGCTTGACCTGCGCTGGCTCAAGCCGCTGGACCTGGGCTCGGTTGCCAGGCATGCCGACGCCTGCAAGAGCGTGCTGGTGTTTGATGAGGGCCGGCCGGACGGTGGCGTGGGTGAGGCAATTGTGGCCAGCCTGGCCGAGCGCGGCCTGGCCAACTGCCCCCTGCGCCGGGTCAGCGGCGCCGATTGCTATATTCCGCTAGCAGAGGCGGCCAACCTGGTCCTTGCGGCCGAATCGGAGATGCTCGATGCGTGTCGTGCCCTAGTGAACAGCCTCGGTCACCGATTCAATGGCTAAATTGGTTTGATCCGTCGCCATCCTATACACTAGCGGGTAAATCAACGAACGCTGATCCAACCGCTTACCCTATCGATAGTGCCTCATCTGACGTCATGAAATTAACGCTTACGGTTGAAAAGAGCCCTGACCCGTCGCTGCAGGGCGTCAGCAAGAGTTTTGGCTCGGGAGGCGGAAGCATCGGAAGAGCGGCAGGCAATGACTGGGTGTTGCCCGATCCCAGCCGCTACACCTCGAATCACCACGCCGAAATCACGTTTCAAGACGACGGCTTTCTGGTCGTCGACAAGAGCTCCAATGGCACCTTTCATAACGATCCAAAGCATCTGATTGGCAAGAATCGGCAGGCCACCCTGGCCGATGGTGATCGACTCCACATCGGCGAATTCGTGCTGGTTGTGGCGCTGGATTCAGCGGCGAAAGTCGAGGAAGCTGGGTTGGAAGCGTCCGATGCAGAGAATGACGATGATGACGATTTGTTACTGCCGCCAGAAACTGGTGCCAATGCAGCGCAAGTTGACACATCTCCGAACGAGGTTGAGCGCGATGAATTTGATAGCCTGCTAGACAGTCGGGTTTCTGCGGAACCCGAGCCGGAGGGCGACGACAATGACGACGACCTGCCGTTTCCAGCCTCGGGCCGCCGAATGGGCCCAATCGACCTGGATGATGACGAGGAAGAGGCCTCTGAAGATAAAGCCGACGCCCCGGGAAATGCTGGCGCTGGCCTGTCGCAGTCACCAGAGCGAGAGTACTTTGCGCCGCCCGGTGTCAGCGCTGAAAAAGCCGCCGCCGACATTCCCGACGAATGGGACTCACTGCTGACCGGTTTCTTCGAGCCGCCCTCAAAGGGCTCAAGTCCCGATAAGGGCAGTCAAGCTGCCGATGCACCAGCAGGCTCCGAGAACGATCAGGTTGCTGACAGCCCTGAACCGCCACCTCGGTCCAGTGAAAATGTTCGGCCGTTGCCGTCGGAGTCGGAACCTGACCTGCCGCCGCCGCGACGGCCATCACCGCCGCGTCCGCAGCAGCGCGCGACCAGTTCGGGCAGTGCCGAGCGCAAGTCTAGCGCACGGGTATCGGGCGGCGAAGCTCAGTTAGTGGCAACCTTGATGCACGAACTGGGTATTGGCGATATGGCCGACGCTGTTGATGCCGATGATTTCGCCGAGCAGATTGGCAGGGTGGTGCGCCTGGTCGGAGAGGGGCTGATGCAGCTGCTGGCGTCGCGAGCCGACATCAAGAGCGAGTTTCGGATCGATCAGACCCGTATTACCAGCTCGCGCAACAACCCGCTGAAGTTCTCGCCGTCCATCGAAGAGGCCATGCGGCGGGTGTTTGTTGAGCGTGATGCACCGGGATTCATCAGCGGCGCCGAAGCTTTTGAACTCGCGCTGAACGATCTCAGGGCTCACCAGGTAGCGATCCTGGCAGCCGTGCAGGGTGCGATCGAGTCGGTGATTCTCCAATTCAATCCCGAAGAGCTGGAGCGAAAACTGAAAAAGCTGTCACCGCTGTCAGCCTCAACGCCCTTGATCCGGCAGGCAAAATGTTGGAATCTGTTCACCGCCCATTACGAGGAAATGGCCAGCAACCTGCGCAACGACGCCAAGCGCATGTTTGTGCGCGAATTTGCCGAGGCCTATGAGCGCGCTTCCAGGGATATCGCCCGGCAGATTGCCGAAAGCCGGGCCAAACAGGGCTGAGCACCCTGACTGACCGGTGGCGTCGGTCCCGGCCGCGCCCCAGGGAATTCAGCGCGCAGCCACCTGACGTTTTTTGACTGACTTTATAAGGACTGGGAAGGGAAGATGAAATCATCACTGTCAAGGTTATTGCTGCTCTTTGTTGTCGTCACTGCCATGGTCTTGGTTCTGGCATCCTGCGCTCGCGATCGTCCGCCACCGCCCACTACCGTATCGGTGGTCTTGAACGCCGCTGCTGACGTTAATCCGGATCGCAATGATCGCCCTTCCCCGGTCGTGGTACGGGTTTACGAACTGCGCTCGGCCGGCGTCTTCGAAATTACCGATTTTTTCAGTCTGTTGGAGCAGGACACGGCGATTCTGGGCGCTGATCAAATTTCGCGCTGGGAGTATCAGCTTGAGCCTGGCGAGCGGGTGGCATTGGATGCCGAGTTCCGGAGCGGCTCCGGCTATGTTGGTGTGCTGGCTGCTTATCGCGATATTGAGCACGCTCGCTGGCGCGCCGTTCAGCCTATTCACCCCAATCGCGCCAATGACCTGGAAGTGGTGGTCGAGCGTCTCGAGGTGTCCGTTCGTCAGCGCTAGGCTTCTAGGCTCAGGCAAATGCGGCGGCAGGTTTTCAGTGTGGATTACGTTATTCAACATGTATACTCCGCTGGAGCAATGCGGTCACAGCCTCCTCTCACTTAGGCAAAACAACCGATGTCCTGGAAAAGTCGGGTGATCTGGTCGGAGGGAATGTTCCTCCGGCCACAGCACTTTCAACAGTTCGATCGCTATCTGCAACGGTACGTCGATGCGCGTGCCACGTTGGCCTTGTCCAATGCCTGGGGGTTCGAACAAGTAAAACTGGACGAAGCCGCTCTGAAGACTGGCAAGATTGCGCTCGAGATGGCGAGTGGGGTTTTTCCCGACGGCACCCCGTTCAGTTTTCCGGCCGAAGATGAAGCGCCGCGGCCGCTTGATGTGCCCGAGGATCTGAAAAACAGCCGGGTTTACCTGGCCGTGCCGGTGATGAAGTCAGGTCGGCCCGAGTTTGATCTGCCCGACGGCGATCAGGCGCTCGCCCGCTACCGTTCTGATGCGAGCGAGACTCGTGACTCTGTGGCCGGTTCCAACGTCGTTGCCGATATCGAGGTGGCGCGAATCAACGCTCGATTCCTGATCGAGTCTGATGATCGCAGTGAATATGCCTGCATTCCGCTGGCACGTGTTCAGGAACGCCGCGCGGACGCTTCTGTTGTGATTGATGCAAGCTTCATCCCGACCATGGCCAACTGCCGGGGTCATGCGGTGTTGCAGGCCTACGTCAAGGAAATACTCGGTTTGCTGAAGCATCGTGCCGAGGCCCTGGCCGCCAGAGTATCCCAGTCTGGCCGAGGTGGGGTTGCCGAAATTGCTGATTTCCTGCTGCTGTTGCTGGTTAACAGCAAGATACCGCTAATTAATCACTACGCGGAGCGGAACGGACTGCATCCCGAGCGTCTTTACGAAGTATTCATCGAGCTGGCGGGGGAGCTGGCGAGTTTCGCTGGCCAGGAAAAGATGGCGACTACCTACCCAGGGTACCAGCATGGTGCGCTGCAGGAAACCTTTCATCCGGTGATGCTGGATTTGCGTAATGCCTTGAGTATGGTTATCGAGCAGAGCGCAGTCTCCATTCCACTGGTAGAAAAGAAATATGGCATTCGGGTGGGACGAATTCCCGATCGCAGCCTCGTCGACGATTCGGTGTTTGTGCTGGCTGCCAAGGCCGCCTTGGGCGGCGATCAGCTTCGCGCCCAGCTTCCGCGTCAGATCAAGATTGGGTCGGTGGAGGTCATTCGCGAGCTGGTCAACAAGCAAGTCCGCGGCATCGGCGCATCGCCGCTGCCGGTTGCGCCTCGCCAGATTCCGTACCACGCCGGTTTCAGCTACTTCGAGTTGGATCGCACCAGCCAGTACTGGAAGGATCTGAAGACCAGCGGCGGAATTGCCTTGCATGTATCGGGCGAATACCCTGAGCTGGAAATGGAGCTCTGGGCGATTCGGCAATAGCATCAGCGCCACAAGCAACCGAGAAGCGGTGTCGAGGTGAGAAGTCAATGAGTAATAACGATCCGTTTTTCCCGTCGGCTGCTTCCGACCGTACCCTGATCAAGCCGGTGCCCGGCGGCAAATCGTCGTCAAGAACCAGTCCGCCGGGTGGGCGTTCGCCGCCTCCGCCGCCGGCAGGACCACCTGGCGGCGGGGGAGGGCCGGGTCGTGGTGGTGGTGGTCTGGAGGAACTGACCATTGGTCCTGGTTTGAACCCGCTGGAGTCAGCCGCTGCTCATTTGCTGAATTTGGCAGCGCGCCTGAAAACCGCCACCGAGCAGCCCGATCTGGCCGCGCTTCGCGAGCGCATCTTGCGTCAGCTCAAAACCTTTGAGGATGACGCGCTGCGCGTTGGTTACAGCAGTGAGGTGGTGGGCTACGCGCATTACACCCTGTGCGCCTTCATTGACGAGGTCGTGCTGGGAACGCCTTGGGGTAGCCGCAGTCGCTGGCAGGAAAACAGTCTGCTAAGCCAGTTCCATCGCGAGACCTGGGGTGGCGAACAGGTTTTCAAGATCATCGATCGTGCCCAGCGCAATGCCAGCGCCAACCTCGACTTGCTGGAGTTCCTATACGCTGTTCTGGCGCTAGGCTTCGAGGGCACCTACGGTGCGCGCAGTGACGGCAGCCAGGCCCTGGGCAAGTACCGCGATGCGTTGTTTGAGTCGATTCGCAACCAGCGCCCCGAGCGCGACAACGATTTATCGATCAACTGGCGTGGATCGAATGCCGGTCGACCTGGCCTGGCCGGCTTCATCCCACCCTGGGCCATTGCCTGTATTGGTGCGGCCTTGATGCTGGTGACTTACTTCTCTTTTAGTCTCATGCTCAATCGATCTTCCGATCCGCTGCTGGGTCGGCTGGCCGGGCTCGATGCCATGGCCATCGCGCGTCTGGATATTGCCGAGCGCGCACCGGGCCAGCAGACCGAAACGCTTTATCAGTCGCTGTCACGATTGTTGGTTGAAGATATTTCGGCTGGCAACGTCCTGCTGGAGCGCGACGGCCGGCGGGTGATTATCCGGATTGCCGGTGACGGGCTGTTTGCCTCGGCCCAGGCAAGGGTAGAGACTGAGCGCCTGCCGATGATCAAGCGCATTGGTGATGCGCTGGCCCAGGTTGATGGCCAGGTGCTGATCACCGGCCATTCCGACAATGTGCCGATGCGATCGGTCCGGTTTCCGTCGAACTGGCACCTCTCGGAAGCGCGAGCCGAATCGGTCGCCCGTCTGCTGAAAGGCGATTCGCTTGACCCTGATCGCTTCAGCTACGAGGGCCGGGCCGATACCAAGCCGTTGGCCAGCAACGATACCGCCGAAGGGCGGGCACGCAACCGGCGCGTAGACATTGCCGTGACGGCAGCCAGTGGAGAAGACGTATGAGGGCTTTCCTTCGCCATGTGCTGATTCCGCTGATCGCGATCACTGCCATCTCGTTGGTGATCTGGTTCGCTGGTCCTCTGATTAGCTTTGCCGGCTGGGTGCCGTTGGAGCATCCCTACTGGCGAATCGCCCTGATCGTGCTGTTGTATCTGTGGTGGATCATCAAAAAGACGCGGGCCTGGATGATCGGGCGGCGCTACAACGAGGAGCTCGCCCAGCAGGTGATCGAGGCCGAACCGGAGACCGACCGTTCGGCCGAAGAAGTTCAACTGCTGCGCGAGCGACTGCAGGAAGCGCTGGAGGTATTGAAAAAGGCCAAGCTCGGCGGCAAGGGCGAAAACAAGCGCCTGTACCAGATTCCCTGGTATCTGATCATTGGTCCACCGGGCGCGGGCAAGACCACCGCGCTGGTCAACTCCGGCCTCAAGTTCCCGCTGGCCGAGCGCTTCGGCGTCGAGGCGCTGAAAGGCGTCGGCGGCACGCGCCACTGCGACTGGTGGTTCACCAACGAGGCGGTGCTGATCGATACTGCCGGTCGCTACACCACCCAGGATTCCGACCGTGAGCGCGACGCGGGGGCCTGGAAGGGCTTCTTGAGCCTGCTCAAGCGCTACCGCAAGCGCCAGCCGATCAACGGCGCCATGGTGGCGATCAGTATCTCCGATCTACTGACCGGCACCGAATCCGAGCGCCGCGCACATGCCCAGGCGGTGCGCAGCCGCCTGCAAGAGCTGCAGTCGGAGCTGGGCGTGCGTTTCCCGGTCTATCTCATGTTCACCAAGTGTGACCTGCTGGCCGGTTTCAACGAGTTCTTCGACGATCTTGGGAGAAACGAACGCGAACAAGTCTGGGGCTTTACCGTCGATCTTGACCAGTCGCGGCAGGGCAATGCCGTCGAGCAGATCGGAGAAGAATTCGAACTCCTGTGTCAGCGTCTTGGCCAGCAGGTTGTCGATAAACTTCAGCACGAGCGCGCCGAGCCCAGGCGCCAAGCCATTTACGCGTTTCCGCAGCAGTTTGCCGCGCTCAAGCCGCTGCTTGATGACTTCATGTCCGAGGCGTTCAGTCCGACTCGCTACGAGCAGGAGCTGATGTTGCGTGGCTGCTATTTTACCAGCGCGACCCAGGAGGGCACGCCAATTGACCGGGTCATGGGCGCCTTGTCGCGTTCCTTTGGCGTCGGCTCAATGGCAGGTCCGGCCGCAGCCGGGCGCGGCCAGAGCTTCTTCCTCACCCGGCTGCTGACCGAGGTCATCTTCCCCGAGGCGGCGCTGGCTGGTGTCGATGCGCGCGGAGAGCAGCGCCGCAAGCTTCTCCAATGGGGAACGGTCGCTGCCAGTGTTCTGGTGCTGGTTACCGCGGTTTCGCTCTGGTCGTTTAGTTTCATTCACAACCGTGGTCTGGTCGAGGCCATGGACGAGGCTTCCGACCAGATGCGGCTGAATCTGCATAGAATTGAGGGTCAGCCGGCCGACCTTCCGGAGATGATCTTTCTCCTTAACCAGCTGCGCGATTTGCCACATGGCTACGCCGAACGAGATCAACGGCCGCCGCGGCGGGCGGGTTTTGGCCTGTATCAGGGAGAAAAGATGGGCCAGGAGGCGCGTCGGGCTTACATTCGACTGCTCCACAACATGCTTTTGCCTCAGTTGATCTACCGGGCCGAAGACCGTCTTAGACACAGTGCCGATGCACCCGAGTTCCTGTACGAGTCGCTGAAGGTGTATTTGATGATGGATCGGCCGCGGCGCTACGATGCCGAGATCGTCGACCTCTGGTACCAGTTTGACCTGGAGCGCTTTCCTCCGGAAGGCCTTACCCTGGATGAGCGCGAGGCACTATCGCTGCATGTGCAGGCGTTGGCCAATAACATGCAGGTGCCGATTCAGTTCGAGCTCGATGAATATCTGATCGCCGATACGCGAGCCGTGCTGCGGGCGTTGCCCATGGCCCGTCGCGCCCTGCAACGGCTGGAGATCGAGGCCGAGTATTCGCGAGATGTGCGCGCCTTCAGGGTTTCAGAGAATGCAGGTCCACAGGCCGAGTTAGTGTTTCAACGTTCCAGTGGCCGGTCCCTCGATGAAGGGATTAACGGATTGTATACCTATGCCGGCTACCACCTGGTTTTGCGACCGCAAATCCGAGATATTGTCAACGAGCTGCTTGGCGAGACCTGGGTGCTGGCCGATGAGCCTCGAAGCCGCCTCGATGATGTACGTGAAGTCAGTCGGCTGGTCGACGAGGTTCGTGAACTCTATTTCCGCGAGTTCGTCCGTCAGTGGGAGAACCTGCTGGGGGATCTCGAAATTGTCGGTTTTGCCAATACCAACGACGCTGTCAGGGTCTTGCGCGCTGCCTCGGGCACCCAGTCACCGATCCGCTGGCTGCTGGGTGCGGTGGCCGATGAGACCCAGCTAAGCCGCACGGATGACGAAGGAGGCGGTCTCCAGCCTTACCGAGATGCTGCCGCGCGGGGTGCGCAGCGGCGCCTCACACGCATGCTGCCACGCGAGGCGCGCGAAGTGGCGAGACAGGGCGGTCGGGGCGCAACCACTGATCCAGCTGCAGTGGTGGAAGATCGATTCCGTGCCCTGGTACGGCTGGCCGGTGATGGTGACCTGGGCAGTGATTGGCCGATTGACCAGCCGCTGAATACGCTTGGCCGGTTGGCGATTACCTTCGAAGACTCGGCGCGCGGTGTTGCTGCGGGTCTTGGGACTACGGCGGATCTCACGCGAAGCCTGCGCGAAGAAGCGTTGAGATTGCCGGACCCGGTATCCGAGTGGCTGGGGTCGTTCTCGGTCGGCATCGTGCAATTGACTGCGGCCGACACGCGTTCGCGAGTGCAGCGCCAGTGGGCCAGCCAGGTTCTGCCGACCTGTCGGGAGCTGACCGGTCAGCGCTATCCATTTCGCGCCGGAGCCAGTCAGGACCTTTCCCTTCAGGAGTTTGGTCGATTGTTCGGACACGGTGGTCTTCTCGACCAGTTCTTCGAACAGAACCTGCAGACTTATGCAGATACCGGTTCCTCGCCCTGGCGTTGGCGGCCGCCCAGGCCGGGCGCGCCCAGCCTGTCTGGAGAGAGTATCCGTCAGTTTGAAAATGCACGCCGCATCCGTGATGCCTTCTTCCCGGAAGGGGGGCAGCGGCCGATCGTTCAGCTTGATCTCCGCCCGGAGGAGATGGACCAGGCGATTAATCGTCTGACCCTGCGGATTGGGGATCAGTCAGTGGAGTACTTCCACGGACCGGTCCGGTTTACCACCGTACGCTGGCCTGATCCAAGCGGGGCTACAGGTGTCCGTCTGCAGTTCGATCCACCTGCAGTCAGCGGGCGCTCGGCGGCATCGGCTGATGGTCCATGGGCCCTGTTTCGGTTCTTTGAGCAGTTCCGTACCCAGACTGGAGCGACGCCAGAGAGCATGTACGTAGACTTCGAAATGGCCGGTCGTCACGCGCGCTACCTGGTCCGATCGCATGCGTTGGTCAATCCGTTGACTACGGACTTGATCCAACGTTTTCAATGCCCGTCGGCGCTGTAGCGATTTGCTACCGCGCCGATTGGTTAAGTGTTAGGTAAGGAATGAGGGAATGACGCCAAGCTCCGGTTGTTACGGAAAAATCCCGCGGGTAGGTGATTTCATTACCCGCTTCCTGCCGGGTAGCGTAGTCGCCAACTGGGACGAGTGGCTGCAGGAGGGAATCAGTGCAAGCCGCGAGACGCTAAACGATGGCTGGATTGACTACTACATAGTCAGCCCAATCTGGAATTTCGCCGTCGGTCCGGGGACGCTGGATCAGTCGACCTGGCTGGGTGTGCTTATTCCCAGCGTCGACAGGGTCGGTCGCTATTTTCCCTTTTCAGTCATGGTCAATGCGGGCGACCATCCGCCAATCAGCGCAATGGCTCGCTGGCAGCCCTGGTTTGAAGCAGCGCAAGGCTTGGCGCTGGAGTGCCTGGGCGATGAGTTTGAGCCAGAGACGCTGGAAGGGCGCCTTGCCGAGTTGCCGCTGGCACGGCGATCCTCACCGGTGCGCAAGCGCGACGAAAATTGGATCGGTTTGAATAATACCGCCTGCCACTATCGGCTCGGCAGCGAGCTCGGTATGACCGAACTGTTGGGCGTGCTGGCTGACGATGCCTTCGCAGAGTTGATGCCGGCGGTGTCGATTTGGTGGACAGAGGGCTCGGATCGGGTGCCAGCCACGTTGCTGCTGGCCGACGGGATGCCGCCGGCCAGCGCCTATGCTGCGTTGCTGGACGGTAGCTTTGTCGATGGTGGATGGCCCCTGGCAGGGCTGGTGGGGAAGGAAGGGCGCGAATTTGCGCCTGGCCTGGCGCCGGCCGACGATGACCTCTCCTGAGCAGTCGAACATCGCCGTGGAAAGCAGTGCCTTCACTCACCAGGGCTACTACCGCGAGCGCAACGAAGACGCGCTGCTGGAACAGGCCGAACGCGGTCTGTGGGCGGTTTGCGATGGCATGGGCGGACACGAGGCCGGCGATGTTGCGTCGCAATGGATTGTTCGCCAACTTGGAAGCGTTGATCTTTCCGATCGCTTGAGTGAATCGGTTCGGAACATCAAGAGATGTCTGCTCGACTGCAATCGATACCTGTGGGGTTATTCCAGAACGAACCAACTTGGGCAGATCGGGGCGACGGTCGTTGTGCTGCTGCTGCAATCAGGGCGAGCCGTGGTCATCTGGGCCGGTGATAGCCGCGTTTACCGACTGCGCAACCGCGTGTTTCGACAAGTAACAGAGGACCACAGCTATGCCCAGGAGGTAGCAAAGGCCACCGGTCAACCGCCTGACTACTCGCGCCCCGGCAACGAGGCAATCACACGAGCCATTGGTGCCTGCGAGAGCGTCGCTCTGGATTCGCTGGTAATGGAGGGCAGGCCGGGGGACGGCTGGCTGTTGTGCTCGGACGGTGTCAGCGGTTCGGTCAGCAGAGATCGCCTCGAAGAATTGCTACGGCACGATCATTCGCCGGCCGAGACGATCGTGGACGAAGCCCTGCAGAACGGCTCGCGGGATAACTGCACTGCTATCTGCGTGCGGGTTCAAGGGTCCCACTTTAGCGCCCCTTCGTCATCAACAGAATACATGTAAAAACCCTCCCAGTCGCTGCCGTCGTGAATGATCACTTTGCTGAACGTCATGAATCGGGCCTTGGCGAATTCCTCCATCATCGGCTCGCTCATTCGTCTCTCTTTCAGGTACGACCGCCAGGCGTCCTTGTCCATCGGCTCGATTTTCTGGCCGCCGTCGGAGGCGCTCTGCAACGCCCCAAGAAAGCTCCAGAATTCGACTTCCTTGATTCTAGGCATCCGTTTTTTTTCCAATGAACTTGGCCGAATTCTATCCCGGTTTCCGTTTTATTTCATTGAGGGATGCTTGAATAGCGCCGAATGGTGCCGGACAAGTTTTCGCCAAGGGACCAATCGGGCGGTATTGCCCACTATTTTGCTTGTAGTCGAAACCATGGTGTATGATCCGGTGATTATCAGAGATTGCAGCGGGGTAAGCTCCAGATGAGCGCAATACTGGACATTGAGCGGATGCTCAAACCGGTTTCGGAGGAGAGTCCCTGCGGTGAGAATCTCGATGATTTCGTGTTCACCCCCGAGTTTGGGGAGTTGCAGCGCTTGGCTCAGGGCCGCGAAGAGCACGTTATGGGCGACGAAGTTATCCCGGCCGAAGAGCCCGATTGGCGGGCGGTGCTTGACCAGGGCCAGAAGCTATTCGACCAGGCCAAGTCCTTGCGTGTCGCGGTCCTGGTTACCAAGGCGGCAACTGCCCGGTCAGGTTTGGCTGGCCTGGCGTCTTCGCTGAATCTGGTCCGATTGCTGCTTGAAACCTTCTGGGACTCGATTGAGCCTCTGATCGAAGAGGATGGCGACGCCTCAGAGCGTATGCGTACGCTCAGCGAACTAGATACTCCGCTGGGCTTTATCCAGATGACGCGACGCTGCGAGCTGGTGGCATCGCAGGCGATCGGGCGCTTCACGATACGCGACTATTTGATTGCCACCGATCATCTTGAGGTCCCGGCCGGTGAATCCGCGCCAGAGCTCGCCACCATTAACCAGGCATTTATGGATGTCGAGGTCGAAACGCTCAAGGAAACGCTGGGCTATCTCGACCAGGCCATTGAACATGCCACTGTCATCGAAGCAGACTATAACGAGAAAGTATCGGCGGCTGACCAGTTGTCGCTGGCCGAAATCGTCCGCCTGTGCCGCGATGTGCGGCCCGCCGTGCAAGAAGCGCTGGAACGGCGCGGCATCGTCGCTGCTGGCGCGGGCGAGGCGGCTGCCGCAGCGGCTGCGCCGGAAGGGCAGGTCGCCCCGCCGCCAGCGGCGGCACCCGGTGAAATCAATAGCCGCGATGACGTGATCAAGGCCTTGGATCGGATCAGTGAATATTTCAACAAGAATGAGCCATCCAGCCCGGTGCCGCTTTTGATGCAGCGAGCCAAGCGATTGGTCTCTCAAGATTTCATGTCCATTCTCAAGGATCTCGCCCCCGACGGTCTCAAACAGATCGAGATGATCTCGGGGAGCAAGAAGGAAAAGTAGGCAACCAACCCAGGCCGAGCCTTCGTGCGCTCGGCAAAATGACTAAGGAGCGAGACAGTGGCCAAGGAGAGCAGACAGAAATTCATCGCGCGCAATCGCGCGCCGCGAGTTCAGATTGAATACGACGTGGAACTTTACGGTGCTGAAAAGAAAATGCATATCCCCTTTGTCATGGGCATCATGGCAGATCTGGCCGGCAAGCAGGAAGACCCATTACCGCCCATCGAGCAGCGCAAGTTTCTCGAGTTCGACATGGACAATTTCGATGACCGGATGAAGGCGATGAAGCCGCGCGCTGCCTTCCGAGTCAACAATACCCTAAGCGATGACGGTGGCGAGCTCAGCGTCGACCTCACCTTTGAAAGTATGGATGATTTCTCCCCTGCGGCCGTGGCCCGCAAGGTCGAGCCCCTTCGCAAGCTGCTTGAGGCGCGCACCCAGTTGGCCAACCTGGTCACCTACATGGATGGTAAGGCGGGTGCCGAAGAGCTTGTTTCGAAGGCAATTAATGATCCGGAACTGCTGAAGTCGCTGACTTCGGCACCGAACCCGGATGACAAGAAAGATAGCGAGGAGGGCTGAGTCATGGCGCAGGAAAAGGAACAAGCGCAAGCGCAGGCGACGGAACAGGTTGCCGAGCAGGACGATTTCAGCGCGCTGTTGCAAAAGGAGTTTCGGCCGAAAAGTGCGCGGGCCAAGAATGAGGTCGAGACGGCGGTCAAGATTCTCGCCGAGCACGTGCTCGAAGGGGTCGCCCTGGTCTCGGACGACGCTGTCACGACGATCAATGCACTGGTTGCGGAAATTGATCGCCGTTTGACCGAGCAGGTCAATGAAATCATCCATCACGAGGAGTTTCAGCAGCTTGAGGGATCCTGGCGTGGGTTGCACTACCACGTCATGAATACTGAAACCGATGAGCAGCTCAAGATCAGGGTAATGAACGTCGGCAAAGACGAGCTGGCAAAAATGTTCAAGCGTTATCCCGGTGCGTCTTGGGATCAAAGCCCGCTGTTCAAGAAGATCTACGAAGAAGAGTATGGCCAACTGGGCGGTGCCCCGTTTGGTTGTCTGGTCGGCGACTACACCTTCGACCACAACGCCAAGGATGTCGCTATTCTCAACGGCATGGCCCAGATTGCGGCCGCCGCGCACGCGCCATTTCTGGCCGCGGCAGGGCCCAACCTGCTGCAGATGGACTCATGGAATGAACTGGCCAATCCGCGTGATCTGGCCAAGATCACGTCGACCCCCGAATACGCTGCCTGGAAATCGCTGCGAGAGTCGGAGGACTCACGCTACCTAGGCCTGACCATGCCGCGATTCCTGGCGCGTCTGCCCTATGGCTCCAAGACCGATCCGGTTGAAGATTTCAATTTTGAAGAAGACACCGAAGGTGCGGATTCCGGAAAGTATTGCTGGGCCAACTCTGCCTATGCCATGGCAACCAACGTAACCGGGGCATTCAAGAAGTATGGGTGGTGTACGCGCATTCGGGGCGTCGAATCTGGTGGGGCCGTTGAAGGATTGCCGACCCATACCTTCCCAACTGATGACGGCGGGGTGGACATGAAGTGTCCGACCGAGATTGCGATCAGCGATCGTCGAGAAGCCGAACTCGCCAAGATCGGTTTGATGCCGCTGATCCATCGCAAGAACACTGACTTTGCCGCCTTCATCGGTGCCCAGTCGCTGCAGCAGCCGGCGCAATATGATGACCCGGATGCAACCGCCAACGCCAACCTGTCGGCGCGCTTGCCCTACCTGTTTGCCTGTTGCCGTTTCGCGCATTACCTGAAATGCATTGTTCGCGACAAGATTGGTTCGTTCCGTGAGCGTGAAGACATGGAGCGTTGGCTGTCGAAGTGGATCATGCAATATGTAGACGGGGATCCGGCTCACAGTTCCGAGGATACCAAGGCACGCAAGCCTCTGGCTGCAGCCGAGGTCAGAGTTCAGGAGGTTGAGGGCAATCCGGGATACTACACCTCGCAATTCTTCCTGCGCCCGCATTACCAGCTTGAAGGGCTGTCGGTCTCTCTGCGGCTGGTTTCCAAGTTGCCTTCGGCGAAGGGCCAGTAATTTTTTCGGTGGCGGGGTGCAGGGTCTCGCCGAATTGAACGCTCAAGCTTGTTGAGCAATGTCGTTAAATGAGGAGTAAGCACCATGTCTGTAGACGCTTTTTTGAAATTCGGTAGCATTGACGGAGATTCCAAGGTTGCCGGTCACGAAGATGAAATCGAAGTGCTTGGTTGGTCGTGGGGGGCACACCAGTCCGGGACAATGCATCGCGGTCGCGGTGGTGGTGCCGGTAAGGTTTCGGTACAGGACATCACGATCAACAAGTGGGTTGATCAGGCTACGCCAAATCTTTGGAAGCTTTGCTGCAATGGCAAGCATGAAGATGAGGCCGTGCTCACCATTCGCAAGGCCGGTGGCGATTCTCCCGTGGAGTACCTGAAAATCACCATGGAAGAGGTGTTGATTTCCGACCTTCAAACCGGTTCAGGTGCGGGCGACGAAGATGTCACTGAAACAATCAGCTTGAACTTCGCCAAGTTCAAACTCGAGTACACGCCTCAGGAAGGTGATGGTACCCCGGGTGCGACCGTTGAAACAGGCTGGGACATTCGGGCCAACGAAGAAGGCTGATTGGGTTCGTTGTCGCAATGATGATGGGTCAGGGGCGGTTATCCGCCCCATGACCCAGAGGTATTGACATGGAGCAAGCTGAAGCGTTGCTTAAGGCCGGCGATCTGGACGGCTGCCTGAAGGAAGTGACTGCGCGTATTAGAGCCGACGGTGCCGCGATAGCACCGCGTGTTTTTCTGTTTCAATTATTCAGCGTGCTTGGCGAGTGGGAACGGGCGCGGCGTCAGTTATATGTGTTGAAAGATATGGATGCCGGCACGATTCCCATGTTCGAGGTCTACGACGCTGTCATTCAGTGTGAGCACATGCGGAGCGCAGTATTTGACGGTAAGCGCAGCCCGCTGATGTTTGGCCAGCCGTCTGAATGGCTTGCCAACCTGGCCGCCGCGCTGGTTGCACTTGCCGAGGGCAAGAAAGACGAAGCGGAGCGGCTACGTGATTCGGCGTTCGAGGCAGCACCCGCGGTGCCGGGCCAGATCAATGGCGAAGCGTTCGAGTGGCTGGCCGATGCGGATGGAAGGTTGGGTCCGGTTCTCGAGGTGTTTCTCAAAGGCCAGTATTACTGGGTTCCGTTTCACGCCGTGGCGAGTATCAGCATCGAACCGCCGGCCGATCTTCGGGACCTGGTTTGGACGCCGGCGGAATTCCGCTGGGCCAATGGCGGCGAAGCGGTTGGCTTCATCCCGACACGCTATCCCGGCACCGAGGCTGGCAATGACAGCCGTCTTAAGCTGTCTCGGCTTACCGAGTGGGCCGAGGCCGGTAACGATTTGGTCTTGGGGTCAGGTCAGCGTGTCCTGGTTACCGACCAGAACGACTATCCGTTACTGAGTGTCGAGAAGGTCACGCTGGAGGTGCCAGCCTGCGACGCGGACGCCGGCGATTTGCCGGACGCCAAACCGATTGATTCAGCGAAGCCAACCGACGAGGGTCGAGATGGCTGAGCTCACCTATACCGAGCGGCTTCAACCTTCTTTGCTCGATCGCCTGACTGACGAGGCACCTGAGGAAAGGAATGAATCCCGTAACCGAAGGGTGATCAGCATGGCAAGGCTGCGGCGGCTGGTTCGGCGTGACCTGGCATGGTTGTTGAATTGCGGCCACATGGAGTCGTTGCAAGACCTGTCGGAATTTCCCGAGGTGCAGCGCTCGGTTTTGAATTTCGGACTTCCTGACCTGTCCGGATCCGCAGTGTCCGGGATGTCGGAGGATCAAATTGAGCGCATGGTCAAGAACGCCATTCTCACTTATGAACCGCGAATTCTGCCAAACTCGGTGCGCATTCGTGCCAATGTTTCCCCCAGCGATTACAACCGAAACGCGATCGTCTTTGAAATTGTCGGTCAGCTCTGGGCGCAACCCATGCCGACTGAACTGTTTCTGAAAACGGAACTGGATATAGAAACCGGGGATATCAGCGTCATCGATTCTTCCGGGGGCAGCTCGCGCTGATCTGTATGGACCCGGGCCTCCTCAAGTACTACAACACCGAATTACAGCACTTGCGCGAGCTGGGCGGAGAGTTCGCCAACGAATATCCAAAAATTGCCGGGCGTCTTGGACTGGAAGAGTTTGAGTGTGCCGATCCTTACGTCGAGCGCTTGTTGGAAGGATTTGCCTTTCTTACGGCGCGCCTGCAGCTCAAGATCGATCGCGAATACGAAAAGTTTACCCAGCACCTGTTCGAGGTGGTGTACCCGCACTTCCTTGCGCCAACGCCGTCGATGAGTGTCGTTCAGTTTGTGCCGGACCTGAGTGAGGGCTCACTGGCTGAAGGTTTCGATATTGACACCGACACGGCACTTCGAGGGCAGATTGGCCGAGGGGAACAGACCGCTTGCGAGTTTCGAACGCGTCAGAAAACGACGCTGTGGCCACTGGAAGTCAGCCAGGCCAGTTTTCTACCCACGCGCGGTGATGTTGCCGCGTTGGGGGTTGACCTGCCAGATGGGGTCAGATCTGGGCTACGCCTTCGCTTTTCGATGACCGCCGGTCTGTCAGTGGGAGACTTGCGGCTCGATGACCTCGAGTTTTACCTAAAGGGCAGCGGCGAAATTGTTTCCAGGTTGATGGAACAGCTGCATGCAGGTTGCCTCGGCTTCCAGGCGCGCTCGCGCCATCAGGGCCAGTTCAAGTCTGTTCGTCAGCCTGGCGAACAGGTCGAGATGCCTGGTTTTGCCCGCGACGAGGCCATGCTGCCGTATGGCTACCGTTCGTTTCAAGGTTACCGGTTGGTCCAGGAATATTTTGCCTTTCCGGAACGCTTCCGTTTTGCCCGCCTGAAAGGGTTGGCAGCCGCGTTGCGTGAGTCTGAAGCAGAGGACTTTGAGGTCATCTTGTTTTTTGATCGGCCCGCTGACCTTCTTGATAATCGCATTGATGTCGAAAACTTTCTACTATTCTGCGCGCCGGCGATCAACCTGTTCCCTCGTCACTGCGACAGAATTCACGTCACACGGCAAAATACCGAGCTGCACGTGATACCGGACCGCACGCGGCCCATGGATTTCGAAGTGCACAGCGTGATGGAAGTCAAGGGCTTCAGTGCGGGCGTGACCGAAGCGCGCGAGTACAAGCCCTTCTTCTGGTCCCATGATCGTGCCTCGGATCGGTCGCAAACTGCCTTTTTTACCCAGCGCAGGGAAGCGCGCAAGCTCTCCAGCCGTCAGCAGCGAAACGGGCCCCGTTCCAGCTATGTTGGCAGCGAGCTGTTTATCAGTGTCGTGGACGGCATGAATGAACCGTTTACCGACAAGATCAAGCAGGTAGCGGTGCGTGCACTATGCACCAACCGAGACCTGCCGCTGCACATGCCAGTCAGCGGTGCCGGTGATTTTTCGCTGCTGGATAGTGCGCCGGTGGCCAATGTTCGCTGTGTTTCAGGTCCAACCAGCCCGCGGCCGCGTCTGCCGTCTGGCGATGTTTCATGGCGTCTGCTCAGCCACTTGAACCTGAATTACCTCTCTTTGCTGGGGGAGGATGAAGGAAACGGCGCGGCCTCCCTGCGTGAAATGCTCGAGTTATATGCCGATTTGTCTGACCCAGCGCTGAAGCGTCAGGTTGAGGGGCTGGCCGGGATTATGGTCGAGCCCGTGATAAGGCGCTTGCCCTTGCGAGGCCCGATCACGGCGGGACGAGGGCTTCGCATTGACCTGACCCTGGATGAGACCTGCTTTGAAGGCTTGGGGATTTTTCTTCTGGGCCGCATCCTGAGCGAGTTTCTGGCTCGCTACGCCAGCATCAATTCGTTCACCGAAACGCGCATTCTTTCCACCGACCGAGGCGAAATCGTGAGATGGCCACTGAAGACCGGACGCAGATTGACGATTTGATCCTGCGCCTGGAGCAGGAACCATCGTCATATGGCTTCTACCAGGCGCTTCGCCTGGTAGAAGCAGCTAGTCCGGATGCGCCAGGATTCGGTCGGTCAAGAAGGGCGCGGCACGACCCCATTCGCCTGGGTCAGCAGCCCTACCTGCAGTTTGCGCCATCCACATTGAGTGGTGTTGGTCGTGGTAACCAGCATCGGCCAGCCAGGCTGTTTCAAAATTTTCATGGCTTGTTCGGCCCCAACGGACCTTTACCGGTGCATCTGACCGAATTCGCCATGGAGCGGCAGCTGTCTTTCCGCGACCCGACCGTGGCGCGTTTTTGCGACATCTTTCATCATCGGCTGCTGTCCTTGTTTTACCGGATCTGGGCCGATGCTGAACCTGCCGTCTGCGAAGATCGACCGCGTCACAATCGCTTTGACAAGTACATCGGTGCACTGGCTGGTTTCGGCACACCTGGTCTTGGCAACAAAGACGCCATGCCCGATTTGGCCAGGCGCTTTCACGCCGGTCACATGGCCCGTCAGACCCGTAATGCCGACGGTCTGCTCGGCATGCTTTCTCAACAGTTCGCCATGCCCGTAGGCTTGGAAGAATATCAGCCGGAGTGGTTGGAATTGCCGGAAGAAAGCCGCCTTTACCTCGGCCGTTCGCGCCTGACCGGCATCCTGGGTGAAAATGCAGTCATTGGTGAGCGGTCATTTGAGCGGCAGTTCCGCTTTGCCCTGGTTTTCGGGCCGCTGAGCCGCGACCAATTCGAGCGCATGTTGCCCAATCGTCCGTCAGCCAGCCGGCTGAATGCCATCGTGCACAACTATGTTGGCCTGGAATTCGGTTGGGAATACCGAATGTTTATTCCCGAATCCGAGAAACCAGTTACCCAGCTTGGCCGGTACGGTGAGCTGGGCTATTCGACTTGGCTGCATGGTCAGCGTGATGGCGATGAGTTCGTTGACTTTTTTCACAGCCCTTCTTTTCAATCCAGCCTGAGCGAGACTAAACATGGCAGAGATATCCCGCGTCGCACTGTTCAATAAACTCAACAAGACCTGCTACAAGGCCATTGAAAGTGCCACCGTGTTCTGCAAAATGCGGGGCAACCCCTATGTTGAACTGGTTCACTGGTTTCAGCAGATACTGCAGCTTGAGCATTCTGACCTTCAGCTCATCATTCGCCATTTCGAACTCGATCACTCGAGGTTGGCCAAAGATATGACCGAAGCGCTGGACCGCCTGCCGCGCGGGGCATCGTCGATATCTGACCTGTCAGCCCACCTGGAGGAAGCGGTTGAGCGGGCCTGGGTCTGGGCCTCGTTGCTTTATGGGGCCCAAAAGGTGCGCTCCGGCCACCTGGTGCTGGGCATTTTGAAAACCAAGGGCCTGAACAATGCGCTGCTTGGTGTTTCAGACGAGTTTCGCAAGATCAAACCAGAACAGCTCAGCGATGAGTTTGGCAGCATAACATCAGGCTCGCCAGAAGAAGCAGACCAGGGTCTGGGGCCGCAGGGCGAGCCGGGGGAGGCTTCGGACGCGATCGCCAAGCGCGGTGATGGAAAACAGGATGCGCTTAATCAGTTCTCGATCGATCTGACCGAAAAGGCGCGAAACGGCGGCATTGACGAGATTGTTGGCAGGGATGAGGAAATCCGACAGATCGTCGATATTCTAATGCGCCGCAAGCAGAACAACCCGATTCTTACGGGCGAAGCCGGTGTGGGTAAAACCGCAGCCGTGGAAGGATTTGCGTTGCGCATCGCTCGCGGCGAAGTGCCGCCTACCTTACTTAACGTCACTGTGAGGACCCTGGATGTCGGGTTGCTTCAAGCCGGTGCCAGCATGAAAGGCGAATTCGAGAATCGCCTGAAGAACGTCATCGAAGAGGTCCAGTCTTCGCCAAAGCCGATTATTTTGTTCATCGATGAAGCCCATACACTGATTGGAGCCGGGGGTGCGGCCGGCACGGGGGATGCTGCCAACTTGCTCAAGCCCGCATTGGCGCGCGGCGAGCTGCGCACCATTGCGGCAACAACCTGGGCCGAATACAAGAAGCACATCGAGAAGGATCCGGCCCTGACTCGACGCTTCCAGGTGGTCAAGATCGGCGAGCCGTCGGTGCCCAATGCTATCCGGATGATGCGCGCCATTTCGCCGGCCATGGAAAAGCACCACAAGGTGTTGATTCTTGACGAGGCCTTGGAAGCCTCGGTCAAGCTCTCCAGCCGCTATATTCCCGACCGCCAGCTGCCTGACAAGTCGATCAGCCTGCTGGATACAGCCAGTGCTCGTGTCGCGACCGCCTTGCACGCGGTGCCGGCGGAGCTGGAGGATTGTCGCCGCAATATCCAGGCCCTGGAGCTGGAGCTGCAGATCATCGGCCGCGAGCAGGATATCGGTATTCCTGTCGGCGATCGTACCGAACGTGTTGAGGCAGCCCTGACTGAGGAGCGTGAGCGATGCAAGGCGCTGGAAGCGCGCTGGGAACAGGAAAAGGAACTGGTTCGCCAGATCCTCGAGATTCGGCAGCAGCTGCATCCTGAAAAAGAAGTTGCCAAGGAAGCTGCCGAAGCAGTTGCCGAAGCGCAAGGCGAAGAAATCGCCGAGCCGGTCGAGGCAGAGGATGGAATGGATCGTGAAGCGCTGCTGGCTGAGCTGGAAAAGCTGCACGACCAACTGGCTGAAGTGCAGGGTGACCACCCCTTGCTGCATCCGGCCGTGGACGAGCAATCCATCGCCAGCGTTGTCGCAGACTGGACAGGCATCCCGGTTGGACGCATGGTCAAGGATGAAATCCGTACCGTGCTCAATCTGGAGCAAACGCTGTCGCAGCGGGTTGTCGGTCAAGACCATGCCCTGGCCATGATTGCCCGTCGCATTCAGACCGCGCGTGCGCGCCTGGACAATCCCAGCAAGCCGATTGGCGTTTTCCTGCTGGCCGGTCCCTCCGGTGTCGGCAAGACCGAAACCGCCTTGACCCTGGCCGAAACACTCTACGGTGGTGAGCGAAATCTGATCACCATCAACATGAGCGAGTTCCAGGAAGCCCACACCGTGTCCACCCTCAAGGGTGCACCGCCCGGATATGTCGGCTACGGTGAAGGTGGTATTTTGACCGAAGCCGTTCGGCGCAAGCCCTACAGCGTGGTGCTGCTTGACGAGGTCGAAAAAGCGCACTCCGACGTGCATGAG
Source organism: Wenzhouxiangella sp. (assembly GCA_007123575.1). Classification (GTDB taxonomy): domain Bacteria; phylum Pseudomonadota; class Gammaproteobacteria; order Xanthomonadales; family Wenzhouxiangellaceae; genus Wenzhouxiangella. The sequence goes on from SKKV01000123.1 coordinate 46,666, forward strand.
ATCTTTTTCCAGGTCTTCGACAAAGGCGTCATGGAAGATGGCGAAGGGCGCCTGATTGACTTCAAGAACACCATTATTCTGCTGACCTCGAACGTCGGCAGCGACCTGATCATGAATATGTGCCAGGATCCTGACCTGATGCCCGAATCCGAGGGGCTTGCCAAGTCTTTGCGAGAGCCGCTTTTGAAAGTCTTTCCGGCCGCCCTGCTCGGCCGCCTGGTCGTGATTCCCTACTATCCGCTGAGTGACGAGGTGCTAGAGCAGATTGCCCGTCTGCAGCTCGGTCGGATTGAAACACGGGTCACCGAGCACTACGGCGTACCGT
>SKKV01000028.1 GCA_007123575.1 Wenzhouxiangella sp.
ACGTTCATGTGCAGGTTGCCGTCACCGATATGACCGAACCAGACCACCTCGAAATCCGGGTAGCTTTCCGCCACCAGCGCTTCCAGGTCGCGCAGAAACCGGCTGACCCTGCCAATGCGCACCGACAGATCGTTCTTGTACGGCGTGCGTGGAGCCAGCGACTCACTGATCGCCTCGCGCCAGTGCCATAGCTCGGCTGCCTGCGCCCCAGACTGGCTGATCGTGCCATCGAGCACGTGGCCCCCTTCGACCAACGCTTCAAACAAGGCCAGGGCCGCGTCCTGGTTGGCCTGCTCCGGATCGTCAAACTCCACCACGGCAAACAGCGGGCAGGCCCCATCCAGTGGAAAGTCCTTACCGCTGGCCGCACGAACATGGCGAACGGAGGCTGAATCAAAGAACTCGAACGCCGACAGCTTCAATCCCCGCCGCAGCTGATCGAACGCGGGCATGACCGCATCCAGGCCAGCAAAGCCCAGCATCAGCACCGACTGCTCGGGTGCCGGCGCGGCCAGGGCCATGGTCGCCTCGGTGATGATGCCCAGGGTGCCCTCGCTGCCGATCATCAAGTGACGCAGATCCAGCCCGGTGTTGTTCTTGACCAGGCCCTGATTGAGCCGCAACACCTCGCCGCGACCGCTGACCACGGTCAGCCCGGTCACCCAGTTCCTGGTCATGCCGTAGCGCAGCACGCGAATTCCGCCGGCGTTGGTGGCAATGCTGCCACCCACCTGGCTGGAACCGGCTGCCGCCCAGTCCACCGGATACTGCCAGCCGGCCTCGGCGGCCAGGCGCTGCAATTCACCCACCGCCATACCGGCCTCGACAGTCAGGCTCGGCTCGAACGGGTCGAACTCCAATTTCCGGCGCATTTTATCCATCGACACCACGACCTCTCCGTTGGTCGCGACCGCACCACCGGAAAGCCCCGTGCGACCGCCGCTGGGCACCAGGGCATTGCGCGTACGGCGGGCCCACTGGACCAGTTCGACGACCTCTTTGGTGCACTCTGGAAATGTGATGGCCTGTGGCTTGGGCGTCCAGAACCGGGTCCAGTCGCGGCCATAATGGCTAAGACTGTCGGCATCCTGGACGCACTCAATGGGTGGCAAAGAGCTCATGTCAATTTATTGTCAGGCGGATCGTTGCATAATGAAGCACTTGAATCCTAAGCCCATCGAGGCGGTCAGCGTCATTCCATGAGTCAACACAACCTCTCCCTGGCCAAGGAGAAAATCAATTTTTTACTGCTTGAAGGCATTCATGCCCGGGCCGAAGAGTATATCCGCAGAGCCGGCTACACCAGCCTTTGGACCGAGAAATCGGCCCCAGAGCCCGATCAGCTGCCAGCCCTGGTCAAGGATGCACACTTCATCGGCATCCGCTCACGCACCCAGCTCACGGTCGAAATTCTCGATCAGGCCGAGAAACTCAATGCAATAGGCTGTTTTTGCATAGGTACCGACCAGGTTGACTTGGCCGGTGCGCGCCAACGCGGCGTACCGGTGTTCAACGCGCCCTACGCCAACACCCGCTCGGTCGCGGAGCTGGTGCTGGCCGAAATCATCATGCTGATGCGCGGCATTCCGGCCAAGAACATGGCTGCCCATCGCGGCCAGTGGCAGAAATCAGCCGTCGGCTCGCACGAAGTGCGCGGCAAGGTGATTGGCATCGTCGGATACGGTCACATCGGCTCGCAGCTCGGTATTCTGGCCGAAGGCCTGGGTATGAAGGTGATTTATCACGATATTGTCGACAAGCTGCCGCTGGGCAATGCCGAGGCCATGCACGATCTCGACAGCCTGCTGCAGGCCGCCGACGTGGTCAGCCTGCATGTGCCGGATACAAAGCAGACCCGCAAACTGATTGGCAAGTCGGAACTGGCCCAAATGCGGCCGGGCGCCCACTTGATCAATGCCTCGCGCGGCAAGGTCGTTGACATTGACGCGTTGGCCGAAGCACTGAAGTCTGGCCATTTGGCCGGCGCGGCCATTGACGTATTTCCGGCCGAACCCAAGGGCGCCGACGAGGAATTCATCAGTCCGCTGCGTGGCCTGGACAACGTGCTGCTGACCCCGCATATCGGCGGCAGCACGCGCGAGGCGCAGGAGAACATCGCCGTCGACGTAGCCGCCAAGCTGGTGCGTTACTCCGACAACGGCTCGACCATGGGCGCGGTCAATTTCCCGGAAGTTTCGTTGCCCGATCACCTGGGCACTCGCCGAATTATGCATATCCATCGTAACGAGCCCGGCGTTTTGCAGGCCATCAACGCAATCTTCTCCCAAGCCGGCCTCAATATCGTCGCCCAGTACCTGCAGACCCTGCCCGATGTAGGCTACGTGGTCATGGACGTGGAAGCCAGAGACACCCCGGCCCTGGTCGCCGAACTGAACCAGGTGCCGGCCACCATTCGAACCCGCTATCTGTTCTGACATGAGCCAAGCCAACGACATCAAAATCGAGTTAGACCAGGACAACAGCCGTTTTATCGGCTCGGTTGATGGCCACGACTGCGTGCTGGACTTCCGGCTCGCCGCTGATAGGGTCGCAATGACCTCAGTACGCGTGCCCGAAGCCGCGGGCGGGCGCGGCATTGCCGGCCAGCTGACCCGGCATGCCCTGGACTGGGCCCGCGCCAGGGGTCTCAAGGTCGACCCGGTCTGCCCCTACGTCAAGACCTGGATCCAGCGCCACCCCGACTACCAGGACTTGCTGCTCAGCGGCAGCTGATCTATCAGGCTGCGGTCGCCCGATCCAGGCCACGGCCAAGCTTTTCAACCAGTTCGTTGATCTGATCCGGGTTGATAATCAGCGGCGGGCAGACGGCAATGACGTCGCCCGGCAGGGCACGAACCACCAGGCCTTCGGCCAGGCAGGCCGCGGCCACCTTGAAAGCCGTCTTGTTCTGGGCCGGGAACAGCTCGCGGCTGTCCTTGTCGGCAACCAGCTCCAGGCCGGCAATCAAGCCAATACCGCGAAGGTTGCCGACCAGCGGGTGATCCGCCAGCGGCGCCAGACCGGCCTGCAGGAGCTCGCCCATGCGGGCCGCATGGTCCATGATGCCACGCTCTTCCATCAGCTCAAGATTGCGCACGGCCACGGCCGCTGCCACCGGATGGCCGGCGTAGGTCAGCCCGTGGGCAAACAGCCCTACCCCGCCGGCCGCCTCTTCGATGGCCTCATACATGAAACCCGGTACGGCCACCGCCGAAATCGGCAGATAGGCCGAGGACAAGGCCTTGGCCATGGTCATGGTCGCAGGCTCAATATTCCAGGTCTGGCAGCCGAAGGGCTGGCCGGTACGGCCGAATCCGCACACCACCTCATCATCGATCAGCAGGATATCGTTGGCGGCCAGGATCGGCTGAATGCGGTCCCAGTAGCCGGCCGGCGGCGGGATGACACCGCCGGCGCCCATCAGCGGCTCGGCAATCATCGCGCCGATGGTGCCAGCACCTTCCCGCTCGATCACCGACTCAAGCTCCTTGGCCAGGCGTTCGACAAAGTCTGCTTCGCTCTCGCCGGGTTTGCTCTGTCGGTAGTAGTGCGGGGAAGTCAGGTGAATGACATCGTCGCCGGGCAGATCGAAATGGCGGTGAAAGGCCGGCAGGCCGGTCAGTGCGGCCGTGGCCAGGGTGATGCCGTGGTAGGCGTTGCCGCGTGAAAGAATCTTCTTCTTCTCCGGCTTGCCGATGGCATTGTAGTAATAGCGAATCAGCTTGACCTGGGCATCGTTGGCATCCGAACCCGAACAGCCGAAAAGAAAGCGCGCGTCCGCGATTGGCACCCACTCGGCCAGCTTGGCGGCTAAGCGAATGCTGGGCTCATTGCTCTTGCCGGCGAACAGCGGGCCGTAACAGAACTTCGACATCTGCTCGGCTGCGGCATCGACCAGGGCCTGCTCGCCGTAGCCCAGCGCGGTACACCACAGACCGGCCATGCCCTCCAGGTACTGCTTGCCCTCGCTATCAAAAACATACACGCCTTCGCCCCGCTCCCAGATCTGGGGCCCGGCCTGGCGATGGCCGCGAAGATCGGTGGCAGGATGAAACAGGTGGTCGAGGTCAAGCTGGGCAAGTGAAGCCGTCACGATTGCATATCCTTAAATTGAGAACGGGAGACAGAACCAGCGCCGAAGAATACCAAATGCAGCGGCGCATCACTCTCTTGCCCGCATCGCCTCCACCGGTCCGCGCTAGAATCGAGACAATCACAATCTGTGGAGCTTCAACATGCTTCGAACGACCGTTGCGCTTTTCGCCCTGATCTCTCTGCCCGTACTGGCGGCCGATGAATGGCCGCGGGCTCATGCCGACATCGTTGACCGTGATGGCGAAACCATCGGCCAGGCCGAACTCATTCAGGCTGCCGCCGGCACCCTGATCCGCTTGACCCTGGAAGGTCTGCCGCCTGGCCCCAAGGCCATCCATATCCACGCCGTCGGTTCCTGCGACGATCATTGCGACGGTTTCATGGAGTCCGGCGGCCATCTGAATCCGGACGGGCGCGAGCACGGACTGCTCAACCCGGACGGTCCGGATGCCGGTGACTTGCCCAATTTCTTCGTTCATGACTCCGGGCTGGCCTGGGCCGAGTTCTACACCACCGCTGCCAGCCTGGACGGCAGCTTCGGCGCGACCATCCTTGACGACGACGGGGCCGCGTTGGTCATTCACGAAAACCCGGACGACCACTTCAGCCAGCCCATCGGCGGTGCCGGCGCCCGAATTGCCTGCGGCGTCATTCGTCCATCAGACGCCTGGGAGTTGCCAAAACCGAATAATCCATGACCGTCAAGGATGGAAGCCGTCCTCGGGTGGGGGATTTCGCTGAGGGCCTCGCCACCGCGTCGAACTGAAGCGGAATTCACCGCCCGAGGACGGCCTGAGCTAAATCGAAGACCGGGCGCTGAGACACCACGCTAATCACACAATTTTTTAGCCAGGCGGCCAGGTCATCTGGCGACCACCCAGGACGTGCAGGTGGATGTGGTAAACCGACTGACCGCCGTGGCGATTGCAGTTCATCACCAGGCGATAGCCATCCTCGCTGATGCCTTCGGCCTCGGCAATCTCGCGCGCGGCCAGAAACAGGCGCCCGACCAGCTCGGCATCCTGGGCTTCCAGGTCATTGGTGGTGGCAATCTGCCGCTTCGGTATCACCAGGATATGCACCGGGGCCTGCGGGTCGATATCGCGAAACGCCAGCACATCGTCGTTCTCGAACACGATATCGGCGGGGATTTCGCGGCGGATGATTTTCAAGAAAAGGTCATTCGACATGATCATGCTCCTGTTCGAATCTTGGAAACGAGGTCTGATGCCAGCGCACTGACATCAGGCAGATCAGACGGGTCGATCGCCGGCCACGCGGCCGCGCGCAAGGGGCTGTAGAACGGGCCCGGATCAAGCTCGAGCACGCGCGGACCGTGCGGACCCAGCTCGGCTGTCAACGCGCTGGCCATCCACCCGCGACCGGCCTGAGCAACACCGTAGGCGCCCCAGTTGGCCGGTCGATCCAGGCAGTACTTGTCGCTGATGTAGGCGATGCAGGCATCACGCTGCTCGCGCAACAGCGGCAAAAGCGCCTGGGTCAGCAGCAGCGGGCCGGTCAGGCCGGCCTGCAGGATTTTCATCCATTCGTCAGCCGGCTGATGCTCCAGTGGCCGCAGTGCGACGAAATCGGCCGCGTTGTGGACTAGCACATCCAGCCGCCCGGGCCCGTTGCTGATCCCCTCGGCCAGCTCCTGGTAATGATCCGGCCCGGCCCCGGCCAGGTCAAAGGGCATCAGCGCCGGCACCGGCTGGCCGGCTTCCTTGAGTTCATCATGCAAGGCATTCAGGCCGCGTGCGTTGCGGTCCAGGGCGATGCAGTCGGCACCGGAAGCCAGGACCTGGCGGACGAGCTGGCCGCCCAGCGCGCCGGCGGCCCCGGTGACCAGCCAGACTGGCTGGGTGTTGTTGGTCATGGGTTTTTGAGTGGGTTTTGGTTGCGAGCATTGTCGCAGATTGGGGGCAGAGGGGG
>SKKV01000186.1 GCA_007123575.1 Wenzhouxiangella sp.
ACCTACGGTATTCGTTGCGCGGCATTTGCGGCACATGTCCGCAAATGCCTTCGCTTCGCGGCCCCGGCCGTTCCGGCCGGGCATTAACCCGGCAACCTGTTTGGTTGCCGGGTTAATAACAAGCCGTCCTTGGGTGGGGGATTTCGCTAAAAGGCCTCGCTACGCGTCGAACTGAAGCGGAATTCACCGCCCAAGGACGGCGAGCCCAGCTCGAACGAAGCCTGTTGACCAAGATCGAATTCGTATCGTCGGATGCGGCGATTTGACGGAAAGCGCAACCTCCTCGGAGTTATCCGGGATAATGGCGCAGATGTCCTACAAAAAGACTCTTCAATGACCCGAATGCCCGACCTTGACGTGGCCTTGCGCGTGGCAAGACAAGCGGCCGCGGCCGCCGACCAGGTGGCCATGGAGTATTTCAAAAGCGACCTGGCAGTCGAGCGCAAGGCCGATGCCAGTCCGGTCACCGAAGCGGATCGGCGCTGTGAGGAAGTCATTCGCGAGCACTTGCTGGCCGAATTTCCCGACCACGCCATTTATGGCGAAGAATTCGGCCAGCGCGGCGAAAGCGACTATTTGTGGCTGGTCGACCCCATCGACGGCACGCGCAGCTTCATTCGTGGCTTGCCGTTCTGGTCGGTGCAAATCGCGCTGATGGTCAAGGGGGAACTGGTGCTGGGCGTGTCTTCAGCCCCGGCATTCCAGGAAACCGCCTGGGCGGTGCGCGGCCAGGGGGCCTGGATCAATGATCGGCCGGTCAAGGCCGGTGTCACCGAAAGCCTGGAAGATGCCGACGTGTCGTTTGGCAATCTGCGCTCTCTGGCGCGCGGCGACGGCTGGAGCTGGGCCGGCCAGATCGTGGCGCGGGCAGCGCGCAGTCGCGGTTACGGCGATTTCTATTCCTACCACCGCCTGGCCGATGGCAGCCAGGATGTGGTCATCGAAAGCGATGTCAATATCCTCGACATCGCCGCCCTGACCGTTATCGTTCGCGAGGCTGGTGCCGAGATGACCGATCTGGACGGTGCTGCGATCGGTCTGGACACCCGCTCTGTCCTGGCGGCACCGGCCGGCCTGCATCAAACCCTGCTGGCACTGCGTCATGATTGACGAAAGCTGCTTCAAGCCTTTGCCCAAGGTGCATGGTCGACGCGAGCGGCGGCCGGCTGATTTGTTCAAGGTCGAGCAGGTCGAACTGGAGTTTTCCAACGGCCAGCGGCGGACCTACGAGCGCCTGATCAGCCGCGGCCTGGGCGCGGTCATCGTCGCCGCCATGCCGGACGACGACCATGTGTTGCTGGTTCGTGAATACGCCTGCGGCATGCACCGCTACGAGATTGGCCTGCCCAAGGGAAGGCTGGACCCGGGCGAAACCCTGCTGGAAGGCGCCAATCGGGAGTTGCAGGAGGAGTGTGGATTTGCTGCCCGGCAGCTTGACGAGATCGGTCACCTGACCCTGGCCCCCGGCTACATGACCCACGTCACCCATATCGTCCTGGCCCGAGATCTGTATCCCTCGCGCCTGCCCGGCGACGAACCCGAGCAGTTGGAAGTATTCCGCTGGCCGCTGAACAAGCTGGCCGAATTGGTGCAGCGACCGGACTGCACCGAAGGCCGCAGCATTGCCGCGCTCTACATGATCAGGGACCACATCAAGGCGTTGGGCTGACTCAGAACGGTTTACCGACCACCAGGATGACGATAGCCACCAGGAACAGCGCCGGCACCTCGTTGAAGTAGCGAAACCAGCGCGAGGACCTTTGATTGTTGCCTTGACGGAACACCCGAACCAGGCGCGCGCACCAAAGATGATAGCCGACCAGTCCGGCCACCAGGGCGAGCTTGGCATGCATCCATCCGGCACCGCTCAAGTGCCAGGGCTCGATGCTTAGCAGGGTCAGGCCCAGGCCTACGGCCAGGGCGCCGCCGATGTGGGTGATCATCAACAGCCGCCGCTGCATCACCAAAAGCAGCTCGATGCGACTACCTTCCGGATTCTCTGCGGCATAGACAAACAGCCGCGGCAGGTAGAACAGACCGGCGAACCAGGTGACAACAAAAATGATATGGAAGGATTCCAGCCAGTCGTTCAGGTTCATTTTGGGGGCTTTGACAGTGAAGTTGGGCCGCTATTTTGACCGAGCCTGTCAGCGCGCTCAACTTGACGATCGCGGCCTGGCGCGGTATAAACCACGGGCGCTTTACAAAAAATCCATGAAATTACAACATCATGGGTCATGAATATAACAAGTGCGAGTGACCATCCGGTTTGGGGCATGTCGATTACAGCGGTCTTTTCAGGCCGCTTTTTTTTACCGCGCCACTCGCCCGGCCCGATCGGGAGTTTTGACAACTGGCTCGGCATCTGCAGCTACAATCATGGTCTATCTAACGCCAGATTCTGCCGGAGCAGACACCAATGACGCAGCCTGAACCTCTCATCTTTACCGATGCGGCCGCGGCCAAGGTCCGCGAATTGATTCTGGAAGAAGCCAATCCTGATCTGAAGCTGCGCGTATACATCAGCGGGGGCGGCTGTTCCGGTTTTCAGTATGGTTTCACCTTCGATGAAAAGGTTGACGATGGCGATGTGGCGGTTGTCCGCAACGACGTCACGCTGGTCGTCGACCCGCTCAGCTTCCAGTACCTGGAGGGTGCCGAGGTGGACTACAGCGAAAGCCTGCAGGGCGCACGCTTCGTTATTCGCAATCCCAATGCGGCCACCACCTGCGGCTGCGGTTCCTCTTTTGGCATTGCTTGAGCTGGCGCTCCATTTGCGCAAGCGAATGACGGTTGGGCCGGGGCTTAACCAGTCATGACCATCCTGATCGTGCTGGTCGGTCTCCTGATCAGCCACTTTGCCACCGGTTTTCGGCATTTGCGGCGCTTCGACTGGGTCGGGCTGCCGCTGATGTGGCTGCAGGGCCGGTTTCCCGAACAGCCCTGGCTGCCGGCAGTGGCGCTGATTCTGATTTCGGTCGTGGGATCCTGGCTGGCACTATGGATTGCGACCTCGCTGCTGGGCCTGGCCGGTGCGCTCCTGCTCGCCCTGGCCGTGTTCATTCTGACGCTCGGGCCGCGCGATCTGGATCGTGACGTGGCCGTGCTGACCGACAGCATCGAGAGCGATGCCGCCGAGGTCCAGTCAGCGCAAAAGGCGATGCGCCTGGACCCCGAGGCTCAGGCATCGGAAGGGGCGGCCGCCGTTCTTCATGCAGGCCTGTCGCGCTGGTTCGGCCTGCTGTTCTGGTTTGTCTTGCTGGGAATTACCGGTGCCCTGATCTATCGGCTGACTCGGGTGGCGCTGCAGCTGGAAAACGCCGATCCGGCGGCCCTCGAGTGGCTGGCGCGGCTGCGGCTGGTGCTGGATTGGCCAGTCCTGGCCCTGCTGACCGTTTCGCTGGCCCTGGTCAATGATCTCGATCGCGTGCTGAGCGCTTGGCGCGCCCAACGCGAGCAGGCCCCAGCCTGGCTGATCACGCCGTCGATACTTGATCGCCTGGCCGCCAGTTTGGTCGATGATGATGCCGATCTCGGCGCGGGCGTTGTCTTTGGTCACCAGATGGTCTGGCGCATTCTCGTGCTGTGGCTGGTGATGCTAAGCGTTCTGTTGCTGGCCGGCTGGCTGGCCTGAGTCTGAACTTTTTGGAAAGGCAAAATATGAACTCTGCAAGTTACTGGTTGTCGTTAACCCGGTCCGGGCTGATGGTCGGCCTATTGTCGGTTGTCTCTCTCCCGCTGATGGCGGGCGAAACCTGGGTGCGCTGCGGCAGCCTGGTCGACGTGGTTGAGGGTCGAACACTGGGCGGACATACAGTCGTTGTCAGGGAGCAGCGGATTGACGATGTACGCAGCGGTCATCCCGACGCGCCCGATGACGTCGACCTGGTTGATCTGTCCGGCTTGGTTTGTCTGCCCGGTTTGATGGATATGCATACGCATTTAAGCTCCGAGTTCAATCCCCAGGCCTACGTGCAGCGCTTCACCTTGAACGAGGCCGACATCGCCCTGCGCGGAGCGAACTTTGCCCGGATCACGCTTGAGGCCGGGTTTACCACGGTGCGCGACCTCGGCGACTCGTTCAACGTCTCCGTTGCTTTGCGTGAGGCAATCAACAGTGGCCAGATCGTCGGACCGCGGATCTTTACCTCGGCCAAGTCGCTGGCGACCACGGGCGGCCATGCCGACCCGACCAACGGCTGGCGGCGGGACCTGATGGGCGATCCAGGCCCGGCTGAGGGCGTGATCAACAGCGCCGAAGATGCTCGCCAGGCCGTGCGCCAGCGCTACAAGGACGGTGCTGACCTGATCAAGATCACGGCCACTGGCGGTGTCTTGAGCGTGGCCAGAAGCGGCCAGAACCCACAGTTTCTGATCGAGGAAATCGAAGAGATCGTGCGCATCGCGCGCGATTACGACATGCATGTCGCAGCACACGCGCACGGCACCAAAGGCATGCGCCGGGCCATTCTGGCCGGCGTGCACTCCATCGAGCACGGTACCTACATGGACGACGAGGTGCTGGCATTGATGGTGGAGCGCGGGACCTGGTACGTGCCGACCATCTCAGCCGGTCGCTTCGTCGCCGACAAGGCCGAAATCGACGGCTATTTCCCGCCCATCGTGGCGGCCAAGGCAGCCGAGATCGGGCCCTTGATTCAGGACACCTTCGGCCGCGCCCAGGCCGCCGGCGTGCGCATTGCCTTCGGCACCGACTGCGGCGTGTGCCCGCACGGCAGCAACGCCCGCGAATTCGAATACATGGTCGAGGCCGGCATGTCGCCCGCCAACGCCTTGCGCAGTGCAACGCTCAACAGCGCCGAGCTGTTGGGGCTGGAAGAAGAGCTGGGGCGGATCCAGGCCGGCTTTATCGCCGACATCATTGCCGTGCCGGGCGACCCACTGGAAGACGTAAGCCAGCTCTCCGATATTCGTCTCGTAATGCGCGATGGCCAGGTCTACCTGCATCGCTGAACAATTCATGGGTGGGGTTGTAGCGCTTAGGGGGTTCGCGGCTGCTTGACGAACTTCAAGCGCAATTAATACTATATATACGTTGTTAGTACCAGAAAGATTGCATTATGGCCAAGGACGCTGTTTTCACGATGAAGCTGGAGCCGGAGTTGCGGGCGGATTTCATTGCAGAAGCTGCAACCGAAGACCGGCCGGCATCCCAGGTCCTGCGTGAGCTGATGCGCGGCTACATTGAGCAGCGCCGGAAGACAAGGGAATACGAAGACTATCTGAGACGCAAAGTCGAAGCTGGCCGAGCGTCCATGCGCGCAGGGCATGGACGGTCTGACGAGGAGGTCGAAGCCGAGTTTTCAGCCAAACGTCGCGCGGCGGCAGATCGCGAGTGAGGGTGATCTGGACGCCGGAGGCGTCTCAAGACCGCGCCGATATTTAGGACCACTAGTGCCTGCATAAGTACTACCTCGTCTACTCAGCGTAGCCGCTCAGTTCGGTATAGCCTCGCCCGATAATCTCGCCCGAAGCATGATCGATTACATCGATCATGCCTTCCCAGTAGCGCACCGACCGGGTCCAGAGCTGGTCGTTGAACAGCGGCCGGGTGACCAGGTCAAGCTCGGCGTCGGGCACCTGGATACGCCAGCCCAAGGGCCAGCGATTGCCGTCAGGATCACGCCACCAGTCCAGCGCCTCGGTAGAGAAGTCACTGGCGATCAGTGTGGTATAGCTGCCGTCTGCATTGACCAGTGCGCCGGCTGACCAGCGCGAGGCCTCGCCCTGGTGGTCGCGCAGGCGATAGACCATCAGATCGCGGCCATCATCCAAGTGCAGTGCAAACCAGTCCCAGCCGGCCAGGGTGTCGGAGAGCTGGTTCGAGCCCCACTCCCGGTCCAGCCAGGCCAGACCCTCTACCTCGATCCATTCGCCGTCGAGGCGAATGCGGCCGCTGCTGTCCAGGCGCGTTGCCGAGTAATAGCGCGAGGCGTTGCCGGGTTCGGGGCCCTTGCGACTGAAGCCCCGATCACCCTGCAACACCAGGGGGCGAGTCTGGTTCA
>SKKV01000072.1 GCA_007123575.1 Wenzhouxiangella sp.
ATGCGATTTTCCTCGATGAATTCGCGCTGCACGGTGCAGCGCTCGCGACTGACCGGATAGTACTCATCCGGACCGCGAGACTGACGTGCAGCGTCGCGGCCGATCGATCCGCCCAGCGCAGCACCAGCAACGGTGGCGGCGCGATTGCCGCTGCCGCCGCCGAACTGGTTGCCAATGACGCCGCCAATGATGGCGCCAACGATGGCGGGTGTGGCGGAACTCTTGCGGGTTTCGACGCGCTGGTAGCGCTGCTCTTCCCAGCAGACTTCACGGTTGATTGGCGTGCGGACGGTCTCGTACTCGGCTTGAACGTTGACGACGGGGGCATAGTGATACTGAACACCGCCAGCCTGGGCTGCTCCTGCAAGCATCAAGGCGCTGGCAAGCAAGGTCATGCGATATTTCATGTCGATCTCCTTGGTTTACGGGTCCATATTGGGAACGCTGGGTTACATCTTAGAACTGATTTGATGAACTCGATCTGAACCCGATTTGCATATCAATCCTTCGGCAGGCAGCTGGCACGCAGTTTGCCGCTGTCCCCGGCCATCGATTAGGATTGGCCTGGGGAATCAAACAAAATCAGGAGAACCTTCATGGCCGCAACCGATACCGCCCAGATTCGCAATATTGCCCTGTTGGGCCATGCCGGCTCGGGCAAGACCTGTCTGCTGGAAAGTCTGATGGTCAAGGCTGGATCGTTGGGGGAGGCAGGGACGATCGAGCGCGGTTCGACCGTATCGGACTTTGATCCGCTGGAAAAGTCTTACCAGCATTCGCTGAACTCGGCCCTTGCATCGATCGACTATGAGGGAATTCATGTCAACCTCATTGACACGCCGGGCGATCCGGATTTTCGTGGCCAGGCCCTGGCTGCGATGAGCGCGGTCGAAACCGCCGCTATCGTCGTCAATGCAGCCAGTGGCATCGAAATGTCGACCCGCCGCCTGATGCGGCGCGCGCGTCAGCGCAAGCTGTGCCGGATCATTGTCATTAATCGCATTGATGCAGACGAAATCGACCTCGAAGCGCTGGTGCGCGAAATTCGCGAGGAATTCGGCCCTCAATGCCTGCCAATCAACCTGCCCACCCAGGGCTACCAGACGGTTCGAGAGTGCTTTTTCAAAAGCGACGGCGAGACCGATATTTTTTCGGTTGCCGCCGCCCACACCGAGATCCTTGACCAGGTGGTCGAAGTCGACGAGGATCTGATGGCGGCCTACCTGGAAGGCGAAGAGATCCCCGGCGACGCCTTGCACGATGCTTTCGAAAAGGCCCTGCGCCAGGGGCACCTGGTGCCAATTTGCTTTACCTCGGCCCGCACGGGCGCCGGATGCGGCGAGTTTCTGAAGTTCTGCAAGCGACTCTTGCCCAATCCGACCGAGGGCAATCCGCCGCCGTTTCGCCGTGCCCCGGACGATGAGCGGGTCAGCTGCACCCCCGACCCGGACGCGCACGTGCTGGCCCATGTCTTCAAGATCACCAACGATCCCTATGCCGGCAAGCTGAGCATTTTTCGCGTTCACCAGGGCAGCATCAGTACCGACACCCAGCTCTATATCGGCGAGGGCCGCAAGGCGCTGAAGGTCCCGCACTTGTACCGCATGCACGGCAAGGAGCACATCGAGGTCGACCGCGCTGTGCCTGGCGACATCTGTGCGTTGGCCAAGGTCGACGAGATCCAGTACGACGACATTCTCCACGACAACCACGATGAAGATCACTACTATCTCAAGCCGATCGACTTCCCGCAGCCCATGTTCGGTTTGGCCTTGGAAGCGAAGACGCGCGGCCAAGAGCAGAAACTGGCCACCGCGCTGACGCGTCTTAGCGAAGAGGATCCCTGTTTCCAAGTGGAGCACAACCAGGAGTTGAATGAAACGGTGATTCGCGGCTTGGGCGAGATGCACCTGCGCATCATGCTCGAGCGCATGAAGAGCCGCTACAACGTCGAGGTGGACACGCGTCCACCGCGCATCGCCTACCGGGAAACGATTACCCGCCAGGTCGAGGGCCATCATCGTCACAAAAAGCAGACCGGTGGTGCCGGTCAGTTCGGAGAGGTGTATTTGCGTGTGCGTCCGCTGGGCCGTGGTGAGGGCTTCAATTTCAAAAGCGAGGTGGTCGGCGGCGCCATTCCGACGAATCTGATTCCGGCGGTGGAGAAAGGCGTACGTCAGCTGCTCGACGAGGGCGCGATTGCCGGCTATGGCTTGCAGGATGTCGAGGTCACTGTATACGACGGTAAGCATCACCCGGTGGATTCCAAGGAAGTCGCCTTTGTCGTAGCAGGTCGCAAGGCCTTTCTTGACGCCATTGAAAACGCTGGCCCGCAAGTGCTTGAACCGATCGTCGAGCTGGAGGTAACCGTGCCCGATGCGGTGATGGGCGATGTGACCGGCTCGCTGGCGTCCAAGCGCGCGCGAATTCAGGGCACTGACAGCCTGCGTGGCGGCTTTACCGTCATCCAGGCTGCGGTGCCGTTGTCGGTGCTGACGGACTTTCCGACCGAGCTGAAAAGCTTAAGCGGCGGCGAAGGACGCTACACCTTGTCCTTTTCTCACTACGAAGCTGTACCGGGCAATATTCAAAAAGAGCTGGTGGAAGCCTATCAATCCCGAAAGGGCTCGGCGGCTGACGGATGAGCGAGATCTCAACGCGCGATCCCGGTCGGGACCTGACGCGCAAGCTGTGGGTTCTGCCGGCGCTGATATTTCTGGGTGCGTTGGTGTCGATCTGGCAACCGTTCAGTATGGAAGAGCTGCTGGTTTGGGGCAGGGCTGCGTCTGCCAACCCATTGATCGTGGCCGCCATTGTCATTGCGATGGTCCTGTTGTTCGCATTTGGCCTGCCCGGCAGCTTCGGCTTGTGGTTGATCGCGCCTTTCCAGCCGCCGCTGGTGGCGACCGCGCTGCTGGTCCTGGGCAGCGTGCTGGGCGCATTGGGTGCCTATGCCTTCAGCCGGCGCCTGCGCGGCGACTGGCAGCCCAACGGCTTTGCCGGCAAGGTGGTGAGACTGCTCGATAATCGCGGTGGCATCATGACCCAGACGGCGCTTCGCATTCTGCCGGGCTTTCCGCATTCGGTGATCAATTTTGCCGGTGGTTTGCTGCTGTTGCCGTTACTGGCCTTTACCTTGTCGGCTGTTGTTGGGCTGACTGTGAAGTGGGGCGTTTACGCCACCGCCGTACACGGGCTGACCGAGGCGGTGGAAACCGGAAACGCGGTCCAGGCTTCTACTTTGTATCCCCTGTTGGCATTGAGTGCCCTGCTGCTGGCCGGTGCCTGGGCACGTTCCCGGATCGAATGAAAAAGCCGTTGTTTTCCTGCCTGCTGCTGGGCGTTCTGGCCTTTCCAGCATGGTCGGCTGCCGGCGAGTCGCTGGTCATCTACATGTTCTCCAGTGATCGCTGCCCGCACTGCCGGGCCCAGGAGCCTTTCCTGGAAGGCTTGGCCGACGCCAATCCGGCGGTTGAATTCCAGCGCCTTGAAGTCCGAGCCACGCGCGAGTATCACGACCTGTTCCGTGCCATGGCCGAGGCTCATGGCATAGACGCAGGCTCGGTGCCCGCGGTATTTGTCGGTGGCCAGGCGTGGGTGGGTGACAGTCCAGGCGTGCGTTCGGCCATCTCGGCCCACCTGCAGACCTGCCTGGCCCAGGGTTGCCCGGATTCACAGGCCTTGACCCCGGAGCAGGCAGCTCACGGCCCCATGGCGCCTGCCAGCACTTTGTCTCTGCCGCTGGTCGGAGAGATCAATCTAGCCGTGCAGCCGCTGGCCGTGGCAACCGTGCTGGTGGCGTTCATCGATGGCTTCAATCCCTGCTCGCTGTGGGTGCTGACGATACTGCTGGCTCTGGTGATTCACTCCGGTTCCCGGCGCCGAGTGGTCATCGTCGGTGTTACGTTCCTGCTGGTCACGGCAAGCATTTACGGTGTTTTTATCGCCGGTGTATTCAGCGTTCTGCAATTCCTGGCCTACTTGCAATGGGTGTATTGGCTGGTGGCGGCCTTTGCCCTGGTTTTTGCCGTGGTTAATATCAAGGATTATTTCTGGTTCAAGCGTGGCCTTTCCTTTACCATCGATGACAAGCACAAGCCAGGCATGTTCAAGCGCATGCGGGGCTTGCTCAAGGAAGGGCGCTCAGTGCCGGCCTTGATGGGGGCCACGGTGCTGATGGCAGCCGGCATTGCCCTGATCGAGCTGCCGTGCACCGCCGGCTTTCCAGTGATCTGGAGCAGCCTGATCGCGGGCAGTGAGGTGACCTGGACTTACTTTGTCTGGCTGCTGGCACTCTACCTGCTGGTTTACCTGAGTATTGAGTTGGTGGTCTTCGGCGTGGCGGTGGTGAGCTTGCGGATGGACAGATTCGAGGAGAGGCACGGCCGCATTCTCAAGCTGGTCGGCGGCCTGGTCATGCTGGTGCTTGCCTTGCTTCTGCTGTTTGCCCCTGATGTCATGCAGGATATTGGTGCAACCGTGATTGCGTTTGGCATTGCCGTGGGCCTGGCGCTGCTCATTATTATCGTGCATCGCAAGCTACTGCCTGGGATAGGGATCCGGATAGGGGATTAGCTTGCGATTCGGGCATGCAAAAAGGCCCGTGCACGCTGCCACTCTCGCCACGCGGTGCGATGGGAAACCCCGAGAAGCCCGGCTATTTCGTTGACTGACAGACCGGCAAAAAACTTCATCTCCACCAGTTCGCGCTGGCGCGGGTTGATCTCATTTAACTCGTTCAGAGCCTGATCAAGGTCGAGGATGTTCTCGGCGGGTCCGTCTTCACCCAGGCGATCGGTGAGTGTGATCGCTATCTGGTCACCGCCGCGTTTCAGCGCGCCGGCCGCGCGAATATGATCGACGATGATGTTGCGCATGGCTTTTCCTGCGCAGGCGAAAAAGTGCCTGCGCCCATTCAAGTCCAGCGCTTCGGCCTGAACCAGGCGCATGTAGGCCTCATGAACCAGGACGGTTGGCGTCATGGTTTGCCCGTTGCTCAAGGACGCCAGTCGCGCGCGCGCGAGCTGTTTGAGTTCCGGATAGAGCTTGTCGAAAACGGCCTTGAGATTCGGGCCATCCGCAGAATCATTCAACAGCCGAGTGATTTCAGTCATTTCGCGAACCTTGCGACCGTCCCCTCCCATAGACAAAGCATACCCCGGAACGAAGCCTGATGGCTACGGGCTCAGACTGACGATATCCGGCTGCAAATACGCCGGTGATCGAAAACTGATCTGCCAGAAGATCGGCTCGTCAGCCGTGCAGTTAGGACAGCGGAAAACCTGGCTGACCGTGTCGGAGGCCATCACTTCAAGTTGGTAGGTATTGGCCTGAACCTCCAGAACTTCCATTTCTGCCCACCATGGAAACGGATTGCTGATTACCAGCCATTGGCCCGGTGCCGTATCGAAACCAAGCCGCCGTGGCGCTTCGTCGGCCAGGCTTCTCTGCCGGGGCGGATAGTCGCCGGCATGCGCCAGCGCCTGCCCGGTCGCCGGATGATGCACATTTGAAATGGCAAAGAACTGCAGGGCTTCGAGTCGTCCCAGTGGCGCCAGATCCAGTGCCTTTGTCACTGCAGGGCTCAGGGCAAAGTGGTGTCGGTTGCTGGCCGCCTGCCCGCCAATCAGGATGTCTGGCCGACGGTTCGGGCAGTAAAGGTCGAAAACTAGGTCGGTCAGGGTGTCGGCCTGCTGGGCGAGGGCGCCATGAAGACTTCGCGCTCCAGGTGCGGCGCACAGCCAGCGACCGAGTCGGTCGCTGCCGTGAAAGCTGAGCTGAGGGCCAGCGTGGCTGGTGCCGGCATCGCCGCCGGCCATTAGATTCATCATAAAGGCGGCGGGGAAGTGACGCTGGCCGTTGTCGTCGGCGGTGGCCAGCATGCTGCCAAGCAGCACCAGGCTGCACAGTGTGCCGGTCACCGCGACGGGTGCCACGCCGAACCGATCGGGCAGTCGGCTGAGCCCGGCGGCGGCGATCACCATGGCCAGGGTGGGTACGGCCAGCATCATGTACCACAGCAC
>SKKV01000117.1 GCA_007123575.1 Wenzhouxiangella sp.
AAAAATTTCGGTCGGGTCTGGGTGCATTTCAAACATTGAATATCAGCTCAACGTCGAATGCCATTCAGCCAGGGTCTGACGCAGCCGATACGGGCAGTTGATGATCGCCATGCCGCAGGCGCGCATGCGACCAAGGCGCTGTTCGGGGGGAAAACTGATCCGCATGTCCAGCCACTGATCCTGGTTGAGGCCAAGCTTTTCCGGCAAGACCGTCAGGTCGATGTCCCGCCCCTCGATCAGCGGGTACCAGATCGCGTAGACACCGTGGGCGAAACGCTGCAGGGCCTGCTGCAAGGCAGCTGTCAGGCTGTCGGCTTCGCTTTTCAACTCCCATGAAGGGTCGATCAACACCAGCCCGCGTCCGCCCTGCGGCGGCAGAACTTTCTTTAGCGCCGCGTAGCCGTCGCCGGCAATGACCCTGACCTGGCCATCTTCGGCAAACCGGGTCTGCAGCCGCCGCTGCTCGGCCGGATGCAGCTCGCACAGAATCAGGCGGTCATTGGGCCTGAGCAGCTGACGCAACAGCATTGGCGAGCCCGGATAGCAGGCCAGGCGCCCGTCCGGGTTGAAGTGCCGAACCAGGGCCAGATAGTCATCCATGATCGGGTGAAGGGGCGGACTGGACCAGACCCGCCCGATACCTGCATCAAACTCCCGGTTTTTCAGGGTCTCTGCATCGTTCAACTCGTAAAGCGCTGCTGCCGCATGGGTGTCGACGAACTGAATACCGCGCGGCTTTTCCTGCATCGCTCGAACCAGCGCCACCAGCACGGCATGCTTGAACACATCGGCCGGATTACCGGCGTGGAAGGCGTGGCGATAGCTAAGCATGAGCGCTTGAATCTGGTTCCAAAAATGGATCATAGCCTCTATGCGGGCAGCAGACAGCATAGCGGCAGGAGCGACTGTTACTGATTTTCTTGACCGCGCTGCCAGTGCTGGCCTGGTTGAGCCCGATGCCGGTTCGAGAGATGCCCGGCCTGGTCCACTGGAACACCCTGGCCGCGCTGGCGGGCCTGATGATACTCAGCCGGGCGCTGGAGATCAGCGGTGGCCTGGCAGCGGCGGGTCGCTGGCTGGTGGCACGCCTGCACGGCGAGCGCAGCCTGGCCCTGTGCCTGGTCCTGTTTGCCGCAGCCCTGTCGACGGTGCTGACCAACGATGTTGCCCTGTTCATCACCGTGCCGCTGACTATGGGTTTGCGCCTGGTCGCCCGGCTGCCGCTGGCCCGGCTGGTGGTCTTCCAGGCCCTGGCGGTCAACGCCGGCTCCGCGATCAGCCCGTTTGGCAATCCACAGAACCTGTTTCTCTGGCAGCTGGCCGAGGTCGGCATTGTCGAATTCATTGTGGCGATGGCGCCGCTGACGGCCGCCATGATGGGCTTGCTGCTGGGCCTGGTCTGGCTGGGATTCAGTCGCCATCATCTGATGCTCGGCGATGTCGGCACGCACCCGCCCATGGATCGGCGCCTGCTGATGGTTGGACTGGTCTTGTACGTTCCGTTTCTGCTGGCCGTGGATGCAGGCCTGGCGCTGCCGGCCATGGTCGTGCTGCTGGCCTTGTTCGCGGCCTGCAAACCATACCTGCTGGCCGGGATCGACTGGCTGCTGTTGCTGGTCTTCCTGCTAATGAAGTCACCTGCATTAAATAAGGTATTGCGGATTGCATTACCCCATTAATTGGCCTACTATTACCTCTTAACTTGGCGCGCAACTCATGCAATCCCTCAACCCGCAGTATTTGGAACGACTGAGCTTCACCGCCGATCACCTGGCGGCGCTGCGAGCCTTGGGTGAATTCCGGGGCAAGCAAAGTCTCTACTTTCATCAAGCACCGGAGACGCTGAAGACGCTTCGGCAGGCGGCCCAGATCGAATCAACCGAGTCGTCAAGTCGCATTGAGGGGGTCACGGTTGCGCCGGGGCGGCTGGAGCCGCTGGTACTCAAACGTACTGACCCGCGCAATCGTTCAGAGCAAGAGGTGGCCGGCTATCGTGACACGCTGGCCCTGATCCACGAGTCAGCGCGCGAAATGGCGTTTTCTGGCAATGTCGTGCTGCAGCTGCACGGCATGCTTTACCGTTACATGCCGCAGCGAGGCGGGCGCTGGAAAAACAGCCCGAATGAAATCACCGAAACACTGGCCGACGGCAGCAAACGAGTCCGATTTACCCCAACACCACCCCACCTGACCCCGATTCAGATGGACGAACTCGCCGCGGGCTATGCCCGGGCCCTGGATGCACATCACCAGGACGCGCTGGTGCTGGTGCCGCTGGTCGTTCTGGATTTTCTGTGTATTCACCCGTTCACCGACGGCAACGGCCGAGTCGCTCGTTTGCTGGGGCTCATGCTGCTCTATCAGAACGACTACGAGGTTGGCCGCTACATTAGCCTGGAGCGCATTATTGAGCAGAGCAAGGAAAGCTATTACGAGACCCTGGAGAAAAGCTCGGCGGGCTGGCACGAGGGCCAGCATGACGCCATGCCCTGGCTGGAGCACTTCTGGGGCACGCTGATTCGTGCTTATCGGGAGTTCGAGGAGCGCGTGCACCGTGTGCGCACCGTGCCCGGCGCCAAGACCGAGCAGGTGCGGCTGGCCGTTTCCCGCCGGCCCCAGCCCTTTGCCATCTCCGACATCGAGGCCGAATGCGCCGAAGTCAGCCGCGACATGGTCCGCCATGTGCTGCGGCAGATGCGCGAAGAAGGCCTGATCGAAGTTATCGGCCGTGGCCGCGGCGCCAAATGGCGACAGCTGACAGGCAACCGAAACACTGACGCCACAGCATCATGACGCTATAATGCCATGACATCAAATTGGCTCCCGGAGACGAGGCATGAAAGCGACACCCAAGCGCACTACCGTCTACTTCGATCCGCAGATTCACGCCGCCCTGCGATTGAAGGCCGCGCACAGCGATTGCTCACTATCCGATTTGGTCAACGACGCCGTGCGCGCAGCGCTGGCCGAGGACCAGGAAGACCTGAGTGCTTTTGCCAATCGAGTCGAGGAACCCACCATGAGCTACGAAGCCCTGCTCGACGATCTAAAGGCGCATGGCAAGCTGGAGCCCTCATATTCCACCAAGTCGGGCAGCACTCGCTGATTGCGCTATGCGGGCTCGGCCGGAATTCAAGCGCTCGGTCGCCAAGGATCTGCGCGCCTTGCCGACCCGGGATGTACGGCGCATTCTCAAGCGCATCGACGCACTGCGTGATGAACCGCGACCGGCAGCTTGCGAAAAACTGTCGGCCAGCGAACGCTACCGCATCCGCCAGGGGTCATACCGCATTCTCTATGAAATTCACGACGACCGACTGCAGGTGGTTGTCGTCAAGATGGCACACCGACGCGACGTGTATCGACGGCGATGAGCGATTTGTCGCCAAGCTGTTGACGGACCGCCCCCAAAAAGACATCCAATTCGACCAATGAAAGAAGATCACACCGACAAGGAAGTCGCCGCCAGCCCGAATCCGGCCGACCTCAAACGAAGAGCATTGCAAGACCTTGTTCCCGAAGCCTTTACGGAAGGCCGCATTGACATCGCAGCGCTCAAGCGCGCGCTGGGCGAGGACTTTGTCGTTGACGGGGGCGAACGCTACCGGCTGGACTGGGTGGGCAAGTCCGAAGCTTACAAGGTGTTGCAGACGCCAACGACTGCCACCTTGCGGCCGCGCCGAGACCAGTCTGTTAACTTCGACACCGCCAGCCATGTGTTTATCGAAGGCGAGAACCTGGAAACGCTGAAAGTGCTGCAAAAAGCCTACTTCGGCAAGGTCAAGCTGATCTATATCGACCCGCCCTACAACACCGGCAACGATCACTTCGTCTACCCCGACCGATTCCAGGAAAGCAAGGAAGACTATCTCAAGCGTATCAACGAACTCGACGACGACGGCAGCCTGATGCGGGAAGGTTTTTTCCGCAAGAACAGCCGTGAATCAGGCCACTACCACTCCAACTGGCTGCGCATGATGCTGCCTCGGCTGTATATCGCCCGCAATCTGTTGCATGAGCAGGGAGTGATCTTTGTCTCCTGCGACGACAATGAGGTTCACAACCTGCGCTGCTTGATGGATGAGATTTTTGGGGCGGAGAGTTTTATTGCAACAGTGATCTGGCAGAAGGTCTATTCCCCAAAGAATACGGCGCGTCATTTCTCAGAAGATCATGATTTCATACTTGTCTACGCACGAAATGCCGATCAGTGGAGCCCGAAGCTTTTGCAGCGCTCGGCCGAAATGGAAGCCCGCTATATCAACCCAGACCATGACCATCGGGGAAAATGGAAACCTGCCGATCTATCGGCACGAAACTACTATAGTCAGGGAACTTACTCAGTTCAGTGCCCATCTGGTCGAATAATCGACGGACCACCTTCAGGCCGGTATTGGGTGGTATCAAAAGAAAAATTCACGCAGCTTGATGAAGATGGCAGAATTTGGTGGGGAAAAGATGGCGATAGCGCTCCTGCTGTGAAGCGCTTTTTATCAGAGGTCAAGCAGGGGAAGGTGCCTCAAACACTGTGGACATATAAGGAAGTTGGGCATACCCAAAAAGCAAAGAAAGAACTCATCAGTCTCGTTGACTTCCCAAGCTCTGAATTGGTGTTTGATACACCGAAGCCGACTCAGCTCATCAGGCGGATGCTACAACTGGCAACGACGGCCGACGAGCCCGAAATCGTAATGGATTTCTTTGCCGGATCAGGCACTACCCTGGAAGCTGTCCTCCGCCAGAATGCAGAAGACGGCGGCCAACGCCAGTGCATTCTGGTCCAACTTCCGGAACCGCTGGACAAGGACAATAGCGAATTCTCCGATATTGCCCAGGTTGCCCGCACCCGCATCCGCGCGGTGCTCGACGACATCAAGCAATCTGAAGACCTGGTCAACAAGCTCCCCGACGGGGAAGGTTTCAAGGCCTATGCGCTTGCGCCATCCAACTTCCGCCAATGGCGCGGCGAGGATATTAGAACCGGCGAGGAACTGGCCGAGCAGGTCAAACTGTTCATGCAGTCGGAAAAAGACGGCGCCGACCCCGAAGCCATGCTTCACGAGTTGCTGCTCAAGATCGGCTACGAACTGACCACGCCGGTTGAGCCCCTGGAAATCGCCGGCCATCCGGCCCAGGCCGTCGATCAGGGCAAGGTGCTGTTCATACTGGAAAGCTCCACCGAGGCCATGATTGACCCGCTGATCGAGCGCAAGCCAGAATTGATCGTCACTCTGGATTCGGTGTTTCAGGGCTCCGACCAGCTCAAGACCAATCTTTCATTGCAGTGCCGCGATGCTGGCGTGCGTTTCCAGTGCTTCTGAAGGCTGCACCATGAAACTGCACTTCGACCCCAACCAGAATTACCAGCTACAAGCCATTTCAGCGGTAACTGAGCTTTTCAAAGGCCAACCGGGCGCGGACGCAGGAATCGCTCAGTTCCAGCAGGATGCCGCCACCAGCCTGCAGTTGACCGAAGTCGGTATTGCCAACCGCTGCGTGCTCACGCCTGAGCAGTGGCTGGACAATTTGCGCGCCGTGCAACTGGCCAATGAGCTGGAGCCTTGCGAGCGCCTGGAGCCGCTGGTTGACAGCGGTGGCGAGCGGGTCGGTAACTTTCCCAATTTCACCGTGGAGATGGAGACCGGCACCGGCAAAACTTACGTGTACCTGCGCACCATTCATGAGCTGCATCAGCGACATGGTTTTTGCAAATTCGTGATCGTGGTGCCGTCGGTGGCGATCCGGGAAGGGGTACTTAAGTCGCTTAAGATCACGGCGGATCATTTTCGGCGACTTTACGATGCCCGGCGTACCGAGTTTTCGGTCTATGACTCGGCACGGGTGCACCAGCTGCGTAACTTTGCACTTTCGGACGCTGTGCAGATTCTGGTGATCAATATCGACGCCTTTGCCAAGGATGCCGACCCGGGTACCGCTACACGCGCGAAGGGGAACGTCATTAACCAGTTGCGCGAAACCGGCATACGGCCGATCGAGTTCATCCAGCAAACCAACCCAATTG
>SKKV01000024.1 GCA_007123575.1 Wenzhouxiangella sp.
ACCAGCGCATGGCCTGACCGGGTGAGCGGCCTGGCCGATCGTTCGTATTCGGTGGCCTTGGGACCGGCAAGGTCGACTCGGCGTTACCCGAATGGACTCGGGCTTCGATCAAGCTTGAGTGGTGGTTGAGGGCTTGGGGATAGGTCACTGCGCCGTTCCGCACCCGGTCAGTCCATGATCTGGCAGATACCCCCGCTGCGCGAGATGGGTGATGGCGGATAACTGAGCCGATTTTCCCCCTTCCTTCTCACCTCTCCCGGGCGCCTTGAACAAACTGGCTTCGATGTGCCAGAAACTTGCTCGTCACTCTCCTGCATCCCCAACGCGCGCATCTCCCGTCCAATCCGGCTCCCTTCTTCTCCGCCGCAGCACAAACCGCTCTGGTGCCAGCGCCTGCCGAATCTCCGGCTCAACCGACACTGGGCGCTGGCTGATGGTATCGGCCAGCAGCTCGGCGCACAGCGGGGTGTGGCTCAGCCCGCGCGAGCCGTGAGCGGTGTTCAGATAGATGTTTTCAAGTGCTCGATGAGGAATGAACCTGGGGTCGGGCGCAGTACCGGCCAGGGGCAGGCGGTCTGGGCTTTGGCAGCGCAGGGCAGCGCGACTGGAGACGATGCGGGCCCGGTCTCCTCCCAGTGCCGCGTGATGTTCCGGCAAATGCTCGGCAAGCTGCTTCAAGTTCACGGCATCGTCGGCCGGGTCCAGAACGGGCTCGGTTCGCTTTCGATCGAAGGTTGCTCCAATGCAGTGCAGTCCGCCCAGGGCAGGAGTCAGGTAGCCAGCGTGGCAGATCGGCTGGGTCCATTGACTGCTGGCCTCGGTGGCGGCGATGTGGCTGAGCTGACCACGTATGGTGCCCAGCGGTAGCCAGTTCATGCCCGGCAGTTCGCGGACGCTGGCGGCCATGGCCAATACTACGGCATCGCAACAGAGCGACCGCCCGTCGGCAAGCTTGACGCCGGGATTGGCACCTGCCTGGACGTCGATCACGCGCCCCCTGAACTGGCTGATGGCGGGATGGTCCAGCAAGTGATGGCACCAGGCCGGAGGAGCGAGATAGCCGCCGGCTTGTACCTGGTAAAGATGTTCGTGACGGGAAAAGAGCTCTGGCGGCCAGGCCCCGGATTCCAGTGCGTCGGCCAGCTTGGCGGTGCTGCGCGCATCGTGGGGTTTCATCAAGATGCCGTCAAGCCTGCCCTGATCGGGTCCGGATGGAAAACCATGGGCCCGAAACCAGCGCATTGCCGCCAGCAGGCTGCTTTGGTAGAAGCGGTTTTGTGCCGTCAAATGGGCGCTGGGCGTGCTGTAGACCACGCCGCAGTGGTTGCCGGAGGCGCCGCTGGCCGGTGCTTCTGCATCGACGACCGTGACTTGCCAGCCTCGTTCTGCCAGTGCCCGCGCACTGGTCGATCCGGCCAGGCCGGCTCCCATTACGAGCGCCCGTCCGCGGCGGCTGCGTCGCGGGATCATTTCGCCGGGCATGCGGCCGCACAGACGGTGCCGCTTGCGGCCGAATCCGGGCTCGCGCCAAATCTCGAAGCCGGCCTCGATCAGGCCGCGACGGACTTCGCCGGCGGCGGTAAAGCTGGCCAGGGTGGCGCCGGGTGCGGAATGCGCGGCCAGGGCCGCAAACAGTGCTGGCTGCCACATGTCCGGATTGCGGGCGGGCGCAAAGCCGTCCAGGAACCAGGCATCGATTGGGTCGCTGGCCCGCTGCCACTGTTCGGTGGCATCCCCGAACATCAGGGTCAGGCTGACGTTTGCAGCCAGGTCGATTCGGTGCCAGCCGGGCACGGGCGGCGGATAGTCGATCAGCAGGCGTTGGGCAAGCGGATCGAGTTCAGGCCAATCAGAAAGGGCACGGGCCAGGTCGGCTTTCCTGAGTGGATGAAGTTCAGCCGACTGCAGGTGCAGGTGGCTATCTGCCGCGGCGTGGTCAAGAAAACAGCGCGCCGTCAAGAGCATGTTCAAGCCGGTGCCGAAGCCGGTCTCGCCGATCGAGAGTATCTGACCGGCCTGCAGCCGCCGAAAGCGATCGGGCAGATCATTGGCCTTGATGAACACCAGCATGCTTTCGGCCAGGCCCTGGCCAGGCATGAAGTAGCTGTCCTGGTGGCGCGCAGAGACCGGCGTGGTTTGGTCGAATCTGACCTCTGCCGGAATGATCGGTGCAGCGGGCCGGGTCATGGCCACTTGCCCGAATTTGTGTCTTGCGCCACTTTTGACACGGCTGGTGTTATATTATTTCAAAGTAGGCCAATCGGATAAGGGCATGGCTGCAGTCATCGAACCAAAAAATCGGGATCGCAAGGGCGTCGTTCTGGATCGCCTGGCTATTTGTGTGTCCGGTTTGTGTCTGGTGCAGTGCTTGCTGCTTCCCCTGCTGGTGGTGCTTACGCCGCTGATGTCGCTGGGCATTTTTGGCGAGGAAATCTTTCATCTGGTGCTTTTGGGTTTGATCGTGCCGGTCAGCCTGGCAGCCTTTGCGCTAGGTTACCGCGTCCATCGCAATCGTCAAATGCTTATTCCGGGGCTGGCCGGGCTGTTGGTCGTGATTCTTGCCGCGGTGTTCGAGCACGACATGACCGCCCTTGGCACCGCGCTGCTGACGTCCCTCGGTGGTGTACTCCTGATTACGGGCCACTGGCTGAACCTGCGCAGTCGTCGGCAGGCCTGCCTGGCCCCGCAGCGCTGAGTGCTTGCGAAATTCGCGAGCACTGAGCTGCATTCTCTGGTTTCGAGCTGCGGTCCAAACTGATAAAATTCAGCGCGACTTCAACACTCAGGGAAGACGAGCATGAGCGAAATACCCTCTGATCTGCGCTTTTCCGAAAGCCATGAATGGATCAGCCAGGAAGACGATGGCGTGGTCAAGGTTGGCATTACCGATCATGCCCAGGAGCAGCTCGGCGACCTCGTGTTTGTCGAACTTCCCGAAGAAGGCGCGACTTTCGGTCAGGGAGATGCCTGTGCCGTGGTCGAATCGGTCAAGGCAGCCTCCGACATCTATTGCCCGGTCTCCGGTGAAATCATCGCGGTCAACGAGGCCCTGATCGATGGCCCCGAAATCGTCAACAACGACCCCTACAACGACGGCTGGCTGTTCAGCGTGCGCTTGGACGATGCCGACGAGCTCGAAAGCCTGATGGACGCCGACGCCTACCGCGAGCACATCGAAGACTAAGTTCTCTGCTGTCTTCCTGCCTACCTCTTCCCGCCGGCCAGCCGGTCGGCCTGCCTGATTGGTTCGGGTAGACGGAATCGGGGGGTGCATCGCAGGACCAGTTCGACAGCCCGATCCATGTTTATCCGGTGGCCGATTGATACGAATACCGGCTTTACTCCCGTTCGGGTCCTCAGTACCTTGCCGATGACTTCATCTTTGTCCAACAAGGGGCTGGACGCTCCGCGATCCCTCGCCGGTTCAGAAAATTGACCGCATAGCCTGGATTTGCCGACGCCGATGGTGATCAGGCCGGTTGCCACGCCCAGGTGGCAGGCGATGCCGAAACGGCGCGGGTGGGCCAGGCCCTGGCCGTCGCACAAGACCAGGTCCGGCTGCTGGTCCAATTTTTCCAGGGCGGCGAGCAAGGCCGGCAGTTCCCGGAAGGACAGCAGGCCGGGGATGTAGGGTAGTGTGGTTGGGAGTTCGACCGTGGCCTGGTCCATGACTTCCAGCTCCGGAAACGACAGCAGCACGGCCGCGGCTCGTGTGATCTCCCCGCGCTCGGGGAAGGCGACGTCAATGCCGGCAACGGTTTTTGGATCTCTGATTAGGGCGTTGGTCCTCTCTACCTGTCCGGCCAGCTGCCGCTGCCGGGCAATCAATTCGGCAGCAGACGGTGTCATGGTTTCGAGTCAACCTGTCCGAACTGTTCCTGCCAATGGTGGGCAACCACCTCGCTGATCTCTGAAGAAGGCTCGGCGTCGGGCTGGCGGGCCAGCCAGCCGAGGTGGCGCTGGCGGTTGAGCCTCTGCCAGGCCTCGGCCAATGTGCTGGCGGCGTCTGATGTCAGCCAGCCGCATTCACCCAGATTCTCGAACAACGCGACCGGCTGACGGTGTTCGATCAGGGACGGGTGCTTGGCGGCTTGCTCCAGCGCGCCCAGCTCGGCCAGGAACTGGAGGTCGGTGAGCAGGCGCTTGATTGGCTCTTCCTTGCGGTCACGCCGCTGGCGCTTGCGCATCTCGGCCAGGTCCTGGCGCAGCTTTTCCGGATCGCGCGGCTGGGCCAGCACTGTGCTGCGGGTCTGTTCCAGACGTTCGGCCAGATCGGGGTGGCCGGCGATCCAGCGGGCCCGGATCAGGGCCTGGTGTTCCCAGGTCCAGGCCTGGCTGGATTGGTAGTCGTGAAAGCTGTCGGCGCGGCTGACCAGGAGGCCGGAGCGGCCGTTCGGACGCAGGCGGGTGTCGATTTCGAACAGGCGGCCGCCGGGGACTGGCATTTGCATGAAGCTGATCAGGCGCTGTGCGGTCCGGACCGGCGCCGGGTCTTCAGCGTGCAGGAAGACCAGGTCCAGGTCGGAGCTGTAGTGCAGCAGACCGGCGCCCAGGTTGCCGTAGCCGATCACCGCCAGATCCGGTTCGTTTTCGCTGATCAGGGCCAATACCTGCTCGATGATGACCGCGGCGATGGCCGTCAGGCGTTCGCCAGCATCGGTGGCGCTCATTCTGCCGTCCAGTTCGGCCAGCGCGGTGCGCAAGAAGGCGGCCTGCCGCCAGCGGCCGAGCGCGTGCAGGTTGGCTTCGGGATCGTCGGGCTCGAGCTGAGGAGGGCTGGGCAGGTCAAAACCATGGACCGGATCGAGCAGATCGTCGAGTAGTTGCGGGGCGGCCACGATCCAGTCGGCCAGGCGACCGCTGCCGCGAAATACCCGCACCAGGCGCTTGAGCGTGCTGGGACGCTCGTACAGCAGGGCCAGGTAAGCCGAGCGTCGGCTGATTTGGTCGATCAGCCGCAGCAGGTCTTCCAGGCCGGTATCGGCCGGGGAGTGGTTGCCAACCTCGTCCATCAGCAGCGGCATGAGTCGTTCCAGGCGTCGGCGGCCTTCGGCGCTGAGCGCACGTGACCGGGTACGTTCATGCAGGCGTTCCAGCAGCGGCGCGACTCGGTCGGGGTTTTCGAAACCGGCCTGGTCCAGGCGTTCGGCCAGGTCCGGGGTCGGTGGCCAGAGACTTAACGCACTGTGCTCTTCACTTTGCTCGGTGCGGAAATGGCGGGAGAAATGCCCTCTTACCAAGCCTCGGTGCCGGTCGATTTCTTCGGCCAAATCTGCCCACGAGGCACAACCCATGAGCGCTGCCAGGCGCTCACGGCCGGTGTCGTCGTCGGGCAGGTGATGACCCTGGCGGGCCGTCATTGCCTGAAGCCGGTTTTCCAGCAGGCGCAGAAAAGCATAGGCCTGCCACAGGGTCTCGCCGTCTTCGACGCTGATCTGGCCTAGCTTCGTGCAGGCGGCCAGGGCCGGAAAAAAGCCGGGCTCGCGCAGGGCTGGCTCGCGACCGCCGCGCAGGAGCTGGTGGCTCTGGATCAGAAACTCCAGTTCGCGGATGCCGCCGGGGCCACGCTTGATGTCGTCGCGACTGGAGCGCGCCCGGCTGCTGGCGTCAATTCGTCGGTGCAGGTCACGCAGGCTGTCAAAAATGCCGTAATCCAGGTAGCGACGAAAAATGAAGGGGTTAAGACCATCCAGAAGATGGCGAGCGGTGTGCTCACAACCGGCGGCAGGTGCGGCCTTCAGCCAGGCATAGCGCTCCCAGGTGCGCCCCTCGCTCAAGAAGTACTGCTCCATCGCTCCACAGGACCAGACAAGGGCGCCGGCATCACCGAAGGGCCGCAGCCGGGTATCGACAATCCAGACTCGACCGTCGGCGGTCATGCCGTCAATCAGGGCGATCAGCTCGCGGGCGATCAGTTTCAGCCAGTTGGCCGCGTCCAGCCGCCGCGGCCCTTCGCTTTGCCCTTTGCCGCGATAGGCGAAAACCAAGTCGATATCGGAGTTGAAGTTGAGCTCGTCGCCGCCCAGTTTGCCGAGACCGAGTACGGCCAGCCTGATCGGCTGGCCGTTGTCGTCGATGAGCCTGCCGTGGCGCTGGGCGATGCGCGTTTCAGCGACGCTGAGGGCCATGTCCAGGCACTGGCGGGCCAGGGCCGAGATGGCCTGGCCCGTGCTGGCAATATCGGCCTGGCCGGTGAGGTCTTGCCAGAGGATATGCACCGAGGAGAGCTGGCGGAATTTTCGCAGCGCGCGTTCGGGATTGTCCGCCAGTTCTTGCTCGGTTGGAGCCGGAGGTGGTTTTGTTGGATCGCGGTCATCGGGGAAACGGCGCCAGGTCTCGCTGACAAAGGCGCTCAAAGAAGGCAGATCTTCGATGTCCAGTTCAATCCCGCGTTTCATGATGGTGCGAACGTCTATTTCCAGTGTTCAATACAAAACATTAAACCACCGAAGACACCGAAGACACCGAAAAAGGACATGATTGATTCGGTGTCTTCGGTGTTTTCGGTGGTTCCCTTATTTCTCTGCTTTTGACGACTGCCGGGGTGTGGTGTCTCTGGCGGCGTTGACCAGGCCCTGGAAAAGGGCTTGTTGATCGGTGCGTTGGGGCAGGTATTCGGGGTGCCATTGCACGCCGAGCACAAACGGATGGTCGGTGCGTTCGATGGCCTGGACCACGCCGCTGCTTTCGCGGGCACAAACGGTAAACGAATGCCCCAGCCTGGCAATGGCCTGGGAGTGCAGGGCGTTGACCCGGGCCCGGGTGTTGTCCAGGGTGCGGGCGAGCAGGGAGTCAGCCTCGATGTCGACTTTCTTGCGCGGCAGCACCGAGCGAATGGCCGGCGTTTCTTCGTAGAAGGTGGCCAGGTCCTGGTGCAGGCTGCCGCCGCCGGCCACGTTCAGCAGCTGCATGCCGCGACAGATGCCGAGCATGGGCATGGCGCGCTCGGTGGCCTGGCCGATCAGCGCTTTTTCCAGAGTGTCGCGGGCTTCGTTCAATCCCGTGGTCTTGGTCATCAGCAGCCGACGGACGACCAGCAGCAACGGGAAAAGAACCAGGCCGAGCAGGCGGCGCCAGCCGCTGACGCCCCGGTCCTCGAGTTCGCTGAGCTTGAGCGAGCGCTCCTCGCCGTAGAGCTCGGGGGCCACGTCGGCGCCGCCACCAACGATCAGCGCGTCGATATCGTCAATGGGCTTGGGCTTGGCCGGCCGTATCCTGACCGGCTTGCCGCCGGCCCGGCGCACTGCCAGGGCGGTGAATATCCAGGCCGCGGTGCCGCCCTTGTCCGGGCCGGTGATGCCGATGCGCGGCTTGCGGTTCATGGTTTAAGCCAGTCGGACAAGCGGTCCAGCAGCCCCGGTTGTTCAGCACGACGCTTCAGCGCATCAACGAGCCTGGTTTCGTCATGGGCCAGCTCTTCAACGGCGATCCAGTCGTTCCAGGCAATGGCCAGGGACCAATCGGGTTCGTCGATCAGGCAGTTGGGCAGGCGGTAATGGAAGGCTGGGCGCGGCTTGATCAGCTCACGCTCGACATCGGCCTGCATGACCCGGTCATTGTCGATGTGGGCAAACAGGGGCAGCATGTCCAGGGGGCGGTTGCGGGTTGGGGTCAGGCGCAGGAAGTCGTCGATCAAGGTCTCGATGTCTGGTGCGTAGTTCGGGTCAAGAACGTGATCGATGTAGTCATCCGGGTAGGCCTGGACATAAGGGCTGATGCGACGGGCCAGGTCAACCTCGGATCGTTCCAGCAGCCAGTCATACTTGAGCAGGAACGCCCTCAGTATGGCGAGCAAGTGAGCGGCATCCAGGCTGGCAGCTTCGATATTGATCTGCATGCCGAAGGCATAAAACGTGGACGCGTTGGTGCCACGGGCGCCGATGTCGTGCAGGGCTTGCCGAATCTCGTCCATGCGTTCAAGTTCTGTCCATGGTACCGGCGGCCCGACCAGTTCCAGCGGCACGACCAGGCCGGCAACCCGGGACAGCGCCGACTCCAGGCTGTCGCGGGTCTGGCCCTTGCCAAGGTCAATGCCAACCTCGGCCAAGGCCTTCTGATAGCCGCGGTTTTTGAGGATGTTGGCATCCAGTTCGATGTTGAATTCGCCGAGCTCGGTATCGTTCAGGCGGGTATGGAAGGCACTCTCGCGCTTGGCCTGGCCGCCGATAACGGAAATGACGGCGTCGGCCATCTGCTCAGGCTGGATACCGGCCATCTCCAGTTCGATTCCGACCCTTCGAACCTCACCCTCGTGGCTGTGCTGCCAGGGCGGTTTCTTGAAATCCGACATTGGAGAATCCTGTGCGCTAGTTGGCTTGGTGTCTTCCCGCCAGCCATTCGAGTATCGCCATGCGCATGAATACGCCCATGCGAACCTGTTTCAGGATCAGCGAGCGCGGTCCATCGGCCACGTCTGCGGCAATTTCGACGCCGCGATTGATCGGGCCGGGATGCAAGACCCGGCAGCCTGGTGCCGCGCTGGCTAGGCGGGCTTCGGTCAGTCCCCATTCCTGGTGGTAGTGCTTGCTGTCAGGCCAGCCGGTCTTGTCCATGCGCTCGCGCTGAATGCGCAGCATCATGACCGCGTTGGCATCCTCAAGGGCTTCATCCAGCGTGGTGCAGACTTCGACGCCGGCCAGATCCATGTCATCCGGCATCATGTCAGGCGGGCCGGCAGCGCGCAGCCTGCCGATACCCAGCCGGCGAAAAAGTTGCAGGCCGGAACGAGCGACGCGGGAGTGGCGAATGTCGCCGACAATGCTTAAATCCAGCGCCGACCAGCTCATGCCCAGGGCCGCGATTGTTGCGGCATCCAACAAGGCCTGGCTGGGGTGGTGGCCGCGACCGTCGCCGGCGTTCAGCAGGGATAGCCCGGCCGGAACCTCGGACGCGAGCTTGTGACAGCGCCCGGTCTCCGGGTGACGCAAGACAATGCAGTCCACGCCCATGGCAGCCAGTGTAGCCGCGGTATCGGTCAGACTCTCGCCCTTGGTCGACGAAGATCGATCCAGCTCGATGTTGATCACGCGCATACCCAGCCGCTGGGCAGCCAGCTCGAACGACACCCGGGTGCGGGTGCTGGGCTCGAAGAACAAGTTGGCAACGGTCATGTCCAGGTGGCTGGGTGCGGACCCGGCGGCGAGGGCGCCCGCCCGGTTCAGCAAGGACTGGACGGTATCGCTGTCCAGCGAATCGATATCCAGCAGGTGGCGGGTGGCTTTATCAGTCATGGCCCTGATGGCTCATCCAGGATTCGAGGATTTTAGCGGCGGCCACGCTGTCGAGTCGGGCTGCGTCGCGGCGGCGTGCTCGTCCGGCCTGGCGGCGCCTGGCGAACTCCTGCGCTGCATGCTCAGAGCTCAAACGCTCGTCATGCAGGCAAATTCGCACCTCAGGCGCCAGCTCGGCCAACCAGTTGGCGAAGCCGCGAATGTGCCGGCTCATGTCAGTGTCGTTGCCGGCGTGGTCCAGCGGCAGGCCAACAACGACAGCGCTGGGCCGCCATTGCCGCAGCTGTTCAAGCAGATTGGCTTCCAGGTGCGCCTTGGAGGTGTTGCGGATCGGGGGCAGTGGCCGTGCCGAGCCGGTCAGCGGATGGCCGACTGCCAGGCCAATGGTGCGTTTGCCGTAGTCAATGGCCAGCCAGTTGCCGGCCGCAGACTCAGGCATGGCCGCCGGCCGGCTGCAAGCTGCCGACGTTGATGCCGAGGCTGGCGACGGCCTGCTCCCAGCGTTGCTCTGGGGGGAGGTCAAAGACGATATCGGCGCGCGCCATCACGTTCAGCCAGGCGTTATCACGCATTTCGTCCTCGAGCTGACCGGCACCCCAGCCGGCGTAACCGAGGGCCATCAGGTATTTTTCCGGACCGGTACCGTCGGCAATCGCCTCAAGAATGTCGCGCGAGGTCGTGATCGCGATGTTGTCGCCCACCCGCATGCTCGACTCCCACTTGGGTTCGCCGTCGTGAAGAACAAAGCCACGTTCCGGATGCACCGGACCACCTTCGAAAACAGGCACATGAGCCAGATCTTCGGCGTTGCAGGCAATACCAATCTGGCCGAGAACGTCGGCCATGGTGAACTCAGAGGGGCGATTGATGGTGATACCCAGCGCGCCGTCATCGTTGTGCTGGCAAAGCAGGGTGACGCCGCGGGTGAAGTTCGGGTCTTCCATCCCAGGCATGGCGATCAGGAACTGTTGTTCAAGGTAACTCACGCATTTATTGTACCAGCACGTAGCAAAGAGGCTCCTCATTAACCCGGCAACGCAATACCTGCGGTATTCGTTGCGCGGCATTTGCGGCACATGCCCGCAAATGCCTTCGCTCAATGACTCAGCGCAGGCCCGAGCGGCTGGAAAACTGCCAGGTGCGGGTGATGGTCAGAATGTCGACCTCGGCGCGGATTTCTTCAGACAGCGGCGCAAACGGTGACGATAGCCGGACAATCCGCACCGCCGCTTCGTCGAGCACGTCGTAGCCGGACGATCTGAGTACGCGAATCTGGTCGACGCTGCCATCGGGCAGCACATCGACGCTGAGTACCAGGCTGCCTTCCAGATTCATGCGCCGGGCCTGCTCCGGGTAATTCAGGTTGCCGACGCGTTCGACCTTGGCCACCCAGGCGCGCATGTAGCTGGCATAGAGATGCTCCCGGGTGTTGGCCGAAACGAAACGACGCCGAGGCCGTTCGGGAAAGTCCTGGGCTTCGGCAAAGCGATCCGGCGCCGTTCTGGCCATCGCCAGTGATTGCCGAACCAGTTCCTGGCTATCTGTGCGGTCGCTTTGAGCCTCCTCTGACAGGTCGGGGAGAGGCAGGGGGGCGGCCGGTGCCTCAAAGGCCAGCAGCTCGCTTGGCGAGATTTCGGTGGCCTCGGCTTCAGCCTGTTCTTGCATCGGCTCAGGCTCGAGCGCCGGCTCTGGTTCGCCGGCGGGCATGGTTTCTGCCGGGCGCTGCAGATCCTGGCTTACGCCGCCGCCGCGCTGGCTGACCTGGGCCAGAAAGTCGGCTTCGTCTGGGGGCGTTTCGGTCGCCCATTCGACCAGGATGACATCCAGACTGGACGGCACGTTGTCCGGCCGTTGACCCAGGACTTCAAAATGAACCAGGCCAATGATCGCCACGTGCAGGCCCACGGCTACGGCAATGGCCAGGGTCAATGAATCGTTGGCGATGGGTCGAGGGCGAAGTGCGGCAGCGGTCATGCTTCCAGGGCGTCGAACAGGGTTCCTGCAATATTGGTCTCAAATTGCTGATCAAGTTCCCTGACACAGGTCGGGCTGGTGACGTTGATTTCGGTCAGGCGGTCGCCAATGACGTCCAGGCCGGCAAACTCGACCCCGTTTTCGACCAGGAACGGACCGACTGCCGCGGCGATTTTTCTTTCGGCCTTGCCAATCGGCCGTCCTTCACCGCGGCCGCCGCGGGCCAGGTTGCCGCGAAAGTCCTGGCTGCCGGGGATTCGGGCCAGCATCCACGGCACGGGCTGGCCGTGAACCATCAAGACCCGCTTGTCGCCGTCGGCGATGCCGGGCAGGAACTGCTGGGCCATGGCCAGCTGCGAGCCATTGCTGGTCAGTGTTTCGATGATCACGTTGAGATTGGGATCAGCGGCGCTGGCCAGAAAAATGCCGCGACCGCCCATGCCGTCCAGGGGTTTCAGTACGGCCTTGCCGCGTTCCTTCACAAACGACCGGATGCGTTCGGCCAAACTGGTGACCAGGGTATCGGGGATCAGGTCGGGGAAGTGGGCGATGGCCAGCTTTTCGTTGCAGTCGCGCAAGGCGCGGGGCCGGTTGACAACGCGCGCACCGGCACGCTCGGCGCGCTCCAACAGATAGGTCGCGTAGAGGTAGCCGGCATCCACCGGGGGGTCGGCGCGCATCATTACCAGATCGTCGGCGCCGAGGGGTCTGGTTTCTTCCTCGCCCAACTCGAACCACTGGTTTGGGTCGTCTTGAACCTGCAGGCTGCGCATCTGCGTGCAGGCGACAGCGCCGTTGAGAAAAAGCTGGTCCTCGTTGAGATAGCGTAGCCTGTAACCGCGGCGCTGACCCTCCAGCAGCAGGGCAAAGCTGGTGTCTTTTGCGATCTTGATCTTGGCGATGTCATCCATCACCATGACGAGATATTTAGGCATCTGGGCTCCGGAAGCGTTAAGGCAGAATCATGCTGAAACATGAGTGGCGCGAGGGCAAACTGGGTGGCACCATCAATTTGGCCTGTACATGGCACCCATCATGGGGCAGAATCAGGAGAAAATTCGTTATTCTCCATCCGCTTGACCGATCTTATTCTACCGGATTGGCAAATCTGGCGGAGATCGACTAACCTAGGTGGGCACAGTGTTGCCGACGAATAGGCCATTTGAACAGCGAAAAGATAATGAGCGCAGACAACAATCAGTCACCGGAAAATGAAAGTAGGAGCCTTGAAGGTCTGAAGATCATCCTGATCGACGACAGCAGAACAATTCGACGCTCGGCCGAAACCATGCTGAGTCGGGAAGGTTGCGAGGTGATCACTGCCAACGACGGCTTCGAGGCGCTCGCGCTGATTCACAAGCACGAGCCGGATCTCATTTTCGTCGATATCATGATGCCGCGGCTTGATGGCTACCAGACCTGCGCCATCATCAAGAATAACAGCCGCTTCCGCAAAGTTCCCGTGGTGATGCTGACCAGCAAGGATGGCCTTTTCGATAAGGCCAGAGGCCGGATCGTTGGTTCCGATCAGTACCTGACCAAGCCGTTCACCAGGGACGAGTTGCTTGCAGCGGTGCGTGATCAGGTCGGAAGTATTGCCGCGGCCTGAGTAGACAGGTTCGGATTGAATCAGCGCGAGGGATCATGAAAGGGGATCAATCAACACACAGTCAGGGATCGTCGGGCACCGGGTTGTTGGCGCTGTTGTCCAAGTATGAGCAGCGCAGCGTCAATCATGACGTAGGCGAGGCCAGTCGGCAGCAGCAAATCAGCAACTGGGACGGGGTTGTGTTTCGCCTGGGGCCGCATCATTTGACCTGCAGGATCGATCAGATTGAGGAAATCATCGCCTTTCCGCCATTCTACCCTGTGCCCGGCACTAAGGACTGGCTGCTCGGCCTTGCCAACGTCCGCGGCAATTTGGCGCCGGTGTCGGATCTGGGCTGGTTCCTGTTTGGCACGCGAACCCCGATTACCGCTCGAACACGCCTGATTCTGACCAAGCTGCAAGGTCGTCTTGCTGGCCTGGTGGTCGACGAGGTTTTTGGCCAGCGCCATTTTCATACCGACGACCTGACAGCCGCGCCGGACTGGGAGGGTACCGAGCTTGCCGACATGGTCAATCAGGAGTTTCCTACTGGAGAGCGCCGCTGGGGTGTTTTCAAAATGGAAGAATTGTCTCGCCGTGTCGATTTCATGGATGGCTCCAGGGAACAATGATGCGCCACTACCGCTGACCAGCAAGGCTGGGTCCGCAGTTTCAAGGGGAGGTCAGGAAAGTGATGAACGAAAGACCGATAAGTAGCCCGCTCTCAAGCGGGAAAGAGCCGGAGGGATCAGTTCCCACTACTCGCATAGCGACGAAACGAATGATGAATCATGAGGTGAAGGCATGAGTAGCGTGGTCACGCAATCAACCGAACAGCGACTATCTCCAGCACAGCTTTTGCTGTTCGTACTGCTGGTCCTTCTTTTGGGTCTGGTGGCCTACAACTTTTTTCTGCTCAACCAGCGTAACCAGCAGGAAACCCAGTATCTGGCGTTGACGACAGATATCCAGGTGCGCGCTCAGCAGTTGGCCAAGGCAGCCGGGGAGTCGGCTGTTGGCAACTTCGATGCTTTCGATGAACTGAGCCGCACGCGCGATATCATCAACAATGCCGTGAGTACATTGCGCAACGGCGACCCCGCCACCGGCTTGCCGCCTTCCCCTGGCCGGGTTACGGATTCGCTGTCGACCATGGAGCAGCTCTGGAGTCGAATTGATGGCTTCACCGCCCAGATTCTGGAGCGTACTGATCTGGTGATCGAACTGGCCGACTCGGCGGCTGAGTTTTCGACCAATATCCCCCAGCTCCAAGCCCTATCCGACGAAGTCGTCAGACGGATGATTGAAACGGGCGCGCCCTCGGTTCAGATTTACGTAGCCAGCCGCCAGCTCGTGCTGGCTGATCGCATGCTGCGCCGGGTCAGTGACATCATGGCCGGCGGCACCGGTGCGATCACGGCCGCTGACGCGTTCAGCCGCGACGCCAACCTGTTTGATCGCGTGCTACAGGGCCTGATCAACGGTGACGAAAGCCTGAATATCAGCGCCATTCGCAATCAGCAAGTGCTTGAAACCCTCGCCGATGTGGTGCCGATCTTCGAAGAAATCCGGGTCGATGTAGACACCATTCTGACCGCATCGACCGATTTGTTCGAAGTGCGCGAAGCGGCCGATGAGATTTTCCTGGATGCAGAGGATTTGACCGATCAGGCCCGGGCTCTGGCCGACGAGTATGCAACCTTGGGGGACGATGTGTTCTGGCCCTCTTTGTTGGCAGGCCTGATTTTCGCCGCTGGCGCTTTGTTGATTCTTTTTGCCATCGGTTTCAGTGCCTACCTTGCACAGCGTCGCCGTGCCCGCGCCACCGCCGAGGTCAACCAGCGAAATCAAGACGCCATTCTGCGCCTGCTGGATGAAATGAGCTCGCTGGCTGACGGTGATTTGACAGTTCAGGCGACCGTGACCGAGGATGTGACCGGCGCTATCGCTGACTCAGTAAACTACGCGGTGGAGGCCCTGCGTGACCTTGTCGCCGGGGTTAACAATACCGCACAGCAGGTTGCAGCCCAGGCTCAGGAAACCCGGGCCACAACGATTCAATTGGCCGAAGCCTCGGAGCACCAGGCCAAGGAGATTCGCGAAGCCACCGATACCATCAATGAAATGGCCCGGTCATTTGACGATATGGCCAAACGCTCCAGTGAATCGGCCGACGTTGCCCAGAGCTCGGTCCAGATTGCCAACCGTGGTGCCGACATGGTGCGCCAGACCATTTCCGGGATGGACAGTATTCGCGATCAGATCCAGGAAACCTCGAAGCGAATCAAGCGCCTGGGTGAGTCCTCGCAGGAAATTGGCGACATTGTCGAGCTGATTAACGGCATCTCAGAGCAGACCAACGTACTGGCGCTGAATGCTGCAATTCAGGCAGCCTCGGCAGGCGGCGCCGGTCGTGGTTTCGCGGTGGTTGCCGACGAAGTCCAGCGTCTGGCTGAACGTGCCACCAACGCCACGCGTCGAATCGAAGCACTGGTTCAAACGATTCAGGCCGATACCGCCGAGGCGGTCAACTCGATGGAACAAACCACCTCGCAGGTGGTTTCTGGGGCCCGACTGGCAGAGGATGCCGGTGAGGCGCTGGAGTCGATCGAGAAAGTGTCCAATGACCTGGCCGGACTGATTCAGGACATCTCGCACCAGGCCCAGGAAGAATCTAACAATGCGACCAAGATCGCCAAGTTGATGAACAGCATTCGAGACATCTCGGTCCAGACCACGGAAGGTACCGGGCAGACCGCGAAATCGGTGGCCAACCTGGCTGAATTGGTACGCGAACTACGTGATTCGGTATCTGACTTTACGCTTCCAGAGGATGAGTCCTGATCTACCGTGCCTTTCGATATTTACGATCAGTCACGGTATGAGTAAGCCTGCCAGAGAGGTCAGCCAATCATGCGTTCACTTCCCAAGCCAACTTTCGTGGGGTCGCGGTCATGAGTAGCACGCGATCGAGAAATCAGTCCTTGCAGTGGACCAGGCCGCTTTTGGATGAACTATGCGATGAAGTGCGCATGGCCGTTGAGCGCTTTGGTGACGACGAGGTGGACAGTCGCCCTGAAGATCTGGATGAAGCCATCGCAGCCTGTGAGAAGGTGGCCGGTTCCCTGGCAATGATGGATTTCGAAAGCGGCCAGTTGGTGGCCGGTTCTATGGGAGAAGCGTTACAGGCGCTGCAAGGCGGGCAGGTTAAGGATATCGACCAAGCTATCAGTGCCGTTCTCGAGGCCACCGGTACCCTGCCCGATTATCTCGATTACCTCGAGAGCACTCAGCAGGATGCGCCCATCATCGTGCTGCCTACGGTCAATGAGCTGCGCGCGGTTGCGGGCGAAAAGCCGATTGACGAAACCACGTACTTCCAGCCTGATGTGGAAGGCGTCGTGCTGCCCGAGGTCGGCAGTGACAGCGTTCCCGAGGTTGGAGAAATTCGGCGCCGGTACCAGCACGCGCTGCGCGGCATGCTGCTCAACAACGCCGACGAAGAGGCCTTGTCGGTGCTGTCCGCTGCGGCCCTGGTGCTGCGCGACCAGACTTCTCTGCCTGCGTCGGTTCGAAGGGTTGGGTGGGCCGCCGGCGGGCTGTGTGAGGCATTGCGTGAGCAGGATGTTGCTGCCGGTCCATCGACAACGCGTCTATTTGCCAGGCTGGATGTGCTGATCAAGAATGCCAGTGAGAAGCCAGCTAGCGCGGGCCTGAATGATCGGGCTGATGACCTTTGTCAAGGTTTCCTTTTTCAGCTCGCCATGGCGCGATCAGGAGCGCCGCTGGCCGCAGAAGTTTACCAAGCCTTTGATCTCGGCACGCATGCCCCGGAACAAGTTGCCCAGGCAAAGGTATTCCTGGCCGGCAGAAACAGGGCCCTTTACACCGCTGTAACCCAGGCAGCGCGGGAAGACCTTGCCAAGGTCAAGGATGTACTCGGCTCTCAATTGGAGCAGGAGCGAGACGCGGAGTTGCTGCAGCAGCAAACAACCTTGCTGCAGTCGGTTGGTGAGAGTCTCGGCATGCTGGGCCTTGATCGCCTGTCCAGCCGGGTCAAGACCCAGGCCAGCCTGCTGAACGAAATGGGTTCAGATGCAGACGATCCGGTGCTGCTGCGAGTGGCTCGTGAACTGCTGGTTGTCGAGTCACAGCTCGAGGAAAGCTTCGGGCTTGCCGCTCAGGGCGACCTGGATGATGGTGCCGACGACGCCATTGGCTTGTTGCCGGCCTCCGAGCATCGTCGCGTCGTTCGCCAACTGGTCAAGGAGGCGCTGGAGGATCTGGCTCACGCCAAGCACCTTCTGGATGCTGTCAATCGGCAGAAGGCCGACGCCGGAGCGATTGGAGAGGCGCAAACCATTCTCGACCGAATTGCTGGCGTGCTGAACCTGTCTGAATTGGGTGAGGCCGCCGAGATGTTGCATGCTGCCAGCCGGGTTGCTGGCGATCACCTGGGCGGGAGCGTCAGCGGCGATCCCGAGGCACTGGATGCCCTGGCTGAGACGTTGACGGTCACCGAGTTTTATTTGGAAAGCTTGTCTACGCAAGACGCGCGTGGTGAGGCTTACCTTCATTCCGCTCGTGACCGACTGGCGGCGCTGGGTTACTGGGAGGTTGATTTGGATCAACCGGCACCGGTTGATGGAGAGCAGGCCGTTGAATCGGCGCTTCCGGTCGAAGAGCAACTTGATGACCAGCCCGAGGAATTGACCGACGCTGACGCATCGGAAACCCCTGAAGCGCTTGCCGATCTCGAAGAGCTTGAAGATATCGATGAGTTTGAAGGCATCGATGAGCTGGAAGATTTCGAGGAAGGCGAGCCGGTCATGGACTTCGAGACCGACGAAACTATCGATACCGATCTGGAACTTGGTGACAGGGAAGAGGCCGACGAAGTTGAGCCCGACGACCTGGCCATGGGGGCGGAAACTGAGGTTGATGCAGACGAGGTCAGCGCAGACGAGACGCTGGAGGTTGGTGGCCGTGAGCCAGATTCGGAAGAGGTCCCGGAAATCGAGCGGAGCGAAGCGCTTGATGAGATCGATGAGGTTGACGACCTTGAGGATCTGGAGGATCTCGCCGATATCGATTTCGACGAAGAGCCATTAACCGATGAAGGGTCCGTTGCCCACGTTGGCGGGTCTACTGAAGATAAATCCAAATCAGCGCCAGCGCCATCCGGAGGCTCGGCGTTTGACGATTTCGATATCGTTGAAATTTTTCTTGAGGAATTCGATCAGGAGCTCGAATCGCTCAACGAACTGGTGCCTGCCTGGCGCGAAAACCCCAATGACGAGGAAACGACCGTTACCATCCGGCGCGCTTTCCATTCATTGAAAGGTTCTGGGCGAATGGCCGGTGCCATGGAAATCGGTGAGTTCGCCTGGCAAATCGAAAACATGCTCAACCGTGTTCTGGACCGCCAGATAGAGGCCACCCCTGAAATAACAGGGCTGGTTGCCCGTGCAGTCGGCTATCTGCCGAGCATGCGCGACCGCCTGAGTGGCGAGGGTGAGGGTGAAGTCGATGAGGCGCGGTGTGAGGCATTGGCCCGGGAGGCCGAGCTGGCATCCGAAGGCAAGCTGGCAGACGGAGCTGAAACGCGACCGGTGCCGCCTGAGCTTGAAGATCTGGATCCGACCCTGATCGAGCTGATGGTTAAAGAGTTGTCGGAAAATCTGGAGTCTTTCGATCAGTGGCTTGAAGATGCTGACGAATCCGGCCACGTACCGCCGATTGATGAGAGCTTGGTTCGGACAGTCCATACCATGAAGGGCACCATGCGGCTTGCCCCCATCGGTGATGAGACGGAAACCGCTCAGATTCTGGAGTCTTATCTGGAAGAGCTG
Organism: Wenzhouxiangella sp.; assembly: GCA_007123575.1. GTDB lineage: Bacteria > Pseudomonadota > Gammaproteobacteria > Xanthomonadales > Wenzhouxiangellaceae > Wenzhouxiangella. The sequence goes on from SKKV01000024.1 coordinate 18,645, forward strand.
TCGCTGTGTGTCGCACCGCCGACGCGCGCTGGACTGGTCGCCATGGTGCACTGCTCGGAGCTGTTTACTCAGCGGCTGGCGAGACTGCGCTGCGATCCGATTGATGACGAGGTGTTCCAGACAGGCGACCTGGCGCGAGAGTTACGCGAGCTGCACAACCAGGCCCACCGCGAAAGAACCGGTGATCAGCCAGCACCGGTGCCGCCGATTGACGTTAAAAGGGATGAAGCTGCAGCTAGCGAGGAGCTCACGGTAGATGAGCTAGCCGAGTCAGAAGCTGACCAGGAATTTGAGACCGAAGCCGAACTTGAGGTAGACGCAGAAGCCGAAGCCGAAGCCGAAGCCGAAGCCGAA
>SKKV01000110.1 GCA_007123575.1 Wenzhouxiangella sp.
CGCCAGCGTCGACCTGCCCTGGACCCGAGGCACTGTGCAGCAGGGGGCCGCCTATGATCATCAGGACCTGGGTCGGCTGCAGCGGCTGGCTGAAAACCATATTCGGCGGGTGGATGAAGCCGTACAGCAGACCAATGCCAACCTGCGCGGTATGTTCCAGATTCAGAATCAGGAACTGGAGTACTTCCGCAACCTGGACCCAGCCAACCCTACTCATCGCAGCAATGCTTTTCTGGTTGAAGGCGCCGAAGAACGAATCTATGGCCTGCTTGATCTTCACGCTGCCCGAGCCAATTCCTGGGCCGCCTGGCAGCGCGCTTTCACCCCGCAGATCACCCAGGCCACCGCCGAGCGAATCGCCGAAATTCAGGGCCTGCGCGAACGCTATGCCGAGCAACGCCTGGAAATTATTGGTCAGTCACGCTTACCTGAGCCGGCCAGCACGGATGCCGAGCGCCTGGCCATAGCCCAGCAGATCCTGGCTCAGCCAAGCTACGGTTTCGGCCGCCACGGCCGGGTTGTCTTGACCACTGCCGATATCACCGACCACGAGCGCGAGGTCTCGCGGGCCGAGATCCGCGAGCTGGATGTGAGCTTGTCCGGCGATATCACCTTGCGCGGCACCGAAACCACCTGGAACTACCGCTGGCAGGAATTCCGCTTCGCCACCCCGATCCAGGATGCCGATAGCGGCGATTGGTATATCTGGTGGATCACTGCCCGCAACTACAGCTCCGGCTGGGAAAGAACGCCCATCGGCCGCTGGGTGTCCGGGGCAGCGGTCAAGGGCGACCGGATTCTGGAATCCAGCTTCTAACGGGGCCGGCGAAATTTGCCCTGATCCCGCCTTTTTCACGGTCTTTTTAAGCTAATTTCAAGTTAGCCGGTGGCCTGACGAGCATCCTGCAAGACAGGAGACGATCGGAAGTTTTCCATGACTTTACGCAGCAAACTCGCCCTGGCCGTGCTGGCCCTGATCACCACCGGCCTGGCCCGGGCCCAGCTGCCGGTCGATGCCTACGACCCGAATGTCAACGGCACGGTCAATACCATCAGCCAAGGCTTCACCGGTGAGCTGCTGATTGGCGGTGGCTTTTCCCAGGTGGGTGGGCAGTCGCGTCCGCGCTTGGCCGTGCTGCGTGCCGATGGCCGCCCGGAGCCCCAGTTTCAACCCAGCCTGGGCAGCGGCACGGTGTTTGACAGCCTGCGCGATACCTTTGGCGATTTTGTCGTCGTCGGCAGTTTTACCAGCGGGGGCAATCGGATTGCCCGCATTGATCCGGAAACCGGGGCAGCGGTGGGCAGCATGAGCGCGGTCAACCCGAATGGGACCATTCGCGCCGTGGCCGAAGCGGCTGAGGTAGAACCAATCACGTTGGAGCGCAAGCTGTACCTGGGCGGCGCTTTCAGCACCATTGGCGGCCAGCCGCGAACGCGGGTGGCGCGGGTTAACTACAACGGCACGCTCGATACCAGCTTTGTGCCGCCGGCCTACGCCGGCACGGCGTATGCGCTGGCCGTGCAGGGCGACGGCAAGCTGCTGGTCGGCGGTGATCTTCGCCCAACAAACTCTCCTGTGGGACGCCGCATCTACCGCCTCAACAGCGATGGCTCGCAAGACCCGGGTTTTACCGCACCAGCCGTGCTGGAAACCGGCAACTACACAGTTCGCGCCATCGCGCTCGATCTGGGGGGGCGCATTGTGATTGCCGGCGCGAACGGCAGCGCGGGTTTTGTCATGCGCTTGAACCCGAACGGCAGCCTGGACTCGAGCTTCACCGCCCCCAACCTGAACGGCCCGGTGCTGAGCCTGGCGCTGCAGCCCGACGGACGCCTGGTGATTGGCGGCGACTTCACCAACGCCAGCCTGCGCGCACGCTTGGCAAGGCTTAACCATGATGGCAGCGTGGACAGCAGTTTCGTGCCGCTGATGATCCCGAATGGCGCGGTCAACGCGCTGGCCGTTCGGCCCGGCGGTGAGGTGGTATTCGCCGGTGCTTTTACCAACATCAACGGCACCATTCCGCGCAACCGCATCGCGGCAGTCAGTCGCTACGGTCGGCTGGATCAAGGCCTGACGGTCAACATTGAAGGTGTTGGTACGGCCTGGTTGAAATCGGCAGTCCCACGGCCAGGTGGTTTGCTGCTGGCTGGTGATTTCACGGATGTCAATGGGGTCTTTTGGTCATCTCTTGCCGCTGTGGTTGAACAAGGCACGCTGGTCACCAGTTTCAACCCCATCATCAATGGTGTTGTCAGTGCAGTCACCGTGCAGCCTGACGGCAGGATTCTGATTGCCGGCAACTTTACTCAGGTTAATTCGCAACCACGTTCCGGCGTTGCTCGGCTTCACGCCGATGGCAGTCTGGACAATAGTTTTGTCAACCCTGATGTGGTTGGGTGGAACGGAGACAGACCGCGTGTCAGATACCTTCGGCTACTGCAGAACGGGCGGATTCTGATCGGCGGAGAATTTGCTGTAGTCAAAGGCCAACCGCGCCTGGGCCTGGCGCGACTGAACGCTAATGGCAGCCTGGATAACAGCTTTGTCCCCGATCCGGCGATCGCCTTGGCTGAGGAAGAAGGCTTTGGAGATCGCTTTCAGGGCGTTGTTTTGCACCCTGATGGCGATTATCTGATTTTTCGTAGCCTGTATCGCCAAGCTGCGACTCCCGAGCTTAACCTGGTCAGGGTTCGGTCCGATGGGAGCCTGCATCCGGGTTTCAACACCGACTTCTCGACAAATCGCGCCGCCCCTGAGGTCTACAACGCGGTCGTGTTCGGCGACCGAATACTTGTTCCGGCCCAAGGTAAAACGACCACGGGCTTTTTGGGCTTGCCGGCAAACGCCTGGCCCTCTGGACCATGGCGCGACTGTGAACGCGCGGCCTGGTTAAGCTTGAGCGGTGCTTTTGACGGTTGTGCAGGCTGGGAGCGAGAAAATGGCCGTTTCTGGGCTGGTGCCAGCCGCATGGCCGGTGGCCCCGCATTGCTTGGCACCAGGCTTCCAAATCCCAATACTCCGGAGACCTGGACCGGGACCTTGGTGCTGGGTTTGTATTCCGATCCTGATGATGCGCAAAGCCTCAGAACCTTGGGGCAGTTCACCTACGACACATTTGGGAACTTACATGATTTGACAAGCCTGGGCTTAAGCGTTTTGCCGGATGGTCGGGTCTTGACCTACAGCAGTGTTTTCATCTCGGACAACGGACAACCCTCAACCAGCGCAGTGTCAGCAGTTCGTATTCGGCATGATCTGTTCGTTGACCCCGAGCCCGTGTGGGAGGCCGGCAACAACCGGGTGACTTGGCAATACGGTGGTGGCCCTGTTCGGTACCGCACTGGTGCTCCTCTGTCTTACCCGCCGCGTGTCCTGGTCTCAAGCAGCTGTTGCGATCCCGCAAGCTTCCAGCCGCCCGTTGGCGGTGGGCGTATGACTTGGATTGGCCAGCGTTGGGTGCTGGATGATTTCGAGGGTCTGCCTGGCGTGTTTTACATCGTCATTGATGCCCAGGCAGAAGACGGCCGTGGCAACAGCTGGCCGTTGCGCTCGCCGATTCATCGCTTGGAAAGCACGCTGCCACTGCCGCCAGCGCAAGCCGATCTGGAGATGAAACTGGTTGCCAACGTCGACCAGGCGGTACCCGGACAAAGCGTGACGTTTTCAGTACAAGTCAGTAACCTCGGACCGGATTCTGCAGTCGAAGCCGAAGCCTTCGTCAACCTGCCAGACGGCTTTCAACTGCTCGGCTTCGATGTCGACAGGGGAGACTTTGATCCAAGCCAGGGCTACTGGAAAATCCTCGACCTGGACTCGCATGGTGCTGCTGCTTCAGCTGAGCTGACGCTTCAGGTCCAGGTCTTGGGCGACGGTGGCTACACGCTGAGCGCGGCTGCGGCATCCAGTACCTTTGATCCCGATCAGAACAACAACGAGCGCGCCCTCGAACTGGATGTATTGCTGGCGCGTTCGGACCTGGCGCTAAGTATCACCCTGCAAGAAAGCCAGGTCTTGCCCGGCCAGGTAGCTGACTTTGATGTTCGGGTCAGCAATAACGGGCCGGATCCGGCCGGTGGTGTGGTTGTAAGCCTTGCCATTCCTGTCGGCTACACCTGGGTGGGCGATAACAGCGGCGGGAACTTCGATCCGAGCAACGGGCGTTGGCAAGTCGGCAACCTGGGTGTTGGCGCGGATCGTGGCATGAGGCTGTCCCTAGAGGTGAATCCCGCCGGAGACTACCTCCTGTTCGGTCAGGCGGGCAGCAACAGCATTGACCCGGACCCGAGCAATAACACTGCGATAGCCAGGATCTCGGCGTTTGCCGATTTGGCAGTGAGCTTGCGGGTTGAACCTCCGCTGGTTGTGCCGGGTGATCCGGTGAAAATCAGCGTGGACTTTGTGAACCTGGGGCCAAGCGTCGGGGAAGATGTGCAGGTTCAGATTGCCTTGCCCGCGGCGTTTGCCTTGAACAGTCATTACAGTTCTTACGGGATCTATGACCCGAGTACCGGGGTTTGGCAGCTCGGTGCCGTGCAGCCCAGCACTCGCCACTTAAGCATCATCGGGGTCCCAGCATTGGGAACGCCGCCGATCGTTTCAGCCGTGGTCAGTGGCTCCACCTTTGACACTGATCCGGGAAACAACGAGGCCAACATCTTGATTGAGTTTGACCTGGAGCCTGAACTACAAATCTCGCCCAGTTCCTTGAACTTTGGCCAACAGCCGGTTGGTGAGGCCAGTAGCGCCCGGACGCTAAGCTTAAATAATACGGGCCTGGCCAGCTTGAGCCTAACCAGCATCACCCTGGGCGGCTCCCATGCCAACAACTTCAACCTGACAAACGGCTGCGGTTCCAGTCTGGCACCGGGCGCAAGCTGCAATCTGCAAGTGGTGTTCACACCCAGCACGACGGGCACACGAAATGCGACCATTCAGCTTGTCTCCAACGGGCCAAGCTCGCCGGATTCAATCAGTTTGACCGGCACGGGAATATCAGACCAGCCAGGGGAGGATGAGATTTTTCGGGATCGGTTTCAATGATTGCCGGGTAGTTAGACTGGTGAATAACGGTTGAAGGAATCGGTGATGAACCAACGCGCTATTTCTTCCCGCTCGGTCTGGCTAAGCGATTACGGCTTGGTCATCATCTTCCTGCTGGTCATTGGCCCGTCGATCGCACTGATCGGCCTGGCGAGATGGAGCACGGGCAACGAGCTGACGCGCGATGGGGTCTTGACCACAGGAGAGGTGATCAGCAGTTTCGTTCATAACACTGCGCACAGCAACCGCGTCTTCAATATCAACTACGCCTTCACCGACGCCGAGGGCGCCGAGCAACTCGGCGAGACGCGGGTAAGCCGATCAGCCTATCACTTGCTCGAGCCCGGCACTCTGGTGGAAGTCCGCTATCTGCCGCGCGACCCGCGGATCAGCGAACTGCGCGGTGCCGCTCGGGCCGGGGCGGGATGGCAATCGCTGCTGACCGGAGTGACCTTGACCATTGCGGGCCTGGGGTTGCTGATCTGGCGCTGGCCGTTGCTGGCCAGGAAGCTGCGTGCGATCAAGCACCCGGCCGAGCCGGCGCGCGTTATAGACCAGGAGCTTTTTACGCGCTGGTATGACACCCATCCTTCGGTGGTGGTGATTTGGCGTGACGCTGCCGGGCAGGAGGGCCGGACCATGGCTGTCAGCGAGGCCAAGGCCCCAGAGATCGGCACCGAGATCCGGCTGCGCCGCGACCCGCGCAGCGGACACGCCTGGTGGGAGGGCGAGCTGGCGTAAGCCGGCTCCTTAGCTCATAAACCGAACAATCATGAGCACGGCGACGAAATATACCCCGATCGCGACGACACCAGAAACGATGCAGTAGATGACCTTTTGGCTTTGCGGCAGCTGGCTTTGCAAGATGCGTTGATTCGCAACCACAGCGCA
>SKKV01000037.1 GCA_007123575.1 Wenzhouxiangella sp.
GCGCAGGGAATGGCCGTAGCCCTTGCCAAGCGGCGGAACGCGGCAGCGGAGTGCCACAGGAGCGCCCGAAGGGTTGGCCTGTCAGCGTCCATGGCTGCGTTCCGGCTCTTGCGAAGGGCTAAGGCCATTCACTGCGAGCCGCGCCTTGCCCTGAACGCTGACAGACCAACTGAATCCTAAATTATCAGGTTGAAGGACCACTACTGCTCCGTCAGCCTGGCGCCATGCCACCGTCAACGCCGATCAACTGACCGTTGATGTAACCGGCTGCGTCCGAGCACAGGAAGGCAACCAGGGCGGCCACTTCGCCGGCCTGGCCCAAACGCGCGGCCGGCACCAGGGCCAGGGCCTGCTCGCTGTGCGCGGCTTCGAGCATGCCGGTGTCGATCAGGCCGGGGGCGATGGTATTGGCGGTGATGCCGCGGGCGGCCATTTCGCGGGTCAGTGAAATGACCGCGCCGTGCGCCCCGGCCTTGGCCGCGGCGTAGTTGGCCTGGCCGCGATTGCCCAGGCGCGCGGCCACGCTGGACACCGCGATCACCCTTCCCCAGCGCTGCCGGGCCATGCCGAGCAGGGCCGGTTGCACCACCCGATAGAAGGCGTTCAGGTTCACATCAATCACCCGCTGCCACTGCTCGACGCCCATGCCGGCCAGGGGCGCGTCGTCATGGACGCCGGCGTTGTGAACGATCACTGACAAGGGTTCGGACCCGGTCAGTTCGGCCAGGTTGGCCGCGCAGCTTGCTGCATCCGACAGGTCAAACTGCACGGCCCGGGCCTGGCCGCTGTCCTGGACAATCTCTTCGGCCACGGCCTCGGCCCGGTCCAGGCGTGAGCCGGCATGGACAATGACGGACAGGCCGGCTTGGGCGAGCGCTTTGCAGATCGCGGCGCCAATGCCGCCGGAGCCGCCGGTGACCAGGGCCCGGCAAGGATCGGGCCGACCGGCCCGGCGGCGGCGGGCAATCATGGCTGCCCCCCGCCATCGGCAAACATGACCGTGGCTCGGCCGCGGGCCAGGCACTGATTTTGCGCCAAGACTTCAAAATCGTAGAGCTGACCGGCCTCATCGCCGCCGAACCGGGTGGCGCTGACGGTCAGCGTCGTTGCCTGCTCCAGAAAATCAAGGTTGAGTTCGAGCTTCCCTAAGGCGACAAGACGTCCGGGGCGCGGTGGCTGATCGGGTTCGGCCAGCAGGCCACCATGAACTGCCATCGCCTGGGCGCCGTATTCGGCCAGCGCCGTGGCCGGCAGTCGGCCTTCCCGGGCCAGCGGGTGATCGGCTGCCGGGTCGCAGGCGGCCCGGCATTGAATCTGCTCGCTGTCGAAGTCGATCACTTCGTGCAGCAGCACCATGTTGCCGGCGTGTGGCACCAGATTGGCGATGGAGCGGGGATGATGGGTCACAGGTGTCGCGCGGGCGGTTGGCAGGTCTTGGCGAACAGCCACGATAGCAGAATGCCCAGGGCGACGGTCATCCCCAGCATGCGCAGTAGGCCGATATCCGACTGGCCCAGGATCAGGAATACGCCGCCGGAGGACAGGCAGCACAGGCCGATGGCGCGGTTGGTGCGGGCGCGCTGGCGGCGCTCGTCGGCCATGGTGCGAGCGAAGATGGCGAAATCCAGGCCAATGCCGCCGGCCAGCAGCAGGCCGACCAGGTGGACGATGGTCAGCCCGCCGTCCAGCCGCGCCATGATCGCGGCCGTGCACAGGATGGCGGCCAGCGGCGGCAGCAGAACGCTGCCGGCCAGGCGCAGTGAGCCCAAGCGGATCAGCAGCAGCAGGGCAATCAGGCCCATGGCGATGCTCAGGCTGAAGCCGGCATCGCGGCGGTAGGCGTTGACCATGGCCTCGGAGGTGGCGCGCAGGTCGACCAGGCGGGCGCTGGTGTCGAGCTCGTTCAGCCAGTCGCCCAGGGCGTCAGCATCGGTCAGGCCGACCGGCAGGATCAGGGCGCGCCAGCGATCACCGTCTTCGGCCAGCAGACTGTCGAGCCGAAGCTCCAGGGCCGTGCCGCGCCAGCTATCCGGGCCGAGCGTGCCCAGCTCGCCCAGCCCGTCGAGGTCTTGCAGGAAAGGCTGGAAAGCCTCTGGCTGAAAGCGGGGATCGGCGGCGTGCAGCTGCTCGGCCATGGCGGCGCGATCCGGCCAGGCGGCGCGGCGCTCGGCCTGGCGTGCCGGGCTGGGCAGCAGGTCGGTGGGCGTATTCCAGCCGGCCAGCCAGCCGCGGGCCTTGGCCTCGGGTAGCTTGTCGACCAGGCTTTCAGCCGCTTCCAGGGTTTGGTCCAGCGTCGGTTTGCCGATAACAATCATGTGGCGCACATCGCCGGTCTGCATGGCCTGGCGCAGTTCCACATCATCGATAAGAGCCTGGTTGTCGACCGGGCTTAGTCGGGTCAAATCAGATGACCAGCGCTGTTCGCCCTGCATCACCAGAGCGACCAGGGCGAGGGTGGCCAGCAGCAGTGGCAGCCACGGCAGGTAAGGCCAGTAGCGAACCATGCCGGGGCCGCGCGCGGGCGGCTGAATGCCCAGGCTGGGCAGGGCCAGGGTGACCAGGGCGGCGGTGGCCAGCCCGGCGGCGGAGAATGCGCCCAGCTGGGCCAGGCCCGGAGAGGTCGAGGCCCAGATCGCCAGGTAGGCAATCAGGGTGCTGGCCGCACCGAGCAAGAGCGGGCGCGAAATGCTGCGCGCGGCAATCGCCAGGCGTCGATCGCCGGCGTGGGCAAACAGGTGTATGGGATAGTCCAGGGCAACCCCGAGGAGAGTGAAGCCGAAGGCCAGGGTCAGGCCATGGACCTGGTCAAAGGCCAGGGCCGTGACCAGCAGACCGGCGACTACGCCGGCGGCCAGCGGCAGGGCGCCGGCCAGGACCATTGTCGGCGAGCGCCAGGCCAGGCTCAGCACCAGCAGCAGGAAACCCGAGCCGATCAGCGACAAGGTGATTGCCTCGCTGCGGGACTGATCGGCGCTATCGACGGCAATAACCGGGGCGCCGCCCAGGGTCAGGCGAAAGTCGGCGCTGTCGGGCAGGTCCTGGAAGCTGGATTTGAGCTGTTCGACCAGGCGGGTCTGTTCGGCGATGGCGAACGGCGGCCAGGCGCTGATCACGGCCAGCAGCGCCCGTTCGCCATCGGCGTCCAGCCAGATGCCATCGTGCTGCTCGCCGCCGTCAATGGTCGCCAGCCTGGCAGCCAGCTCGGGCAGCATGCCCAACGGGTCGCGGCGAATCAGCTCCTCGACCTGGCGACCGCCCAGGGCCAGGTCGGCAACCCGATCGGCCAGGGCTTGTTCCAGCGCCTGCTCGGTCAGGCGCTCATCGACATCGGGCAGCAGCAGAAAGCGGGCCTGCATCAGGCGCTGCTCGGTGTCCGGATCAAGCTGAAACTCGCCGTTGTCGACCCGAACGACGTCTTCGAGCTGGCGCCAGCGCTCGGCCAGTTCGCGGCTGAATGCCACCAGCTCATCGCTGCTGCCACCGGCCACGGCGGCCAGCACGATGCGACCGCCCGGGCCGGCGCTGATCTGGTCGACGACCAGGGCCTGCTCGGGGTCGGCCGGGGCTGGAAGGAAGGCATCCAGTCGGTAGTCCAGCTCGAGCTGGCTCAAGGCAAAGGCCCCCAAGGCGACGAGGATGGACAGGCAGGCCAGGACTTTCAGCGCGGCTTTCACGGTCGTTTCAGTGCGAACGGTGGATCAGCGGCTTGGATTGTCATTCGGACGAGGAGTCGTGTTCGGATTCCGGCCTCAGGAATCGGGTCTGGATCTGGTCGCCGTCGGTCAGCTCCAGGGTCATGGACTCAAGCCGGTATTCCTGGCCGGCGAGGGTGAGCTTGTGGACCCGCTCGGCCGTGTCGGGCCCGCGCGGCGTGAGCTCCAGCGTCCACGCTTGTTCTTCCCAGGCAAGCGCGTGCTTGAAGTGCTGGTCGAGCTGGTCGAGGTTGCCGTCAAGCAGGGCCAGCAGGGCCTGGCGCAGGGCGGCCAGCTCGGGCGCGCGGCTTAAGCTGAAGCGCTGGCGAAAGCCGCCTGGCCGGCGGATTTCGACGTGACTGGCGGTCAGGGTCTGGGTTTCGCGACGCGGCGTGCTGGTTTCCCGAATCAGGCGGTCGCCGTCACGCTGCAAGGTGCCGGTGACGGTGACCGGCTCGGCCAGCAGGCTGCTGGGCCGGGTTTCTTCGAAACGCATGGACTCGTTCCCGGTTTCGGCCAGGTGGCTGAGAAGTTCGGGCAGGTCGGGGGCATTGTCCGAAGCTTCCTCGCCGGCTGACTCCTCGGCTGCCATGCCTAAAGTCGTCAGGGCCAGCATCAGCATCAAAAGTAGCGTTCTACGTGTTCCAGAAATCATAAAAATTGAACCAGTTATAGGGGTAGCGGCGAGCGTAGTGCTCCAGTCGTTGGGCATAGGTCGCCACCCATTGGTTCAGTCGCTCGCGCTTCTCGCGTCGATTTGAGGGCATCTTGCCCGGCTGCGGCAGGCGCTCGAACACCAGGCGGTAGCGACGCTTGCCCTCGTACAGGCCAAACACCAGGAACACCGGCGCTTCGAGCGCGGCGGCCACGGCCAGGGGGGCGACCGGCAGGCGAGCCATGCCGCCCATGAACGGTACCTCGATGCTGGCTTCATCACGGAAGGTGCGGTCTGCCAGCATGGCAATCATGCCGCCGGCAGCGCAGGCCTCGGCGGCTTCCAGCACGATCTGCGGCCCGGGCTGGCGGGCGTCGATGACGGTGTCGCGAATCTCGGGGTTGATCTCTTCGAGCATGCGCGTCATCAGGGAATTCTGGTCGCGGTCCATGACCACCTTGAGATAGCGGCAATCCGGCGGGGCATGGTGGCGAAAGGCGCGCACCGCCTCGAAGCTGCCCAGATGTGAGCCCAGCAGCACGCAGCCCTGGCCGGACTGCATGATGGACTGCAACTCCTCGGTTCCTTCGCTGTGGATTTGAAGCTCGTTTTCCCGGCCGGACAACAGCAACACCCGGTCGACGATGGTGATGGCGAAGGTGTAGATGTGCGTGAGCACGCCCAGGTTGCCGCGTCGGGGGGCTTCGACCCGGTCCAGCCAGGCGCGCGAGGCGCGCCGCTCGACGCCGCGCACCAGCATGAAGTAGAGCGCGGTCGGCACCATGAAAAACTGGGCGAAGCCACGGCCGATGTTGAGGATGACCCAGCGAATCAGGGCCAGCCAGAAGCGATTGCCCCCCTCGGGCCGTTCACGCCAGTTCGGCATGTCGGCACTGGCCTCGGGCGACGGCTTCGCCGGCGCTGGTTTCGATCCGGAAGCTGAATCGGACCTGATCACCGTCGATGATCAGCCGAAAGGGTTGGTCCGGCAGGATGGGACGAAGAAACTTGATCCTTGCCCAGCGGGTGGCGCCGGCGGCAAATGCCAGGTGCTGGCAGGCCTGTTCATGAACAAGCGCCAGCAGCACCACGCCCGGGACGATGGGCTGGCCGGGAAAATGTCCCGGCAGGGCCGGGTGCGACGCCGGCACGGTCATGTCAATGCTGGCCTGGGTCATTCGGCCGTCTCGCAGACCCGCTCGTACAGGCTGACCAGCGACTGGCGCGGCAGCTTGCCGCTGTCGGCGCGGGGCAGCGCCTCGACCAGGCGCAGCGGTCGTGGCATGAAGGCCGGGTCGATGCGCCGGGCCAGGGCCTGGCGTAGTTCGCGCGCACTCTTGCCCGGCGCGACCACCAGTGCGGCCAGGCGGGCAACGGGGCCATCGGCAGCTTCGGGCGGCTGGAAAATGATTCCGTCCAGCACCCCGTCGATCTCCAAAAGGGTTTGGGTCAGATCGGCCAGCGAGGCGCGCTTGCCGGCGATGTTGACCAGGTCGTTGTCGCGACCGGCCAGGGTAAAGCGGCCATCGGCATCGACTTCGAGCCGGTCCAGC
>SKKV01000187.1 GCA_007123575.1 Wenzhouxiangella sp.
CCTCGCCACCGCGTCGAACTGAAGCGGATACCCCCACCCGAGGCCGCCCGACCAGCTCCCTATCAGCCCATGAACCGCCGCCGACTATGCAAGCCCATCACCAGCCCGAAACCGGCCAGCAGGCTCACCGCCGAGGTGCCGCCGTAGCTGACCAGCGGCAGCGGCACACCCACCACCGGCAGCAGGCCGCTGACCATCGCTACGTTGACCACCAGGTAAAAGAAAAACATCAGCACCAGGCTGCCGGACAGCAGGCGGCCGAAGTTGTCGCGGCAGCGGCTGGCCAGGTAGAGCCCGCGCAGCACAATGGCCGCATACAGCGCCAACACCAGAATCACGCCGATAAAGCCAAATTCCTCGGCCAGCACCGAAAAAATGAAATCGGTGTGCGGTTCCGGCAGAAACTCCAGGTGCGACTGCGTACTCTGGGTCCAGCCCTTGCCGGCCAGCCCACCTGAACCCACCGCGATTTTCGACTGGATGATGTTCCAGCCCTGCCCCAGCGGGTCGCTTTCGGGGTTGAGAAAAGTCATCACCCGGTGGCGCTGGTATTGGTGCAGGTTGAGCCAGACCACCGGCAAAGCAGCAATGACCAGTCCGAGCATGGCAAAAATCAAGCGCCAGCGCAGGCCGGCCAGGAACAGCAGCGCCAGGCCACTGGCGGCCACCAGCACCGCCGTACCCAGATCCGGCTGCAGCACGATCAGGCCGACCGGGATGGCAATCAGGCCCAAGCAGATGGCCAGATCAATCCAGCCCGGCGGCAGCGGACGACGGGCCAGGAGGGCGGCCAGCATCAATGGCAGAGCCACTTTCATGCCTTCCGAAGGCTGGAAGCGCACCAAGCCGATGTCCAGCCAGCGCTGCGCGCCTCGACCGACGCCGAACAGCAACACCGCTACCAGCAGCAGCAAGGCGCCGACAAACAGCGCCGGCGCCCAGGCTTGGTAATGGCGCGGCGGAATCTGGGCCATGACCAGCAAGACCAGCAAGCCGAAGCCCAGCCGCATGCCCTGGCGGGTGACCAGGGCCACGTTCTGCTCGGTGGCGCTGTAGAGCACCATCAGACCGACACCCATCAGCAGCAGAAGCAGCACGGTAAGAATCGGGTCCAGGCGCAGCGGCGGCAGCAGGCCGGTCCAGCGTTGGGCGACGAGGGTATTCAATAGCCCAGCTCCATGGCCCGGTTGATGATGCGTGCCGCCACCGGTGCGGCCACGCGAGCGCCACCGCCGCCGTGCTCGGCGACCACGCTGATGGCCACGCGCGGCTCGTCGAGCGGCGCGAAACCAACGAACAAAGCGTGATTGCGCAGATGCTCGGGCAATTCATCGCCGTCGCGCTCTTCGTCCTGATCGTCAGGCAAACCGAACACCTGGGCAGTGCCAGTCTTGCCGGCCATGCGCACCGGCACCTGCCGGGCCACCGAGCGGGCCGTGCCGGTCGGGCCATGAATCACCGCGGCCATGGCATCGAACACGGCATCCCAGTTTTCTTCCTGGTGGACCACCATGCGAGCGCTGTCGGCCGGCGCCAGCAGGCGCGGCGGCGCGGTAACGCCGCGGCCAGCCAGCGCAGCCGTGGCGTGGGCAAGCTGCAGTGGGGTCACCACGGTAAAGCCCTGGCCGATACCGGTAATGACCGTCTCACCAGGAAACCAGGGCTCGCCGAAAGTGGCCCGCTTCCAGGCCCGGGTAGGCAGCACGCCGCCCGTTTCCCCATTCAAGTCGATACCGGTCGCGCGGCCAAAACCGAACAGGGCCAGTTCGCGCGATATTCGGTCGATGCCCAGGTCGTGGGCAAGCTGGTAGAAATAGACGTTGACCGATTCGGCCATGGCCAGCTCCAGGTCCACCCAGCCGTGGCCCTCGCGGCGCCAGTCACGATAGCGGCGGCTGTGGCCGGGCAGCTGGAACCAACCGCGCGAGAAAATGCGCGTTTCCGGCGTAATCTGACCGGCATCCAGGCCGGCCAGGGCGATGAACGGCTTGATCGTGGAGCCCGGCTCGTAGCCGCCGGCCAAAAAGCGATTGAACAAGGGCCGCCGGCGATCAGTGAGCAAGGCGCTGTAATCAGCGTGGCTGATGCCGTGAACAAACAGGTTGGGATCAAAACCGGGGTGAGAGACCAGGGCCAGCACCTCGCCAGTCTCGATCTTGAGCAGCACCACGGCACCGGCCAGGTCGCCCAGCGCATCCACGGCCTCGCGCTGCAGGTCCAGGTCCAGGGTCAAGACCAGGTCCTGGCCCGGCTCGGGGTCGGTGCGCTCGATTACCCGCAGCACCCGGCCCTGAGCGTTGGTTTCGACCCGCTCTAGCCCTGAGCGGCCGTGCAGCTGGGATTCGTAGCGGCGCTCGATGCCGGTTTTGCCGACATGCGTGGTGGCCCGGTACTGGTCGCGGTCCAGGCGCTGGAGATCCTGGCTGTCAATGCGCCCGACATAGCCCAGCACATGGGCCAGCAGGCCGCGATGCGGGTAATAGCGGGTCAGGTAAGGCTCGATTTCCACGCCCGGCAGCCGATGCCGCTCCACCGCCAGGCGCGCCACCTGCTCGTCGTCCAGGTTGCTTTTCAGGGTGATGGACTCAAACCGGCGCGAGCGCAGCCGCTGCTGCTCGAAGCGGCGCATTTCGTCCGGGCTGATATCGACCAGGCCGGCCAGCTGATCCAGCGTCTCGGGCAGACCCGGCGTGCGTTCCGGCACGATCACCAGCCGGTAGGCGGGCCGGTTTTCGGCCAGCACGCGGCCCTGTCGATCAAGAATCAGACCACGGTTCGGGGCCAGGGCGCGCAGCCGAATACGATTTTCTTCCGAGCGGGCGGCGTAGGTCTCGTGGGCGCCAAGCTGGAGCTGACCGTAGCGCCAACCCAACAAGACCAGCATGGCCAGCACGATAACCGTGACCACTCGGAAACGCTGCTCGATCAGCACCTGCTCGGCGCGCTCGTCGCGCATCCGGCCGCGGCCGGCGTAGACGTGGATCGTTTTCACGAGCGCAGCAGCCGCTGCCGGCGGCGCATGAAATCAAGCAGTAGGAACAACCAGGGCCAGAACAGCATGGCCACCACCGGGGCCAGCCACCAGGTCCACACCGGCCAGCCATGACCGCCGAGCAGGATGATCCAGAGCTGGACAATACGTTCATTGAGCAGCAGCACGAACACCGCCATGGCCTGCTGCCAGGGCGGGAAAAACCGCATCTGGTTTCTGAACCGTTCGAGCAGAAACACCAGAATGACCAGGCCCAGGGCATGCTGGCCAAGCAAGGTGCCGGTGAAAAAATCCATCAGCAAACCCAGCACAAAGGCCTGGCCCAGGTAGCGCAGGCGGCCGCCCTCAAGGTTCCAGTAAATCAGGATCATGGCGACCCAGTACGGCCGCATCGGCTCCAGAGCATCCGGCAGCGGCATCAGGGTAAGGGCAAGGCCGAAGGCCAGGGTCAGCAACAGCAACCCGCTTGACTGGGTCCTGGCGCTCATGGGTCCTCTCCTGCCGTCAGCTCGTCAGGATCGAACTCGACTACAGGCTCAGCAGCCGCTTCGGGCACCAGCCCGGGCAGGGGTCCGGGCGCTTCCAGTTCGATGACCAGCAAGTGGCGGATGCTGCCCAGACCGGCCAGGGGACGAGCCTGGGCAACGGCAAAGGCCTCGCCGGATGGTCGTTGCACTGCAGTGATTTCAGCGACCGGCAGGCCGGCCGGAAAGCGCCCGCCAAGGCCGGAAGTCATCAGGGTATCGCCAGGTTCCAGGTCCACGTTCATCGGCAAGTCAGTCAGCCGGAGCTCGTCGGTTCGACCACTACCGTAGGCAATGGTGCGCAACCCGGTGCGCTGCACTCGCACAGGCAAGGCGTGGTCGGGGTCGGAGATCAATATCACCTTGGCCGAGCGCGAGGCCACCTGCTCGACCTGCCCGACCACGCCCTCCGACTCGATCACCGCCAGGCCGGGGCGCACGCCATGGCGGGCGCCTCGGTTGATCAAAACGCGATGAGAGTAGGGATTGAGGTCAATATTGCGCAGTTCGGCGGTCAGAAACCGGGTTTCCAGCTGCTCGGAGGCATCAACCAGGCTGCGCAACTCGGTATTTTCACGAGCCAGTTCGTCGACCAGCAGCAGCCGCGCTTCGGATTCGCGCAGCGAACGCTCGAGCCGGTCGCGCTCGGCCAGCAAGGTCTGGTAGTCACGAACGTTGGCCCGCAGGCTGGCGGCCAGGCGAAACGGCGACTCGACGGCCAAAAACACCGGCTCGGCCAGGCCGATCACCGCGCCGCGGACCTTCTCGACGTGACGACCGCGATAATCCATGGTCATCAGAATGACGGCCAGCAGCACATAGACCATCAGCCGCGCCGTTCGCCCGGCCAGGTCGCCGGTAGAAGCCGACGTGTAGCCGCGGTCGGGGATGTTCACCGCGCCCCGGAATCAGGACGAGAAAAAGACGTCGCCGCGATTCTCGTCCATCATTTCCAGCGCGCGACCGCCGCCACGGGCCACGCAGGTCAACGGATCGTCAGCGATGATCACCGGCAGGCCGGTTTCTTCCATCAGCAGCTTGTCCAGGCCACGCAGCAGCGCACCACCGCCGGTCAGGACGATGCCGGTTTCGGCCACGTCAGCGCACAGCTCAGGCGGGGTCTGCTCCAGGGCGACCTTGACCGCACCGACAATGCTGGTCAGCGCCTCGGACAGCGCTTCCAGCACCTCGTTATTGTTCAAGGTGAGCATTTTCGGCACGCCCTCGGCCAGGTTCCGGCCGGATATCTGGATTTCCTTGAGCTCTTCCTGAGGATAGGCACAGCCGATTTCCATCTTGATCCGCTCGGCCGTGGACTCGCCAATCAGTGTGCCGTAGGAACGGCGCACATAGTTGATGATGGCCTCGTCGAAATGGTCACCGCCGGTACGAACCGAGTTGGAATAGACAATGCCGTTAAGCGACAGCACCGCGACTTCAGTGGTGCCGCCGCCGATATCCAGCACCATTGAGCCGCGGGCTTCGTGAATGGGGATACCGGCACCGATAGCTGCGGCCATGGGCTCCTCGATCAGAAACACCTCGCGCGCGCCGGCGCCTTCGGCCGATTCCTTGATTGCGCGGCGCTCGACCTGGGTCGACGAGCATGGCACGCACACCAGCACCCGCGGGCTGGGGCGCAAAAACTTCGATGAGTGCACTTTCTTGATGAAGTGCTGCAGCATCTGCTCGGTCATGTTGAAGTCGGCAATCACGCCGTCCTTCAGCGGCCGGGTGGTGCGGATATTGCCCGGCGTTCGGCCCAGCATCTGTTTGGCCTCACCGCCAACCGCCGCAACCTCCTGCGGCCCGCCCGGCCCCCGGTTCATGCGCACCGCCACCACCGAAGGCTCATTAAGCACGATACCTTGGCCGCGCACGAAAATCAGGGTATTGGCCGTGCCCAGGTCGATGGACAGGTCGTTGGAAAAAATGCCGCGTAAGCGCTTGAACATGACAAAAGGGAGAGAGGGGTATTTCCCGACAGTAAAAAGACCGCCTAATGTAGCAACCGGAGCCGTCACCGGCAACCGCAAAGTTGAAAAGAAGACGTTAAATCACTGCATTTCGAGCTTCGCGCAGCAAGCATGGTTACAATGGCGCGCTGATGTTCCCGAATAAAGAGAATTCCCCAATGTCCGTGCTGATCTGTGGCTCGCTGGCCTACGACAACATCATGGTGTTCCCGGAACGCTTCCGCGACCACATCCTGCCCGACCAGACCCACATGCTCAATGTCGCCTTCCTGGTGCCCGAGCTGCACCGCAATTTTGGCGGCTGCGCCGGCAATATCGCCTATAGCCTGAAGAAACTGGGCGGCGACCCTTGGCCCATGGCCGCCGTCGGTGCCGACTTCGACGACTA
>SKKV01000222.1 GCA_007123575.1 Wenzhouxiangella sp.
CGTTGAGCTGGCGAATGCCTCGATCGTGCACGATGGTCAGGCTAGAGCATTAGCAGCCGATGCTAGCCGTGCGCCAGCTGGGTCTCGGCAGGCCGAGCCACCACAGAGCCCCGCTGCTGGTCGGGGTAGCCGTTCTTGTGAGATAAGCCTTGATGGGCTTGTGGGCGCTCTGGAGAGCCCAGCGACGACAAATACTTACGAGCTGTGGGGTACGTTGAACATTAGCTCTCCACCGGCAAGCGGTGAGCTCTATGTTCGCGTTCCCGGGGGTCCGAGCCAGGTCTTTACGGCACCTTTTGATCCGGTCCTGACTGTACAGGTTCAAGGCCTCTACGCGGATGGCGCAACGCGAACGGTAACCGCCTCTTTTACGGACGATCCGGCCTGTTCTGACAGCGTGAGTTTCCAGGCCCCGGAAGGTGCTGGCACTCTTTTTGTTCAGGACACCGTCCTTTCCAACGTAACTACTTTGGGAGGATCACTTTTTCAGCCGAATTGGGCTGGGGCAAACCTTACTGATTTTTTCGTCGCGGGGTTGTCAAATAACACTGCAGCTGTTCGCATTCCAGTGAATATTAGCAGCCTGTCTCTCTCAAATTACACCACTTTTTGTGTTGAGCTGGGCGAAACCGTTTCCCAAAGTGCTTCCTACGACGATATCTTTTCGATCCAGCCCCTTGAGTTTTCATCCAGGGGGACATCCGGGTCTGCCCAAGGTATCTTGCGGCCTGCGGGAGGTGTTGGTCGGGTAAAGGCTGGCATGATCCGTTGGCTGTTTGACAATCACTTCGCAGGTACTGGCACCCAGGCCAGTAACACCCAAGCGGCAGCGTTTCAAACCGCGCTGTGGACAATTACCCATGACCACTTCAGTCCTGCCACGGCCAATCATTCCGTTGTTGCCGTCACCACTCAGGGAACCTACCTGACGTCTGCCAACAATGGCGTGCGCGCAGACGCACAGGCAATGCTCGACGGCATTAATACCTTGGGCTGGACGGCTGCTCAGTGGGAGTCCTACGTGTCGCAGAATTGGCATCCAGTGCTGCTTGAGAATCTGGGACCCACCCCGGGGAGTGGAATCCAGGATCTCATCACGGCGGTCCCCCTGACCAGCTCCGAAGACTTCGGTTTTGATTGGGGTGACCTTCCCACTGGATATCCAACTTTGGCTGCTGACAACGGCGCTCGCCACGTAATCACGGGCGTCAATGATGCCTTTCTCGGTGTGTTCCGTCCCGACTCTGAAGCGAACGGCCAGCCGAACGCAACGGCAACCGGTGACGACGCCGAGTATGTGAATGATGAAGACGGCGTTGAGCTCTGGACTGAAGATTGGGATTTTTCGGCTGCTTCCCCCCAGCAATCGATCTGGTTCCGGGTCACCATTGGCAACCCTGGGTTCTTGAGCTTGTACATCGACCCGGATTCGTCGACGACTCCAACGCTGACTCGGGCAACGTTGGCCAATTCGGTGGACGGTCCTGCCAGCGTTACCGTGCCGGCCGGCACGGAAAATTTCGGTGACATTCATTTTAGCGAGCCGGGCCAGTATTTCGTCGAAATCATCATTCCGGCGGGCGCTGCGGGTCAAAGTATCGCGACGCGTTGGCGGATCACGAACAACGCTAACGAGGGCGGCAACAGCGCTACCGGTCAGGCTGCCAGTGGCGAGGTGGAGGACCATATTTTCCAAAGTGGTACAGGCGTGCCCGTGACCTTGGCCTGGTTCGAGTCACAGCTTGAGCGCGGCGAGCTGGTGGTGCGCTGGGCCACGGCCAGCGAACTCGGTAACGTCGGCTTCAACGTCTTTGCCGAAGATGGCAGGCGGGATTGGTCCGATGTCGTCGGATCCATGGTCGCGTCTGAGGTGATCGATTCGGTTGAGCCACAATTTTACGAGTGGCGTGGTCGGGCAGGCGACGTCAAGCGCCTGTTCCTGGAGGACGTTGATGTCTTCGGCCGAGGCAAGCTGCATGGCCCGTTCGAAATAGGCCAGCGCTACGGCGAGGCGCCGCAGATCGAACGAATCGACTGGCAGGGTATTCAGGCTGCTCGTGATGCGCGCTCGGCCCGTCGAGCCAGTGACTGGCCAGGGCTGGGGCAAGCGCCGGTTCGCCTGTTGGTCGAAAACGACGGCATTTACAGGGTCGGTTTTGATCAATTGGCCTCGGCTGGCCTGATCTCCGGTCCTGTCAAGAGCAGTTATCTGGAATTACATGCGGACGGTGAAACCGTGCCAATGCGAGTCATTTCCCGCTCCCCTGATTACTTCGGCCCAGGGGATCAGATCGAGTTTTTGGGGCGTGCGCACCGGTCACTGTACTCGGATGCGCGGGTGTACAAATTGAAAAAGCATTTCTCGGTTGCCCAGTCCGGCTCCAAGGGTGGAACTGCACCCGGATTCTCGCCGGGCTTTGCCGAGTCACGGTTGACCAAGACTCACATGGAAACGGTCCGTATCGGTCGGGATGCTGTATACAACTTCCGCTCTCCCACCGGGTCGCCGTTTGCCGACACTCGCATGGTGGTCACCAATTCACCACGAGAACGTCACTTCGACTTCTGGGTGGACCAGCTTGACGGTGTCGGCTCCGGTGCGCAACTTCTCGTCAGCCTGACAGGTGGCACCGACTGGCCGGGTGTCTCCCCCGATCATCACGTTGAAGTCCGGTTGAACGGGCGACTGCTGGCCGATGAGTGGTTTACCGGTACCGTTCAACGGCTGGTCCAGGTCGCCATTCCTGAACGTCTCCTGGAAAATGGCACCAATCGCCTGAGCTTGCGCATGCCTGCTGATACCGGCGCAGGTGCCGATGTTGTCTTTCTGGACTACTTCGAAGTCACCTTCCCGCGCAAGCTGGCCGCCCAACGCGGCGAGTTGGCCTACGAAGGGGCCGCCAGTGCATTCCAAGTGACCGGGTTGCACACCAATGAGCCAGTGATCTACCGGGAGGCAAGCGGCGTCATCGAGCGGGTTGAGCCACTGCGCGTGTCGGGCACGGGCCCGTTCACGGCGATCATCCCCGGCAATCGCGACGGCGCGTCGTACTGGATTCAATCGACCGGCCATTTCATGGCCCCTGAGATTGAGCCGGGCCGCCCGCGCCAAGACATTGTCAACGGCCACGCTGACTACTTGATGATCGTGCATCCCGACTTCATCGACGGCATTCAGCCGCTGGTTGCCCATCACCAGGGCCAGGGGCTTGAGGTTCGCGTCGTTGATGTGCGTGACATTTACGACCAGTTCAGCCATGGCCGAGTCGATGCTGAAGCCATCCAGGCCTATATCCGAGCCACCGAAGACACCATGGGCTATCAGCACGTATTGCTGGTGGGTGGCGACACCAGGGACTACCGCAACACGCTGGGCAGCAACTCGATCAGTTTCATCCCCAGTCTCTACGCCGAGACCGGGCCTTACGTGCTTTTCGCGCCGGCTGATGCCTTGTTCGTCGATCTTAACGACGACGGCGTGCCGGACTTGCCGATCGGGCGCCTGCCGGTGAGGACCCCCGAAGAACTGGCTGCCGTTGTCGACAAAACGCTGATTTATGCGCAGGGCAGGGGCCAGCGCAGTGCGGTCATTGCCGCTGACCGACAGGATCCCGCCGTGTCATTTTCCCAGCAGGCCAATCGGCTCGTGGCCCCGATGCAGTCGGATTGGTCGGTGAGCCGGGCCTTCATTGACGACCTGGGTGTCGACGGCGCAAGGCAAGCGCTGATCAGCCAGATCAATTCGGGAGCGTCGCTTACCGCCTACCTAGGCCACTCGGCTTTTTCGGTATGGAGTTTCGATAGTCTGCTAACCGGGGAAGATGTTTCCCAACTGGCCAACTACGGGCAGCCTACGGTCGTTGCCCAGTGGGGCTGCTGGAACACCTACCACGTCGGCGAGGCCTACAACACCATGGGGCATGAGTTCATCCTTGGCAATAACCGGGGCGCGGCTCTGGTGATGGGTCCCTCCACGTTCTCGCAAAGCCAAAGCGGCGCGCGTTTTGGCGAATTCCTGATGCCGCTGCTGAGCGATGGTGGTGAACGGACGATTGGCGAGGCCGTCCAACAGGCCAAACGAGAGGTGCTGGCCGAAGGGCTTGCTGATCCTCGCGATGTGCTGCTCGGCTGGACCATCCTCGGCGATCCGGCCCTGCGCCTGCCCTGACAGGCGATAGATGACCGGGGATCAGGCTTTGGTCCCCGGTCAACGGATTTTGTGCCCCATCATAGTTCTCCTCTTCTGATCTCCATGGGACATCCGATGGAGATCGCGTCCGCACCTCATCTTCCACCAGATCTTGGGATGCCTGCAATGCATCCTTCGTAATCGGTCTGCATGCAGGTCAAACTTTGCTTTAGCGAAAATCTTGATCCTGCCGGCCTTTTTACTCGGAAGGAAGCGGTTGGACAGGTGTCCCCAGCCCCATTCGACCAGTAAAGGGCCGAACTCGAGGGCTTCGACGCACAGCGGGTTTTCCGAAGGAACGCAGGGAAAGCGGCCAAGTCGGTTTGAGCGAATGCGAAAGGAGACCTGGTCGATTGACCGGCAGCGCGTGCCGTATCGGGTCATGCGGCCGACAGAAAAATGCGTTGTGTGGACAAGAGGCAAGCGAGGGCGCACGTATGTTCATGAATTATCCGGGGCGGTTCCAGACAGTGGCTGCCCGTTGGGGGGGATGCCAGCATTTGCGCTATGTCAGCATTTGCGCTATTGCACCAGAGAGCGCTTATTTGTTATGCTCGGCCTATAAATTCGATTGAGCTATAGGCTATTGTCGGTAGTTTAATGGGAATTATGCCCTGAGCATCAGGTCGGCCAGTCAAATTTGAAGGGATGGAAAATGAAGCACACCAAGAGCTTTACTTATAAGCGTTCACGCTTGCGGGGGGGCTGGCCACTTATGGCTACAGTGCGAAGAAAACTGGGCTTTGGCACCGTCGTCTTGCTTTTCCTTTCCATTGCGTCGGCCCTTCAGGCTAGCGTTGTGGTTGATGAATGGGGTTCTCCCTCGATATTCATCAACGCGAACAACACAACTTCTTTCGATGTGATGACTGAACAAGGCCCAATTGCCTCAGGTGTGCTTGGTGGTTGGCGTCGATTTAGAGTCGAAAATCTGGGTGAAGACGGTAATGTATTCTTCAACGTACCTGTGCCATCAGGTACTAATGTTGCTGAAACTGGTGAGACCTCCACAGCAGCTGGGGGAAAAACAACGGTAATCTGGGATGGGTCGGCCGGACCCAGAGACGCAGATGACGATCTGATTCCCCTGGCATTTGATACCAACAACGATGTTTCCTCTGGACTAAAATTTGATCTCGGCGGTGTTGACTTCCAGAACGCTTGTGTGAGTTCGGGCGAAGCTCGAATCTCGGTGCTGGTTCGAGTTGACCAGGCGGTAACGGTTCCCTTTACGATCAAAATGTTTACCGCTGCGGATCAGTGGTCATCATTGACGGTCAACGTCCCTCCTGGCGCTGGTCGGCCACTTTATATCGCAGATTTCCCATTTAGTTCCTTCGTGAGTCAGGGCACCGGATCGAACCCGACAGGAGGTGGCGCAGACTTTCAAAGTATCAATGCTGTGGCGCTGGTGTCTGAGTCCGACGATGGCGATGAGGATATTGACTTTTTCCAGATTCAGTCCTGCGGGTTTGACTTTGGCGATGCGCCGGAAACGGCGCAGCTAGCTGGTCGATACTACACCACTACATTGGCCGTTAAGGCAGATCTCAGTGGCTTCGATGACGGGTTTATACGCAACAACACGCAGCCTGGGCCTCGCCACCGGATTGGAGGCCCATTCCTCGGCACCGGTACCAATGACACTGACAGTGAAACCGACGGCCAGCCGGACGCAGC
>SKKV01000112.1 GCA_007123575.1 Wenzhouxiangella sp.
GGGTTGCTGTGCTTGATGATCACGCATCCCGGTTCATCGCCAAGCAGGCGAATGCCGGTGAGCGCGGCATCGGCGTCAAGCAGGTTGTTGTAGGACAGCGGCTTGCCCTGGACCAGACGAGCGCCGGCCAGTCCGGCGGCCGGTTGGTTGCGCTGTCGGTACAGGCCGGCACCCTGGTGCGGATTTTCGCCGTAGCGCAGTGATTCGGCCCGGTGCAGGTTGATGGTGATCACCGCCGGCAGCGGGTCTTCTGAACGCGCGCCGGCCAGGTACTGGCTTACTTGGCCGTCGTAGGCGGCGGTGTGCGCGAAGGCTTTGACCGCGAGCGTCCGGCGTTGTTCGGCCGTAGGCAGGGCCGGCAGCTGCTCAATCAGTGATGGATAGTCGGCCGGGTCGCAGACAATGGTCACCGCAGCATGGTTCTTGGCCGCCGCCCGGACCATCGCCGGGCCACCGATGTCGATCTGCTCGATGGCCTCATCCAGGCTGCAGTCGGGGCGCGCGATGGTCTGGCTGAACGGGTAAAGATTGACCACCACCAGGTCGATGGCGGCAATGCCGTGGTCGGCCAGTACGGCTTCATCGCGACCGCGACGGGCCAGGATGCCGCCATGAATGTTGGGGTGCAGGGTCTTGACCCGCCCGCCCATGATTTCGGGAAAACCGGTGTGTTCGGACACGTCGGTCACGTCCAGCCCGGCTTCGCGCAGGGCTGCGGCGGTGCCGCCGGTTGACAGGATTTTCCAGCCCTGGCCGACAAGTGCCTGGCCCAGTGCAATAATCCCGGTTTTGTCGGATACGCTTAACAACGCCACCCGGGCGCTTTCGGTATGCTTGTTCATGCGAAGGCCTTGGAGTCAGTCGAGCTCGAAACGCCGAATGCGGCTGCGCAGGGTGGTCCGCGTCATGCCCAGGATTTCGGCGGCCCGCGACTGGTTGTTGCCGGTATGGTCCAGCACGGTACTGATTAAGGCCTTTTCCACCTCGCCGGTGATCACCGCATGAAGGTTGTCGGGCGGCGTGTTGCCCATGTCGTCAAGATATTGCCGGGTAACCTGGCTGACGAACTGGTGCAGACAGGTGCCCGAGCACGAATTTTCTTTTGTCAATGTCCTTATCCCCGAAAAACCCTGCCCGTACCTTTCCCCTTCCGGAGACGCTTGCAAGCGTCGGCCGTTTGACGGGTCGACTACCTTAGCATAGCGCGCCAGCAAATCCATCCTGAATGAGTCGGTTCATAGCAAGCGGAAGTCGAATCCCGACGGCTGGGTGGTGCCGACAACGAATTCCGCGATGACCGGGACAATCAGCCCCGGTGGCATGCCGTCTTCGATCCGGCGCGGTCGGTCGAGATAATCTTCAGGCGCCAGGCGGCGAACGCCAAGCACCTGCTGGGTTGGGTCGAACAGGCGGAACTCCAGTACCGGCCATGCCTGGGATCGCTCGCCCGTGTTGCCCAGCGTCAGGCTGACAATGATTGCATCATCCAGGCTGGGGTGGCGATGCAGGTCTCGGGCCAGCACCTGGATGGTATTGCCGACGGCCGCCGGCTCAGGCGTGGTTTGACCGGGCCACAGGGCCAGGTAGTCGGGATCGCTGCGATACAGGAAAACTTGAACACCCAGGCAAAGCGCCAGGGCCGCCGCAGCGCTTACCCAGGGCCAGTTCCGTTCTGAAGTCTCGGCGCTGCTGTCGGCGAAAACCAGGACAGGGGCTTCGTTTGCAGCTTCAACCGAACCCTCAAACGCATTGGGCGGGGCCAGGCTGACGCCAGGCAGCTCGGGCTGCACGGTCGAGGGTTGCTGAAGCAGCGGCGGAACGCCGCTGCCGGTACAGGGTTGTTCGTCGACAGCCGGGTGTTCTTCGAACAGCGTAGCCAGGGCGTTGAATGTCTTGCCGCAGTTGCCGCAGCGCACTGTGCCCGCCGCCTCGGCAAGCTGCCTGGCGACCAGCTGGTAGACGGACTGACAGGATGGGCAGCGTGCGTACACCCCGGTCGTTCGGTCTTGTTCAGACGATTTTCGAGTCAAGAACCGTTGCCAGCGGTGAGTTTGCGAAACCGGGCCAACTCAGCCGCCGACCGGTCGCGGATGACCTGTTCACGCTCATCCATCTCGGCCAGCGTCCGGCGCAACTGCTGCACCTCGTCACGGGCGTCACTGATGTTGCTGTTCATCCGATCGGGCACTTGCTGTCCATCGCGGGTCATGCGCGCGGCATTGTTGACCAGGTCTTCAAAGCGATTCGAAGCCCGCCGCAGGCTGTCGCGCACGGAAGCGCGCTGGTGCTCCAGGGAAACCAGCTGCCGCTCCATACTGTTAACGATATCTTCTTCACTGGCGTAGGCGGCCAGCAACAGCCGGTCTTGGGTTTCCTGAGTTCGGCGCTGGGCCTCCAGCTCGGCCTCGCGCTGCCGGGCCGCGTTGCGCTCGGCACGCTCCTCCTCGGTCAAGGCCCGCTCGACGCGCTCCCTGACCGTCCCATCCGACCCAATTCGCTCGTAACCGCGATGCGCGTGTTCCGGTGGCACGGAGTGCCCGTAATGCACCTCGCCGCGCTCATCCGTCCAGCGATAGACAACCTGCGCCTGCACGCTGGCGGCGATCATGCATAGCAAGACAATGACGAAAACGCTTCGCACTGTTTTTCGCTCAAGCACCATATCTATCGCGGTAGGCAAGCATAGCAGACAGGTCGGCGCCGTCATCGGCCTGCTCGCCCAACCAATTGATCAAGTCATCCAGCGTGGCGACGGCGACGACGCTCAAACCGTCAGCACGCACGCTATCGACGGCCGACAGTTCGTTCGGCCCCCTTTCCTGGCGGTCAAGGGCAATGACCACCGCACAAGCTTGGGCAGCGTGAGCCTCGATCAGGTTCCGTGATTCTCGAATGGATGTGCCGGCCGAAATCACGTCGTCGGCAATCAGCACCCGGCCAGCCAACTCGGCCCCGACGATCACCCCGCCTTCGCCGTGATCCTTGGCTTCCTTGCGATTGAAGGCAAACGGCAGGTTGCGGTCGAAATCACGCTCCAGGCTGATCGCAATGGCAGCAGCCAGGGGAATGCCCTTGTAGGCCGGGCCGAACAACATGTCGAACTCCAACCCGCTGGCCTGGATGGCGGCCGCGTAGCAGTGCGCCAGCTCGTTCAGGCCCGCACCATCGTTGAAGCAGCCGGCATTGAAGAAATACGGGCTGACCCGGCCTGACTTCAGGGTAAATTCACCAAAACGCAGCGCACGGTAGCGCAACGCCAGGTCGAGGAATTGACGTGTCCAGGGAGCTAGCATGCCGTCATTGTAGTGAAAAACTGCGGAATTGACCTGCATCAAGCGGTTGTGGCCGGCCGTGGATAGGCTATTGTCTGTAGGATGCAGCGTTGTCGGCGAACCCAATGAATACCGAAAACCCGGCGCGCGAGGTTGTTTTCAGCGCTCGCGGCGTCAGCAAGATCTACCAGATGGGGGAAGTGACCATCCACGCCCTGCGCGGCGTTGACTTAGACCTTTTTGCCGGTGAGTTGGTGGTAATGCTGGGGGCATCCGGATCGGGCAAGTCGACCCTGCTCAACATCATGGGCGGGCTGGACGCGCCCAGCGGCGGCGAGCTACGTTACCGCGATAAGCACTTGAGCAAGTCTTCCGACCGGCAACTGACGGCCTTCCGGCGCGACCATGTCGGCTTCGTTTTCCAGTTCTACAACATGATCCCTTCGCTGACCGCGCGCGAGAACGTGGCCATCGTGACCGACATTGCCCGCAACCCGATGCGCCCGGAAGAAGCGCTGGCGCTGGTCGGCCTGGAAGACCGCATGGACCACTTTCCCTCGCAGCTGTCCGGCGGCGAGCAGCAGCGCGTGGCCATTGCCCGGGCCATTGCCAAGCGCCCGGCGGTGCTGATGTGCGACGAGCCGACCGGGGCGCTTGATTCGCGCACCGGTATTCGTGTACTTCAGGTCATCGCCCAGATCAATCGAGAGATCGGCACGACCACGGCCATCATCACCCACAACGCCGTGATCGGCCGCATGGCCGACCGGGTGATTCGCCTGCGCGACGGCCAGGTCGACGAGATCGAAGTCAACGCCCAGCGCGCCGACCCGGCCGAACTGGGCTGGTAAAACACAATGCTGACCCTGCATCGCAAGCTGGTCCGCGACTTGGGCGCGCTCAAGGGCCAGGTCGCCGCGATCGCTATTGTCATTTCCGCCGGCGTGATGACCCTGATGATCGCGGTGACCTCGCTGGACTCCATTCGCCTGTCGATGGAGCGTTACTACGCCGAACACCAGCTGGCCGATGTGTTCGCCAGCGTTACCCGGGCGCCCGAGGCCCTGACTGAGCGCCTGCAGGATATTCCCGGCGTCAACCTGCTTGAGACCCGGGTTGTGGCGCCGGTGCGCCTGGAGGTGCCGGACTTTGCCGACCCGGTGCGCGGCCTGCTGCTGTCGATTCCCGACGGGCGTCAGCCGCGCTTGAACAGGCTTTACCTGCGCGCCGGCCAGCTGCCGGAAACCGGTCGCTCGGACCAGGTGTTGGTCAGCGAGCCGTTTGCCGAGGCCCACGGTTTGCAGCCGGGCGACAGCTTGCGGGTCATCATTCGCGGTCGTTATGAAACCTTGCGGATCGCTGGCGTTGCCTTGTCGCCGGAGTTTGTCTACCAGGTAGCGCCTACCGACCTGCTGCCCGACTATGAGCGCTTTGCCGTGATGTGGATGAACCGGCGCGCGCTTGGCCACGCCTTTGGCATGGACGGGGCCTTCAACAACGTCATTGCCTCGCTGCAGGCCGGTGCCGATGCCGCGCCGGTGATCGAACACATGGACCGCATCCTGGCTCCCTACGGCGGCGTTGGCGCGCACGACCGCATGGACCTGATTTCCCATCGCATGCTGATCGAGGAAATTGGCCAGCTCCAGGTCATGGCGGTGGTCTTGCCCGGGGTATTCCTGGGCGTATCGGCCTTTTTGCTGAGCGTGCTGATGGGTCGAATCGTTGGCACCCAGCGCCAGCAGATTGCTGTGATCAAGGCGTTTGGCTACGGCGGCCTTGACCTGGCGACCCACTACGCCTTGCTGACCGCGATGATCGTTGCCTTAGGCGTTACCCTGGGCGTGTTGCTGGGGCTGTGGGCGGGCGATGCCATGGCCGCGCTCTATGCCGAGTATTTTCGTTTTCCTGAGCGGGTGACGCGGCTCCAGGCCCGGGTTGTGGCCCTGGCCGTGCTGGTCTCGGCCGCCGCTGCCGGTCTGGGCACCTGGCGGGCGGTGGCCACTGCTGTCGCCCTGCCGCCGGCCGAAGCCATGCGTCCGCCGGCGCCGCCCAGCTTTCAACAGGGCTGGTTGGATCGCTCGGCCGTGGGCCGGAGCCTGGCCCAGACCACGCGCATCATTCTGCGCAACCTGTCGCGGCACCCGTTCAAAAGTGCACTCACCGTGGCCGGCATCTCCCTGTCGGCCTCATTGCTGTTGCTTGGGAGCTATCAGTTCAACGCGGTCAGCCACGTGATTGACATGCAGTACCGCAACGTGCTGAAAATGGATACCCACTTAAGCTTTATCGAGCCGACATCAAGGCGGGTGCTGTCCGAGCTTCGCCTGCTGCCCGGCGTTCACTATGCCGAGGGCTATCGCAATGTACCGGTGCGCGTGGTCAACGGCCACTTGAGCGAGCGCACTGCACTGATAGGGTTGCCCGAACGGCCCGCGCTGCGCGGCCTGATCGACCAAAACTACCGGCCCATTCAACTGCCGCCCGAGGGGCTTTTCCTGACCCGCTTCCTGGCCGAGGATCTGGGGCTGGCGGTAGGCGATACGGTCGTCCTGGAGGTCATGGAAGGTCAGCGCCGCA
>SKKV01000245.1 GCA_007123575.1 Wenzhouxiangella sp.
CGCCTGCTTGAGCGTGCCGCCCGCGTCAATGCCGATTACGTTGAAAAGATGACCAACGGCAAGGTCACCGGCAAGACCGGTTCACTGACCGCGCTGCCGATCATTGAAACCCAGGCTGGCGACGTCTCGGCTTTCGTTCCGACCAACGTGATCTCGATTACCGACGGCCAGATCTTCTTGGAAACCGACCTGTTCAACGCCGGTATTCGTCCGGCCATCAACGCCGGCCTGTCGGTCTCGCGTGTGGGTGGTGCGGCCCAGACCAAGATCATCAAGAAGCTCGGCGGCGGTGTCCGTCTGGCCCTGGCCCAGTACCGCGAGCTGGCGGCGTTCTCGCAGTTCGCCTCCGACCTTGATGAGGCCACCCGCAAGCAGCTCGAGCGCGGTCAGCGCATCACCGAGCTGATGAAGCAGCCGCAGTATTCACCGCTGTCGGTGGCCGAAATGGCCGTCAGCCTGTTCTCCGGCAACGAAGGCTACCTGGATGATCTGCCGCTGGGCAAGGTTGTGGCCTTTGAGCGCGCGCTGCTTGACCACATGGCCAACACCCACCAGGAACTGCTGGACAAGATCAATGCCAGCGGCGACTGGAATGACGAGCTGGCTGCGGAAATGAAAGCCGCCCTGGACGACTTCAAGGCAACGGGCAGTTGGTAACAGCGGCTGGATTTTTGCATGGTCACAATAGGCAGCTACGGCAACCAACCTAAACAAGGCATCCCATCATGAGTGGTTCCAAGGAAATTGTCGGCAAGATCAAGAGTGTTCAGAACACGCGCAAGGTGACGCGTGCGCTGGAAATGGTCTCGGCCAGCAAGATTCGCAAGGCCCAGGACATGATGCAGGCCTCGCGACCGTATGCCCGCATGATGCGCCAGATCATCGGTCACGTGGCCCATGCCAACCTGGAAACTCCGCATCCGTTTACCGTCGAGCGTGAGGAAATCAAGCGCGTCGGCTATATCGTGGTCGCCACCGATCGCGGCCTGTGCGGCGGCCTGAACAACAACATGTTCCGGCGCCTGCTGGGCGAGTTCAAGCAGTGGCAGGATCAGGGCGTGGAAGTGACCACGGTGATCATCGGTCGCAAGGCGGCCCAGTTCTTCCGGCGTCTTAAGGTCAATATCAGCGCCAGCACCCAGGATCTGGGCGAGCGCCCGCGCCTGGAGGACCTGATCGGCTCAATCAAGGTGGTGCTGGACGACTTCCGCGAGGAGCAGCTGGACCGCTTGTTCATCAGCTATAACCACTTCGTCAATACGATGACGCAGAAGGTGACCATCGACCAGCTGCTGCCGCTGCCGCCGTCGGAAGAAGAAGAACTGAAGCAGTACTGGGACTACATTTACGAGCCCGGCCCGACGCCGCTGCTCGACGATCTGCTGGTGCGTTATATCGAGTCGATCATTTACCAGGCTACCCTGGAAAACCTGGCCAGCGAGCACGCTGCGCGCATGGTGGCGATGAAGAGCGCCTCGGACAATGCCTCGAACCTGATCGACGATCTGAGGCTGGTCTACAACAAGGCCCGTCAGGCCGCGATTACCCAGGAAATTTCCGAAATCGTCGGCGGTGCCGCGGCGGTCTAAACCGAATTGAAAACCTGGCTTTGTTCACGCTATGCAAGGCCACCAAAACCTTGAGGACGAATAAATGAGTTCCGGAAATATTGTTCAGATCATCGGTGCGGTCGTTGACGTCGAGTTCCCCGCAGGCCAGGTCCCCAACGTTTACGATGCCCTCACCGTAGACGATACCGAGATCACCCTGGAAGTCCAGCAGCAGCTTGGCGACGGCATTGTCCGCACCATTGCGCTGGGTTCTACCGACGGTCTGAAGCGTCATCGTCCGGTGACCAGCACCGGCAAGCCGATCAGCGTGCCCGTGGGTCAGAAGACCCTGGGCCGGGTGATGGACGTGCTGGGCCGGCCGATCGACGATGCCGGTGACGTCGGCGCCGAGGAAGTCTGGCCGATCCACCGCCAGCCGCCGAGCTTTGAAGACCAGGCGGCCAGCAACGAGCTGCTGGAAACCGGCATCAAGGTCATTGATCTGATCTGCCCGTTCGCCAAGGGCGGCAAGGTCGGCCTGTTCGGCGGCGCCGGCGTGGGCAAGACCGTGAACATGATGGAGCTGATCCGCAACATCGCCATCGAGCACTCCGGCTACTCGGTATTTGCCGGCGTCGGTGAGCGGACCCGTGAAGGCAACGACTTCTATCATGAAATGAAGGACTCCAACGTCCTTGACAAGGTGGCCCTGGTCTACGGCCAGATGAACGAGCCGCCGGGTAACCGTCTGCGTGTCGGCCTGACCGGCCTGACCATGGCCGAGTATTTCCGCGACGAAGGTCGTGACGTGCTGATGTTCATCGACAACATCTACCGCTACACCCTGGCCGGCACCGAGGTATCGGCGCTGCTGGGTCGTATGCCGTCAGCGGTGGGTTACCAGCCGACCCTGGCCGAAGAAATGGGTGTGCTGCAGGAGCGCATCACCTCGACCCGTACCGGCTCGATCACCTCCATCCAGGCCGTTTACGTGCCTGCCGATGACTTGACCGACCCGTCACCGGCCACCACCTTTGCCCACCTTGACGCCACCGTCGTGCTGTCGCGAAATATCGCCGAGCTTGGCATTTACCCGGCCGTGGATCCGCTGGATTCCACCTCGCGCCAGCTTGATCCGCTGGTCGTTGGCCAGGAACACTACGACGTTGCCCGCAAAGTGCAGGGCACGCTGCAGCGCTACAAGGAGCTCAAGGACATCATCGCCATTCTCGGCATGGACGAGCTCAGCGAAGAAGACAAGCAGACCGTGGCTCGCGCCCGCAAGGTCGAGCGCTTCTTCAGCCAACCGTTCTTTGTCGCTGAAGTCTTTACCGGCTCGCCGGGCGTTTATGTGTCGCTGAAAGACACCATCCGCGGCTTCAAGGGCATCGTCGATGGCGAGTACGACCACCTGCCGGAGCAGGCCTTCTACATGGTCGGCACCATCGAGCAGGCCGTCGAAAAAGGCGAGAAAATGCTGGAGAAAGCGGCCTGAAGCGGTCGCCCAACCCCGACTCAACGCGCATAAGAGCAGCCCATGGCATCCACCATCCACTGTGACATCGTCAGCGCTGAAGCCGAGATCTTTTCCGGCGAGGCCTCCATGGTCATCGTGCCTGGCGAGGAAGGCGATCTTGGCATCGCCCCCCGCCACGCACCCTTGTTGACCCGGCTGCGTCCCGGCCAGGTTCGCGTGATCCGGCCGGATGGCGAGGAGGAGTTTTACTTCATTTCCGGCGGCATGCTGGAAATCCAGCCGCACGTGGTCAGCGTACTGTCGGATACCGCTCAGCGCGCCAGCGACCTCGACGAGGCCGCCGCCTTGAAGGCCAAGGAAGAGGCCGAGCGGGCTATTGCCGATCGTTCGGCCGGCATGGAGGTTGCCCAGGCGCAGGCCCAGCTTGCCCAGGCCATGGCCCAGCTGGCTGCACTGGAGCGATTCCGCAAGCAGTTGAAGAAATAGATTGGTTCTTGACGAAGAACAGGGAAAAAACCCGGCCTCGGCCGGGTTTTTTGGTTTTGATGCCGATAACTTCGGCACCCTTGATGTATTTCAGTGTCTTATCAAGTAGCGGTTGATACTGTGATTGGACAAATCTGTTATTCTCGGAAAAAAGGAGGAAGACAACGATGTTAAGACGCTTCGGGGTGGTCTTGATAGGTCTTCTCGTCACCTTGGGGATGGTGGGTTGTGGTAGCGAGGAACTGCAGGACAATACGCGTTTAATTGAGGCTTTCAGCGAAGGTCGCACCGGCATATGGGTCAGTGGCCATGGTGAGGTAGTTCGCGAGCTTGGCTCAGATTCGGCCCAGCAGCGTTTCCTGCTGCGCATCGACGAGGGCCTGTCGCTTGTCGTTCGGCATCGTCCCGGTGAGAAAGGTCCAGTGCCGATCGAAAGAGGGGATATCGTTGAATTTCATGGCCGCTACGAGTTTCATGGCGGCGGTGGTGAAATTCAGCTCACCCATGCTGACCCGAGCCAGCCGGGCGGAGGCGGATGGATCAG
Source organism: Wenzhouxiangella sp. (assembly GCA_007123575.1). Lineage (GTDB taxonomy): Bacteria > Pseudomonadota > Gammaproteobacteria > Xanthomonadales > Wenzhouxiangellaceae > Wenzhouxiangella. The sequence goes on from SKKV01000245.1 coordinate 4,058, forward strand.
GCACAAGGGTACGCGCTACCAATAAATTCAGCCATTGACCGGCCCCGCTTTTGATACGGGGCAGGGGCATGGTTTATTGCGACTCAGGGCGCGTCGCCGCTGAAGAGTTTTGCCTCGGCCCCTTCAACCTCACCGATTTGTGCGTTTTCGTGCACGTACAGCTTCACCGGTCGCTGGAACACCAGAGGGCCTTCAACCCGGCAGTCCGCGCCAATGATGATGCTTGGCACCTTGCTGTCCATCCGACCGGGCCGCCGGACGCGAAGCTCGCCTTCAATCTGGCTGCCATTCGACAAGGTGACGTTGCCTGCCACCGTTTCCAGACCCGCAGCGCGCACACCGTCAAGGTTGATGTTGCCATTGGTTGTTCTGACCACCCCGCCTATTTCACTGCCCTGGCCGAGCTCAATGCCGCCGTTGACCGTGCGCAGGTCACCGTCTATCTGAATCTGATCATCGCCGCGAACGCGACCGTTGACCGTGCCAGCATCTCCGCGAATGTGCGCCCGGCTGCCCAGACCGAGGCCGCCGTTGACCGATTCGATACCGTCGACGCGGGCACCTGAGCCGATCCTGATCGAGCCATTGACGTTGTTGATCTTGCCAACCTGGCTTTCATCGCCGATCTGGATGCTGCCGTTGACGTTGCTGACCTGGCCATTGACCTGGGCGCCGGTGCCCACTCGAATGGCGCCATTGACATTGGTCAGGTCGCCGTCTACCAAGCTACCGTCGGCGATATCAATGCTTTGGTTGATCGAGGTGCCGCAAGCGGCGACCAAAAAGATCAAGGCCAGAAAAACGATGGTTCTGTGCAACATGTTCAGTCCTCCAATGGCAATCCCATGCTTCGCCAATTCTATGGTGCCCGTTGCCTCGGTTTGTTGCCAGTGCAGAAAGTCACGGTTCAACCTTTGCCGGAAAAGTGCTGCATGCCGGCAAAATCGAACAAGGCCCGGTCACAGAGCTGCGACGGCGAGATGTTGCTCAAGGCCCGAAAGACGTTGATGGTTCGTCCGGGCTGTTCACGCTCCCAGGCTTCCAGCATGCGCTTGACCTTAAGTCGCTGCAGGTTTGGCTGGCTGCCGCACAGGTCGCAGGGAATGATCGGATAAGCGCGGATTTCGGCCAGCCGGGCCAGGTCCTGTTCCCGGCAATAGGCCAGTGGGCGAATGACGATATGTTCGCCACTGTCGCTTTTCAACTTCGGCGGCATGGCCTTGAGTGTGGCGCCGTGGAACAGGTTCAGAAAAAAGGTTTCGACGATATCGTCGAGGTGGTGACCCAGTGCGATCTTGGTCATGCCGTGCCGGCGCGCAAACTCGTAGAGCGTGCCGCGCCTGAGACGTGAGCACAGCCCGCAGGTGGTCTTGCCTTCCGGTAAAACGCGCTTGACGATCGAATAGGTGTCCTTCTCGATGACGTGCCACTCCACGCCCAGTGACTCCAGGTAATCTGGCAACACATGTTCCGGAAACCCGGGCTGTTTCTGATCAAGGTTGACCGCGACCAGATCGAATGTCACCGGGGCCGACTGTCGCAGTCCCAGGAGCAGATCCAGCATCGCATAGGAGTCTTTGCCGCCGGAAAGGCAGACCATGATGCGATCCCCTTCCTCGATCATGCCGTATTCGGTCACGGCCTGCCCGACCTGGCGCCGCAGTCGTTTGACCAGCTTGTTGGCTGAATAACGCGCCTTGCGCTCCGCCGGACCGGAATCAGGATCGGACTTGATGGTCAGCGGCAGGCTGGGCATACTCATGGGTTCGCATCCTTCCCGAAAGGCGTGGAGGGC
>SKKV01000038.1 GCA_007123575.1 Wenzhouxiangella sp.
AGCAGCACCGCCCCGAGGTGCTGACCAAGACCAGCCTGATGCTGGGCCTGGGCGAAACCACCGAGGAAGTCATCGAAACCATGGATGATCTTCGCGCCATCGGCGTGGATATCGTCACCTTTGGCCAGTACCTGCGCCCGACGGTCAACCACCTGCCGGTACAACGCTACGTCACCCCGGACCAGTTCCGCGAGCTGCGTGATATCGGTCTGGGTATGGGTTTCCTGGAGGTTGTCTCCGGCCCGCTGGTCCGCTCCAGCTACCGCGCCGACCGGGTGTTCGAGAAAAACAACTGCGGCCTGGACGAATCCGCCGCCTGACTTTTCGGCGGTGCGGACAAAAAACAGGTAACCACCGAAAACACCGAAGGGGTGGCTGGCCGAGAAAAGCATGCTATCCGAGTTTTCGTGCAACCTTAAAATCGTCTTTAGTCTTTTTTCGGTGTATTCGGTGTCTTCGGTGGTTCCAGTTTTTGTTCCTTAACGGCCCAAACTCGCTGCATGATTGAGGTTGCAAGGCGTGATTAGTCAGCGCAGTTTGACGGGGAAAGAGCGCAAGCACTTGCTCGATGAGCTGGGTGCTTTGCTGGATCAGGCGCGCAGTCAGGGTCGGCGGCCTGGCTACCTGGAGGTGGCTGATGCGCTGGCGATCGAGGCGCCGCTGCGGATTCACAAGACCACCCGATTGTTGGAAATTCTGCTAAAGCGCGATGCCGAGGCCGGGCGACCGCTGCGTTCCCTGCTGGTGGTCAGCAAGACCCGCCCCGGTGAACCGGCCGAGGGCTTGTTCGAGCGCGCCCGCCGGCTTGGCCTGTTTGACGATGACCCTGACGCCTTTTACCGGCGCGAACTGACCCGTCTTCTTCCCGATCGCTGATCATTTCGGTTCCGGACTCATGGTCATCTCCCAGCGCCTGCTCACCCCTTCACCCTCACAAGCAGCAAAAGCAGAGAGAAATCCTCCCGGTCTGCCTGTTCAGGTAATATCTGCCGACTTTCCTTTTGATGCCGACCGGCTTTCGTGGGTCCCTGCCAATGATGATTCGACTGTTTTCCCGCTTGCTGTTTCCGCTGTTTACTGCCCTTTTGCTCATCGCCTGTACTTCATCGGATACGGATTCCGGACCGGCCAGCGTCTCCGGGCCGCAGGCTGCAGCGGAATCCGACCAGCTTGCCCCTGTCACCATTGAGGAGCCGCGTGCCGAGCAGCGGCCGCATGTGGTCAGCGCGCCGGCCGGTGACCGGGAGGATCCCTGGTACTGGCTGCGTGACGATAAGCGGGCCGATCCGGGTGTGCTGGCTTATCTCGAGGCCGAGAACGCCTACGCTGAAGCGCGCCTGGCCCACCTGGCCGATTTGCGCGAAACGCTGTTTGCCGAACTGCGTGGGCGGATCGTCGAGGATGACAGCACGGTGCCCTACCGCGATCGCGGCTTCTGGTACTACGCCCGATTCGAAGAGGGCAAGGAATACCCGATCTTCGCCCGTCGCGAGGGCGACATTGATGCCGATGAGCAGATCATTCTGGATGTCAACCGCAAGGCCGAGGATCACGCCTTCTACCGGGTCGGCGGTTGGGATGTCAGTGCCAGCGGTCGCTACCTGGCCTGGCTGGAAGATACCGTTGGTCGACGTCAGTTCACCATTCGGATCAAGGACTTGAGCGACGGCAGTATCCGCGATACCGGCATCAGCGGCGTGTCCAGCCTGAGCTGGGGCGGTGATGATCGTTTTCTGTACTTTGTATCCAACCACCCCGAGACGTTGAGGTCCTGGCAGGTTTACCGGCTGGATCTGGGCGCAGAAAGTGCGGGCGAGCCGGTGCTGGTCCACCAGGAAGACGACACCGCTTTCTACACCGGCATCGGTCGCAGCGGTTCCAATGAGTTCGTGATGATCTACCTGCGCTCCTCGGTATCGTCGGAGATGCGGGTGCTGCCGGTCAGCGCGCCAGAGGCTGAGTTTGCCGTGTTCTTCCCGCGCGAACGCGACCATGAGTACCAGGTCGATCACCTGGGTGATCGCTGGATCATCCGCAGCAACTACCAGGCACCCAACTTCCGAATCATGCAGGTTGCCCTGGCCGAGCATGCTGACCGTGGTGCCTGGCAGGATGTGATTGCGCATGACGAGGATGTGTTCATTCACGGCTTCGATGCCCTGCGCGACTTCCTGGCGGTAAGCGAGCGCTCCGATGGTCTGCGCCGGATTCGCATCCACGACTGGGACAGCGGCGAGTCGTCCATCCTGAGCTTTGACGAGCCGGCCTACGCCGCCTACCTGAGCGGCAATAGCGACCAGAACAGTCTGCGCCTGCGCTTCATCTACACCTCCCTGACCACGCCGATGCAGACCTGGGAGATCGATGTTGTCAGCGGCGAGCGCGAGCTGCTGAAGCAGAACGAAGTGCCGGGTGGTTTTGATCCGGCCGATTACGTGACCAGCAGGCTGTGGGTGACAGCCCGCGATGGTGCACGGGTGCCGGTATCGCTTCTGCATCACCGCGATACCGCCCTTGATGGCAGCGCGCCACTGTACCAATACGCCTACGGCTCCTATGGCGCCAGCTCCGATCCGACCTTCGGTACCGATCGACTCAGCCTGGTTGATCGCGGCTTTGTCTACGCTATTGCTCACGTCAGGGGTGGGCAGGAAATGGGTCGCCACTGGTACGACGACGGCCGCATGCTCAACAAGCGCAATACCTTCTACGACTTTATCGACGTGACCGCGTATCTGGTCGATGAGGGTGTAGTCGATGGCGAGCGGGTATTCGCCATGGGTGGCAGCGCGGGTGGCCTGCTGATGGGGGCCGTGGCCAATATGGCACCAGCGTATTATCGAGGCCTGGTGTCGCGGGTTCCGTTCGTTGACGTAGTTACTACCATGCTGGATGAGTCGATTCCACTGACGACCAACGAGTTTGACGAATGGGGTAATCCCATGGACCCCGCCTATTACGCCTACATGCTGTCCTACTCGCCCTACGACAATGTCACCGCGCAGAACTATCCGGCCATGCTGGTGACGACCGGTCTGTGGGACTCGCAGGTGCAGTATTGGGAGCCGGCGAAGTGGGTGGCCAGGCTGCGCGCCACACGCACGGATAACAACCCGCTGCTGTTCCATACCAATATGGAAGCTGGTCACGGTGGCGCATCGGGTCGGTTCCGGCGGTTAGAGGAACGGGCCATGGAGTATGCCTTTTTGCTCGATCTGGCTGGCATGACCGACTGAGTTTAACCAAGTTAGAAAACCAAGAGGTAGCCCATGACCAAGACGAATACGTTCAAGGCAACCGGAGCGGCAGCCCTGCTATTGGCGCTTGGCGGCCTGAGCGGGTGTGCAACGATGAGCCCGGACGAGTGCATGGTTGCTGACTGGTACAGCCTGGGCATGGCCGATGCCAGGGCCGGCCGCAGCCCGGCTCATCTGGCCGATCGCGCTTCGGCCTGCAGAGAAGCCGGTTACCCTGCTGACAGCGAGGCCTGGCATGCCGGCTTCAACGAGGGCTTGTACTGGTTTTGCACGCTTGATCAGGGTTTTCGATTCGGTCTGGAAGGGCAGCGCTACCTGCGTACTTGTCCCGGTGATATCGAGCCGGATTTTCTCGAAGGGTACCAGCTTGGCCAATCACTGCATCAGGCCAGGGCGCGGGTGAGCAGTCTGCAGCGCGATCTTGATGAACTGAGCAGGGAACTGCGCCGTCTGGAACGGGCTGAAGTGCCTGACCGGGAGGCGATTGCCGATACCCGCGAGCAACGCGAGCGCGTTCGTGATCGGCTGCGCGCCGAGGAGTTGGAGCTGACCCACCTGCGCGGTGTTGCCCAAGGACGGGGCTTTGTCGTTCCGCGCTGACGGTCGTCATTGATGGGCAACGGTAACCAGGATCAGCTGCTGGCGCTGGTTGTTCGCGCGGCCAGCCTGCCGCCTGCCGAGCGGCCGGGTTTCTTTACCGCTGAACTGGGAGGTGATCCCGACCGTGTCGACCAGGCCATGCGTCTGGCCGAGCTGGTCGAGCAGGCCACCTGCGCGCCGGCTGTCGATAACCAAGGCTGGGGTGTGAGCAGCGGGCTGCCGGTCATCCCCGGTTACGAGCTGATCGAATTGATCGGCCACGGTGGCATGGGCAGTGTCTTCAGAGCCAAGCAGCTCAATCCGCAGCGCGAGGTGGCCGTCAAGCTGATCCGTGCTGACCTGGTCTCGGACCAAGCCAGCGATCGGTTGATTCGTGAGGCTCACTTGCTGGGTCGTTTGGATCACCCGGGTATTGCCCGGGTGCATGCGGCAGGGGAAGTAGTCGATGATGCCGGCAGACGCCAGCCTTGGCTTGCCATGGAGCTGATTGAGGGCGAGAGTCTGCGCGCCTGGCTGAAACAGCAGCCGCGTTCCATCGACCAAATGCTGACCCTGTTTATCCGCTTGGCTGAATCGGTTCAGTATGCCCATCAGCAGGGCATTATCCACCGAGACCTTAAGCCGGCCAACGTGCTGGTCCAGGCCGACGGGCAGCCGCGAATCCTGGATTTTGGCGTGGCCCGCTTCACCGAGGTGGATCCCGGCCAGGCTTCGACCCTTCTGCAGCCCGGCGAGCTGGTTGGAACCCTGGGCTACATGGCGCCTGAGCAGCTTGACGGGCGCGCCGATACGCGCAGCGACGTCTACGCCCTGGGCGTGATGCTTTACCAGGCACTGGTCGGGAAGATGCCAGTAGAGCTTGGCAGCCTGGGCCTGATCGAGGCCCTGACGCGCCTGGCGCGGGAGGAGCCGCAGCCGCTGCGCAGTCAGCGCTCGGGAGTCTCGCCGGAGTTGGAAACGGCCGTCATGCACGCCATCGCCCGCACGCCAGAAGGCCGTTATGCGTCGGCCGCGCAGTTTGGCGAGGATCTGCAGCGGGTGATGGCGCACCGCCCGCTGCTGGCGCGCCCGCCGGGCCCATGGCGTGCGACAAGGTTGTTTCTGCGACGTCACCGCTGGGGTGCTGCCGTCACCGCTTCCATTGCCCTGGCGATTGTTTTCAGCGCCGTCGTGGCCGTGCATTTTGGTTTGCGCGAGGCCGAGGCTCGGGCCCAGGCCGAGCAACGCAGTGCTCAGCTCGAAGCAGTCAATCGATTCATGCAGGACATGCTCAGCGCTGCTGACCCCAGCAATACCTTGGGCGCAGAAGTGAGCGTCAGTGATGCGCTGGGCGCGGCGGCGCGCGTGCTTCCTCAGGATGCCAGCCTGGATCCGGTCGCCAGGGCCGAGCTGCATCGCTTGATTGGCCTGATCTTCTTGAACCTGGCTCAGACCCGGGAAGCCAGGGAGCAGTTGACCCATGCCATGGAAGCCTCACTTGGCGACGGACACGGTGGCGAGGAAGATCGGCTCAAGACTCGAGTTGGATTGATCAGGGTGGCTCTCCATGAAGGCGATTTTGATCGCGCGCTTACCGAAAGCCAGGCGCTCGAGGCAGATATTGACGGTCTTGATCCCGGTCATCCGGTGCGTATTCAGTCGGCCAACGTCAAGGCCCACGCCCTCTATTACAAGGGTCAGTACGAACACGCGGAAGACCTGATTGAGTCGCGCCTGGCCGAGGCAGAGCGTTACCTGGAGCCCGGCCATCTCGAAACCTCACTACTGCGGGCGCTGCTGGCCGTGATCGTGCGCCAGCGGGGCGATCTGGCGCGAGCCGTGGCCATCCACGAATCAGTGCTTGAAGAGCGCAAGGCAGCGCTGGGCGAGGATCACCAGCAAACCTTGTCGGCGATGCACAACCTGGCCACGGCGCTGGGCGAGCTGGGCGAGCGCGAACGAGCAGAGGCAATGTCCAGGGAGACCCTTGAGCGCAGGGAACGCGTGCTCGGCACGGATCATCCGGAGACGGTCAATACGCGCAACAACCTGGCCGCCGTGCTGATTCAGCGCGGGGCCCTGGACGAGGCCGAACCGCTGGCCCGCAGCGTGGTGGCATGGAATGCTGCCCGCCTCGGGCCGCTGCACCCGAATACGCTCACGGCGCGCAATATTCTCGCTTATCTGCTTGAAGATCGCGGCGCGGTGGACGAAGCCGAAGCCCTGTATCGCACAATCCTGGCGGAAGTGGACGAGCTTGATGACGATGGTCTGAGGGTGCAGGTGCTGGGTGTGGCCAACAATCTTGGCATGTTGCTACTCGGCAAAAACCAGCCCGAAGCGGCCGGCCAGGTGTTCGAGACGCTACTGGTGGAATCCGAACGTCTGCTTGGCGCTACTCACCCCAATCACGCCATTTTTGTTGGCAATCATGGCTGGTGTCTTTTCCATTTAGGTCGTACGGCAGAAGGTGTTGAGCGGATGCGGGCCAGCCTGTCTTTGCTTCAACCGGTGCTTGATAATGCACACCCTCGTATCGTGCAGTTGAGTGAAAGGATCGCTGCGGCAGAATCTGTCAGTCCCGAACAGGTCCAAGCTCGCGACAGGCGGTGAAAAGCTCAGCGCAATAGCCCGAACTCGGCGGCTTTCAGTGCGGCCTCTGCGCGCGAGTTGATGCCTAGCTTGCGGTAGATTTCCTTGATGTAACCAGCCGCCGTATTCCGGGTGATGGTCAACAGGCGGGCAACTTCGGCCGTGGCATAGCCTTTGCCAATCAGCTGGAGCACCTCGGTTTCGCGGTTGGTGAGTGGCGTATGGACAGGTTCAGGCTGGTGAAAGAAATCGAGCAAGCGGCGGGCTACGCTGGGAGATAGGGGCGGGTGTCCCTGTTTAATCTCGCTGAGTGTTTGAACCAGTGCTGCCTGCCCTTGATCCTTGGTGAAGTAGCCGTCGGCACCGGCGCGCAGCGCCGGAAACAGGTGTCCATCGTCGGCGAAGGTGCTGGCAACGATGCATAGACAGTTTGGCTGTGCGGCCTTGATGGCGGCGATCAGCGTGCTGCCATCGCCGTCGGGCAGGCCGAGATCAACCAGCGCCAGGTCGGGCAGGTGTTTTGAAAGCAGAACCCGTGCGCCGGCGCAGTCCGGCGCAGATTCCACGGTGATATTCGGAAACGTCTGCTCAACCGCCTTGGTCAACCACTGGCGGGCGGCGGGTAAGTCTTCGATGATCAGGCAGCGTTTCATACCGGCGAGTCCATCGAAGTGGGTTGCAAGGCAAGGTCGAATATCGTTTCCAGTTGCTGCTCCTGGACTAACCAGCTCACTTGTCCATCCAGCGCCTTGCTGCGTTGACACAGGCTGCGAGTGCCGCGCCCGCGTGTCCAGGATTCGGGCTGGCTGAAGTGGCCATCGTGCCGAGTTGAGACAATCAGGCGATCTTGCTTGGCTTTTACGTGGACGGCGACTCGGCTGGGCTTGGCATGATGCAGGGCATTGTTGATGCTTTCGCGCAAGCAGCGACTAAGCAAGGCCGCAGCGCGGTGGCTCCAGCGCGGCGCTGCAATCGATAAATCCGTCTTCCAGTCCAGCGAAATACCGGCCGTCTCGAGCCTGGCAGATGCTTCGGCTCGCATTTCAGCAAGCAGGTCGTCCAGGCCGATGCTTCCTACAGCTGGCCGGGAAACCACATCCCGTAAGTCGGCCAGCATGGCGCGGGCTTCATCGGCGCTGGGCTCATCTTTGGCCCGGTAGACCTGGTTAAGCAGACGGGCACCCAGATCGTCGTGCAGATCCGCATAGATTTGCTCCCGCTGTTGCCACAGCGCTCGCTGCTGATGCAGGCGAGCCAGAGCAAGTTCAGCCACTCTTGCCAAGGCCTGGCAAAAGCGAGCCGCGTCTGGCTGCGCAACCTGCTCGCCTTTGCGGCTGTGGAGATATAGGCAGGCGTAGGGGCCGGCTTCGTTCACCAGGGCCACGGCCATGGCGCTGACTAGTTGTTGGGCCTGGATGCTGTCGCTGCGGTCAACAACGGCAAAGTCACTGAGGGTGACAACACCTCCGTTGCGGCTGGCGCTGATTAGCTGTTGGCTTGCCCGAATTGGTTCAGGGGCATCAGGGCTTTGCGCGAAAACCCGAAACCCTGGCTCTGCCATGCTGACGATCAAAGCCTGTTGGCAACCGCTGCCGGCGAGGGCGCTTTCTACCAGGGCGTTGTAGATATCCTGCTCACAGTCAGCCTGATTAAGAAGCTCGAAAAAGTTCAGCAGCAACTCCAGCCTCGGTGCGGCCAGAGACAGCGCTAGATTCGCTCGAACAATGGTCGCACCTTCGCTCTGCGCGCCGGCATAAGCTATCGCGAATACCCAGGGACCAATCTGAATCTGGTCTCCGGGCTCGATCGATCGTGTTTTAATCAGCGTTTCGTTGACCCGAGTGCCGCCGCTGCTGGCCAAATCCTCGATCAGCCCCCGAGCCAGATCCAGTCTGGCGTGGTGACGGGAGACGGCGCTGTCAGGCAGCATAAGATCGCAATCGGCTGCCCGTCCAATCAGCAACCTGGCGCCGGCTGTGGCTGGCAGTTCTAACTCGGGGCCAGCCAGATACTGTAATTCCAACCAGGTGGCATTCGCCAGTTCCCGTTTTTCATCGGCCCTGTCCATACCTGAGATTCTTGCACAAGAACATGGATAGGAATACGCAGATTTCGTCGGTATCGAAGGTGAATACCGCTGCAAACCTTGATATGCTTGTGATTGTCGTACGTCTCTGTCCAGCCTGCGGGGTGTGGCAGCAATTTGAAGATTGCTGGGGCATGCAGCCCATTCTTGTTGGGGTGCAGTGAAAAGCAACGACGAAAAAATAGGGGCGGAATTCTTGACCGAGATCGATTTTCTCGAACAGCTAGACCGGGCCTTCGCTCGCTTCAGTCAACCGATGCCCACACAGCACGAAGCGCTGATCTGCATTTTGGTCGACCACTGGCAGGATTTGCGAGCAGAATATGGCTACGCCGGGTTATTTGCGCTTCGTCGGCAGATCCTTTCATTGCTAGCGCGTCATTGTGGTGAGGGTGCCACCGTCTTGAACCTGAGTGAATCAGGCTTGGCCGCATTGGTTCATGGCGAGGCGAGCGATGGATTGGAATCTCAGGCTCGATCACTATTCCAGGCACTGGGCAGGAAAACTTTCGGGCTGGGGAGCGATCAGGTGGCCATCACGGTAAGCTTCGGCTACTGCCCTTTCGATCTGCGCTTCACTAGTGCCAGCCGAATGTTGACTGAGACGGTTGCCAGGACAGAGGAGTTGCGCAGTGACGGCGGCAACGAATGGGCACCTGTTAGCGCCAGCATTTCTGCAGCCCAGGCTTCGTCGGACAAGCGGCGCATGCTGGGCCTGCTGATGCAATCCTTGCGTAACAACCGAGTCCAGGTCATATTCCAGGCATTGCTGGCGACGCAGGGCCACGACGCGCATTGTTTCCAGATGTTGCCTAGATTGAGGGCAGCAGACGGCGAGTTGATCACCGCAGCCGACTTCCTGCCAGTGGCTCGCTCGGCCAACTTGCTCGCAACGCTGGATCGCTGGATGATCACCCGCGCCATTCAATTGCTGAGTGACCACCATCGGCACGATCCTATTCGACTTTTCGTCAGCCAGGCCGATGAGATGCTGGTAGATGAACGGCGCCGCAACAAATTTATCCGCCAGGTCGATGAAGCCAGCGTCCTCGATGACCGCCTAGTTCTTGATTTTCACCTGACTGATGCGATGGCGCACCTCCGCGGTGCCGAAAAATTCTTCGCCCTGATGCGAGACAAGGGAATTGGCATCTGCCTGTCTTTGGTGGACGATCACAGCAACTGGGAACTGCTGGAAAACCGCCTGCGCTGTGATTACCTGCGCATGGCACAGGATTTTGTTCGCCGAATCGCGCATTCGCACGATATTGCCCATGACCTGGACGATTTGACCAGGGGGGTGCGCCAGAATGGGACGAGAATCATCATGCCGATGATCGAAGATGCAGGTGCTGCGGCCCATCTATGGAGCTCTGCGGTGGATTACCTGCAGGGCAACGTCATCCAGCCCGCCCAGGAGCGGATTCACCTGGGAGATTAGCGAACGCTGCAGAAATGCCTCAGGCTGATCGCTTGCGGTTCAGTGGCAGAAAAACCTCGACAATTTCCTCTTCTTCCTCCGACAGGCGGCGCTTGAAACCGAGCCGGTGAGCCAGGGCCAGCATCGCCTTGTTGTCGAACAGCACGCGTCCGTACAACTCGCTTAACCGTTTCTTTCGGGCCCATTCGATGACACGTTTGAGCAGATAGCTACCCAGACCGAATCTCGCAATTTCAGCGCCTACAATGATCGCGAATTCCGCCCGATCGGCGTCTGATTCGATAGCTGCCCGTGCCACTGCGCCAATCAGGGCCAATTCAGGGGGTTTGTTCTCGACCAGCACCAGGGCGAACTCTCGCTTGCGGTCTATGCTGGCGAGTTTCTTGGCGTAGGCTGGTGTGAGCTCCTTGAGCGGGTGCATGAAGCGCATGCGGACTTCTTCTGGGGTTAGTCGGGCGAAGCTTCGTCTCAGCGTCGGCCCGTCGTTCGAGCGCATGGGGCGGGCGATCAGTTGTTGGCCATCATCCAGCTCGATGGCTTCACACCATGGTTTGCCCAGGTAAATCCGCTTGAATTTCATTGGCCGGGTCTCGAATGAGCTGTCTGCAGCATACCCAAAAGAGCATGCTGAAACGATGACCCTGACCTTGGCGTGGGGAAGTGCAGGTTATCAGTAAAAATTCCGAAAATCGCTTGACAGTAAAGATGCTATTTCACATAATGCACGGCTTGCAGTAAAAAGCGCCCGTAGCTCAGCTGGATAGAGTACCTGGCTACGAACCAGGCGGTCGGAGGTTCGAATCCTTCCGGGCGCGCCATTTTTCTAAAGGCCTCGTCACTCCGACGGGGCCTTTGTCGTTTAAGGTGCCAAGAAACCCAGCTAAAGCGCCCGGAAGGGTTCGAACCTCCGAACCAAAAACAACCGGTTCGAACCGAGCCGCAGGCGAGCTCGCTGTCGCGCAGCGACAGGCCGCCAGGCCAAGCCCGCGAAGCGGGCGCCGCCATCCTTCCGGGCGCGCCATTCCCAAAAGGCCTCGTCGGTTGACGGGGCCTTTGTCGTTTCAGGGTCTTCCAAACTCAGCCGTCGCGCCCGGAAGGGTTCGAACCTTTTTCCTAAATCGCACCAAATCCCATTGACCCCTTTTCCAGTTGCCTGTACCATTGACCGGCTAAAGCGCGGGGTGTAGCGCAGCCTGGTAGCGCAACTGCTTTGGGAGCAGTAGGTCACAGGTTCAAATCCTGTCACCCCGACCATTAGTTGACGGAAAGGAAAAGGCGCCTGTAGCTCAATCGGATAGAGCATCGGCCTTTAAGCAGCGCGGCATGTTTCGCGTATTAGGAGCCCCTGGCGAGAAACTGGAATCGTCAGGGTGAACTGCACTGTAACGGGGAAACCTTAGCGGCAGCATGTCTGGCCGATGGCAATCCCGTGGAAACCGACGGTTGTCCCGTCCGATGATGTAGCATCGTAAGGTCTTTAATGGAGGCCGACGGAATTGCATCACACCAAGGAAAAGGGCGACCTGGGCGTACTGAAGGCTCAGCTGGACCTGTTCGAACAGGGGTTCATGATTCTGAATCCGCGTTGGTGCATCGGCCTGTCTGAGGGTAAGTGCGCCCAAGAACAATCAGACGAAGGGCGTAAGGCTCGCATCTGATTTTCGCCGGGTTCCGTAGAGACTATACGTGCAGCGCCTGAGATGGTGAAGAGATAGTCCAGACCACAAACTCCAGCCAAGCTGGAGGCTGCGAAAGCAGTAGTTGGTATGCTAAGCCGGCGGTTGCAGGTTCGAGTCCTGCCGGGCGCGCCATTCCCTATGGTCAAGGCGCTACAATATGCAGGGTCGTTCGCGGCCTTGGATTGAAAATAGACAATACGGTTTTGATGGTGGGCGTAGCTCAGTTGGTAGAGCACTGGATTGTGGCTCCAGAGGTCGCGGGTTCAATCCCCGTCGCTCACCCCATTTTCAAGGCGGGCCGTTAGCTCAATGGTAGAGCAGCTGACTCTTAATCAGTAGGTTCGGGGTTCGAGTCCCTGACGGCCCACCACATCCTCGCCGCCTGCTTTGCCCGATGGCTGCAGGCACTCCAACGATTAACTACTTGATAATTCCAGAAGAGCTCAGTCATGCAGGTATCGGTTGAAAAGACGGGGGATCTGGAACGGCGCATGACCGTTCAGATTCCGGCAGACGACATTGACTCCCGCGTTGCCGGGCGCTTGAATGAGCTTCGTCGCGAAGTTCGCCTGAAGGGTTTTCGCCCCGGCAAGGTGCCGATCAACGTTATTCGCCAGCGCTATGGAAAGCAGGTTCGAGAAGAAGTTTTAAACCAGGTGATGCAAAGCAGCCTGGAAGAAGCGGTCGGTGAGCAGTCGATGCGCGTTGCCAACGTTACTCGTCTTGAGCCCAAGTCAGATGAGCCCGGCACATCCTTTGAGTACGTCGCCGTCCTGGAGGTGTTTCCGGAATTGCCCGATATCGAGGTCGATGACCTGGAAATCGAAAAGCCGGTTGCCGAGGTGACCGAGGGGGACGTTGACGACATGATCGAGACCCTGCGTGAGCAGCGGCGCGAATGGCACGATGTCGAGCGCCCGGCAGCCGAGGGCGACCGGGTTCGCCTGTCGTATGTGGCTGACCTGGGGGGCGAGCGGGTGCCGGATACCGGACGTTATGAGATTGCTCCCACGCTGGGCGCGCTGGAGAGCTTTCCAGACCTGCAGGCGGCACTTGAAGGTGCTAGCGTCGGAGATGAGAAGACCGTTACTTTGAGCTTTCCCGACGGCTATCGCCATGAATCGCTGGCCGGCAAGTCGGCCGAAGTCGACATCAAGATTCTGAACGTCGAGAATTCGGAATTGCCCGAGGTGGACGAAGCTTTTGCCGCGGCCTTTGGCGTTGAGGGCGGTGTCGAGAAGCTTCGATCCGATGTGCGTCGCAATCTGGAGCGAGAGCTGCGCGCTGCGGTATCGAGTCGCCTGAAGAAATCGGTTATTGATCAACTCTTGGCCAAGTACAGCGACCTGGCCTTGCCGGCCAGCAGTCTGCAGCAGGAAATGCGGCAAATGCAGACTCAGGTAGAGGCGCAGGCACGTCAACAGGGTCAGGATCTGGACGTTCCGGGCCCGGAAGTGTTTCGGGCCGATGCCGAGCGGCGCCTGCGTTTGGGGCTGCTTTTTGGGGAGTTTGCGCGCCAGGCTGGAATCGAAATTGATCCGGCCCGTATCCAGGCCAAACTCGAAGAAGTGGCCGAGACCTACGAAAGTCCGGCCCAGATCATTGAAATCTACCGCTCCGACGAACGTTTGATGGAACAGGTGGAAAATATGGTTCTTGAGGAGCAGGTGGTTGATGCGCTGCTGGAGCGAGCCAAGGTAACCGAAAAGCAGATGACCTTCAAACAGGCGTTGGAGCAGGAATGAACGAGAAAGCTTTGAACCTGGTGCCGATGGTGGTCGAGCAATCGGCCCGCGGCGAACGTGCCTACGATATCTATTCTCGCTTGCTCAAGGAGCGAGTCATCTTTATCGTCGGGCCAATCGAAGACCATATGGCCAACCTGGTGGTGGCACAGTTGCTGTACCTGGAATCAGAGAACCCGGAAAAGGACATCAACATCTATATCAATTCGCCAGGCGGTGTGGTTACTGCTGGAATGGCCATTTACGATACGATTCAATTTATAAAGCCAGATGTGGCTACGATGTGCGTTGGTCAGGCGGCTAGTATGGGCGCACTTCTTTTGGCCGCAGGTGCAGCAGGAAAACGGTATGCGCTTGCGCACTCCAGGGTCATGATTCACCAGCCGCTGGGCGGTTTCCAAGGTCAGGCGTCGGATATTGACATTCACGCCCGTGAGATTCTCAAGATGAAGGATACGTTGAACCGGATACTACAAAAGCACACCGGTCAGCCGCTGGAGACGATCGAAAACGACACGGACCGCGACAAGTTTCTGTCGGCTATCGAGGCGCGCGACTATGGCTTGGTGGACGAAGTTCTCGACAGCCGAGCGTCAACGTAAGACTTGACACATTCGGGTACACTGTTTCCATGAATGAAATTGAGGCCCGGTACGCCGATGAGTGACTCAACCAGCGACGGCAAAATTCTTTATTGCTCTTTCTGTGGCAAAAGCCAGCATGAGGTGCGCAAGCTCATCGCTGGCCCCAGTGTCTACATCTGCGACGAGTGCGTCGAACTGTGCAACGATATCATTCGCGAAGAGTTGGAGGAATCAAGTCTGGCCGAACGCGAGCAGTTGCCGACACCTAGAGAAATCCACGCATTTCTCGACAACTATGTGATCGGCCAACAGGCGGCCAAGAAAGTTTTGTCTGTTGCCGTCTACAATCACTACAAGCGGCTGGAATCACACAAGCATCGTGACGACGTTGAGCTGGCGAAATCAAATATCTTGCTGATCGGGCCAACCGGCTCTGGTAAGACTTTGCTGGCTGAAACGCTGGCGAGAATGCTTAACGTGCCTTTCACCATCGCCGACGCAACAACGCTGACCGAGGCAGGGTATGTTGGTGAAGATGTAGAAAACATCATTCAGAAGCTGCTTCAGAAGTGCGATTACGACGTCGAAAAAGCCCAGAGCGGCATCGTTTACATTGACGAGATCGACAAGATATCGCGCAAGGCGGAAAACCCCTCGATTACTCGGGATGTTTCCGGTGAGGGGGTTCAGCAGGCCCTGCTGAAGTTGATCGAGGGCACCATGGCTTCGGTGCCTCCGCAGGGTGGGCGCAAGCATCCGCAGCAGGAGTTTCTGCAGGTTGACACGCGCAACATCTTGTTCATTTGCGGCGGTGCATTTGCCGGCCTGGATAAAGTCATCCAGGCTCGGTCCCAGTCGGCGGGAATCGGATTCAAGGCCGAAGTGCGAAGTGCTGAATCCAGCGATTTGTCGAAGGTCCTGGCCGCTGTCGAGCCCGAGGATTTGATTCGCTATGGGTTGATTCCAGAGTTCGTCGGCCGGATGCCTGTAGTCGCGACCTTGTCTGAGCTTGACGAGGACGCCCTGGTCAGGATTCTCGTCGAGCCAAAGAATGCAGTTATCAAGCAGTTTCGCAAGTTGTTCGAGATGGACCGCTGTGAACTGGAAGTTCGCGAAGATGCGTTGCACGCCATTGCCCGCAAGGCTATGGACCGAAAGACAGGTGCCAGGGGCTTGCGCACCATTCTCGAGAATGTTCTGCTTGAAAGTATGTACGACCTGCCTTCGATGGAAAACGTCAGCAAGATGGTGGTTGATGAGGCGGTGATCAACGGCGAATCCGCGCCCTACATCATTTACGACGGTGCCCAACAGCAGCGCGCTGGCGCTGAATCCTGAGCACCGCTGAGCGGCTTGCCGGAACATTCATATTCTTTAGCAACTGCGCAATAGACTTGGCAGGCCGGCAGGGCTGGAATGGCCGACTATGCTTGAATCATTGCGAGCCTGCGCCAATATACTTGGTTTCAACCTCATCAATGGTGCTCGTGACAACGAGCGCCTCGACAGGATAAATCTTTACCATGGCCAGTACTGATCTGCCAGAAACTCGCACGAATTCTCCGCGCCAGCCCACGCCGGTGCTCAGCCTGCGCGACGTGGTGGTGTTTCCGCACATGGTGATTCCACTGTTCGTGGGTCGCGAGCGTTCCGTCAGGGCCTTGGAAGAGACTATGAATGTGGACAAGCAAATCCTGCTTGTCACGCAAAAGAATCCGGAGACCGAGTCGCCAGAGCCAGATGATTTGTTTGAGTGTGGAACGATTGCCAGCATCCTGCAAATGCTGCGATTGCCAGATGGCACTACCAAGGTCCTTGTCGAGGGCGTTGAACGGGTGCGAGTCCATACACTGGAAGAATCCGAAGGTTACCTGGCCGGGCGATGGGAATACCTTGAGCCGGCAGCAGAGGTCGACCAGAAGTCGCTCGAGGTCACAACACGTAGCTTGATGAGTCTGTTCGAGCAATACGTCAAGCTGAGCCGCAAGATTCCGCCAGAGCTATTGACGACGCTGGCAGGCATAGAAGATGCCAGCCGACTGGCCGATACTATTGCGGCTCATCTGGGTATTCGAATCGAAGACAAGCAGCAGATCCTTGAAACTGCCTCGATCATGGAGCGTATGGAGCGTTTGATGGCTCTGGTGGAGGGCGAAATTGACGTGCTCAAACTCGAAAAGCGTATTCGCGGTAGGGTCAAGACCCAGATGGAGAAAAGCCAGCGCGAGTATTACCTGAACGAGCAAATGAAGGCAATCCAGAAAGAGCTGGGTGACCTGGACGACTCGGGTAACGATCTTGGTGACCTGGAAGCAAAGATTGAAAAGGCCGGTATGCCGAAAGAGGCGCTGGAAAAGGCCCGGTCAGAATTCAACAAGCTAAAAATGATGTCGCCAATGTCTGCCGAGGCCACGGTTGTTCGCAACTACCTTGACTGGATGTTGATGATGCCGTGGAAAAAGCGCAGCAAGATCTGTAAGGATCTGAAGGCTGCCGAAGATGTGCTCGAGGCCGATCACTATGGGCTGGAGCGGGTCAAGGAGAGGATTCTCGAATACCTGGCCGTGCAGCAGAGAGTCAAAAAGCTGAAAGGCCCGATTCTTTGCCTCGTGGGTCCGCCAGGGGTCGGTAAAACCTCGCTGGGCAAATCCATTGCCCGCGCTACCGGTCGCAAGTTTGTCAGAATGAGCTTGGGCGGAGTGCGTGACGAGGCAGAAATTCGCGGTCATCGTCGGACCTATATCGGCTCGATGCCGGGACGAGTGCTGCAGAACATGGGCAAGGTTGGGGCGCGTAACCCATTGTTCATGCTTGATGAACTGGACAAAATGTCGATGGATTTTCGGGGCGACCCGTCATCGGCGCTGCTCGAAGTGCTCGACCCAGAGCAGAACAATACTTTCGGTGACCACTACCTTGAAGTGGACTTCGATTTGTCCGAAGTCATGTTCCTGGCCACCGCCAACTCGCTCAATATCCCGCCGCCGCTGCTGGACCGGATGGAAATAATTCGCATCCCTGGATACACGGAAGACGAGAAACTGAACATCGCGACCCGCTACCTGCTTGACAAGCAAATGCAGCAGCACGGTCTGAAAGAAGATGAGTTGTCGGTCAGCGAAACAGCCATTGTCGACATCATCCGTTACTACACCCGAGAAGCTGGCGTGCGCAACCTTGAGCGCGAACTGGCCAAGATCTGCCGCAAGGTCGTCAAGGAGCTTAGCCTGGACAACAAGCTTGAACGCCGCCAGGTGACAACGCGCAACCTGGACAAATACCTGGGTGTCAGGCGGCATCGCTTTGGCCGGGCAGAAGAGCAGAGTGAGATTGGTCAGGTGACCGGCCTGGCCTGGACCGAAGTCGGCGGTGAGCTGCTTCAGATTGAAGCTGCTGCGGTTCCCGGCAAAGGCAAGTTAACCCATACCGGCCAGCTTGGCAGTGTCATGCAAGAGTCGGTTCAAGCTGCTCTATCAGTAGTGCGTTCGCGGGCAAGTGTTCTTGGTATTGCCGAAGATTTTCATCAAAACCAGGATATTCATATTCATGTGCCCGAGGGTGCGACGCCCAAGGACGGTCCAAGTGCGGGCATTGCAATGGTAACGGCGCTGGTGTCGGTGCTCAGCGGTACCGCGGTGCGTTCCGATGTGGCAATGACCGGGGAAATCACCTTGCGGGGCAAAGTGCTGCCTATCGGCGGGTTGAAGGAAAAGCTTCTGGCAGCGCTGCGCGGCGGCATACGGCTTGTATTGATTCCGGCTGAAAACGAAAAGGACCTGGCCGAGATTCCTGATCGGATAAAGAAGGATCTGGAAATCTGTCCGGTTACCTGGATTGACGAGGTACTCGATCTGGCGTTGGTGGGTAGTGCCGAGCCAGCCGAGGGCGGAACTGAGCCGGTACCCGGAAAAAAAGACGGGTCGGAGTCGTCCGTTCGCGCCCATTGACCGTCATCCTGCGGTAAAATCATCAGCGTCCTAGGATATTTCGGCAGATTCGGAGTGCTTTTCTGTTGATGGGGTGGTCTTGCTGAGATATCATGACAGGCTTGCATCTTTTGGCGGCATCGATCGGCACCACCCAAAAAGCTGAGCGGGGTAGTCGCTAAGCACTTTTAATATAGATAACGATTTGGAGCACCTTAGAATGAATAAATCCGAACTGGTTGAAAGCGTCTCGGCCGCCTCTGGCTTGTCAAAAGCGGACTCGCAACGCGCCCTCGACGCTACTATCGAAGCCATTGGCAAAGCCCTCAAGAAAGGCGACACCGTATCGCTGGTTGGCTTCGGTACTTTCTCGGTCAAAAAGCGGGCAGCGCGTACCGGCCGAAATCCGGCAACCGGCGAGACCATCAAGATCAAGGCGTCAAAAACCCCTTCATTTAAGGCTGGTAAAGGCTTTAAAGACGCGATAAAATAGCGGGCTTATGCCCAGGGTGCTTAGCTCAGCTGGGAGAGCATCGCCCTTACAAGGCGAGGGTCGGAGGTTCGAGCCCTCCAGCACCCACCAGGTTTAGGAGTGGTAGTTCAGTTGGTTAGAA
>SKKV01000065.1 GCA_007123575.1 Wenzhouxiangella sp.
ATGATCACCAGCTCGGTCTTGACCGTGCGTTCCTGGCGGCTGCCGAAGGCATGGCCAAGCAATGGCATGCGGCTGAGGCCCGGCGTGCCGAAGCGGCTCTGGCTGGAGGATTCGCGCATCAAGCCGCCGATGACAACGAGTTGGCCGTTGCGGGCACGAATGATGCTGTCGGACTGGCGCACGCTGGAGAAAGCCAGCGGCAGGGTTTCTTCCTGGCCGGCAACGGTGAAGCTCTTGGTCTGGTCCGAGACCTCGCTGACCGTTGGATGCACATGCAGGATGATGTCGCCGTCGCGACTGATCTGTGGGGTGACATCCAGGGCGATGCCGGAAAAGAAAGGGGTGAGCTGCACCGAACTGGCAGCCGTGGTGCTGGCAGCGCCGGTGGCTGTCCGGCCCGTGACCCCGGTGACGAAAAACTCGTCGGTGCCGACCTTGATCACGGCTTTCTGGTTATTGATGGTCGCTACGCGCGGGCTGGACAGCACGCGGGTCACACCCTGGGTTTCCAAAAGCTCGATAAAGGCATTGAAGTCCGTTCCGTCGGCGGTGATGATGCCGCCGCCACCGAAAGCGTTGCTGTCGAAGCCGTCGAAGCCCTGGCCAGGCCGGATGCTCTGGCCTTGACCACGCAAGGCCGAGGTGCCTTCTTCGAACAGGCCGGTGCCGGCAATCTGCCCAAAACCGTAGCGGCTGTTGGATATTTCGCGAATGGCGGTCCAGTTGATGCCCGATCGAAAGCCATCGCGCAGTTCCACCTCGACGATCTTGGCTTCGAGAATGACCTGGCGCTGAACGCTGCCTTCGATTGCTGACAACAGCTCGGCCACGGCCCGATGTTCGTGCGGCATGGCGCGCACGGCGATCACGCCTGACAGCGGGTTGACCATGACGCTGCGACCGTCGTGATCGTCAAGAATGCCGTGAATGGCGTCCTCGATGTTTTCCCAGAAGTTGGACTTGCTGGTGGTTTCGATGCGGGTGCCGCTGGCCTGGTCGGCATCGCCCCGGCCGGTTCCGCCCAGCAGGGGCTGGGCGGTGCCCAGGCCGGGCGTCAGGCCGTCTTGTAGCGCGGCCGGGTTTTCGGTCGATTGTCCGGAGCTGACCCGGGTGCGAGAAGAGCCCTCGCGGTTGATATCCAGGTAGCTGACCTCGTAAATGCGATGCTCTATCCGAGCCGGGCTCACCAGGTAACCGCTGCGGGTGCGACGAAACTCCAGGCCGTGGATCTCCTGGATGATTTCCAGCACCTCTTCGACCGTGACATTGCGCAGTTCCAGGGTGATTCGCTGATCGACGTCCGGATGGACGACCATGTTGATATCGGTATCGGCAACCAGGCTCATCAGGAACTGGTCGGCCGGCGCATTCTCGACGGTGATGTGAAAGCGCTCTTCTGGTGGAGGTTCGAAGGCGGGTTCCGGCGGCAGCAGCAGGTCGTGTGTGGCGGCAGCTGGCGGCGGTGCCTGGCTGGCCGCTTCGAGCTCGGCCCGAATACGCTCGTCGATCTCGGCCGCACGATCGCCGGTGGTTGCGCAGGCGCTGATCAGGGCCAGTGCCAGGCAGCAGGGGAGAAGACGCTGGGGGGCGTGAATCATGATGACCTCTGAGTCATTCGTGGTGGCCGTCGCCGCGACGACTGGCCAGGGTCAGGACAATGCGTTCGGAGCGGTAACGCAGTTCGACACGGCCGGGGTGAATGGCCAGTACCTCGGCCGAATCGATCTGATCACCCTCGGTAATCCGGCGATCATTGATGATTGCCAGCCTTCTCTTGTCGGAAATCAGGACCGACTGCAGCTGCCAGCGCTGTTCTTCTGGCTGGCTGGCCGCGTTTTCACCGCCCAGGAAAACCTGGATTTCCGCAGATGTTGGTGGCCGTGTCGGGTCGGTCGGCGGGCTGGCCAGCGCGCTGGCGGCAGCGGCGGTAACGAGCAACAACATGATCAACAGTTTCCAAGTCCAGATCAGCATGATTCAGATCCCCAGCCAGCTATCGTCCAAGGTGAGGCTGAACAGGACCAGTTCGACTCGGTTACGCGGCCAGTCCGGCACGGTCAGGTGCATGGATTCCAGGAACACGCCATCAGGCAGTTCGGCCAGCAAGGCCAGGTAATCACGGATGCCTTCATGACTGGCATCGACAACCAGCTGAACACGATGCACGAACAGGCCGGGTATGGCCTGGCTGTCAGTGCCTGTCAGCGGTTGCGGAGGCAGGTTTTTCAAGGCTACCAGGCTCAGCTCGCCGCGATCGGCCAATAACCCGGCCAACAATGGAACGCTCTGCCGCGGATCACCCACCTCATCGTAGGCTTGAACAAGGCGATCCTCCAGTGACGCGATCTCGATTCTCAGTGCATTCCTGCGTTGAACCAGGGACGTATCCGGCCCCTCGGCGCGTTCTACGGCCAGCGCCTGGATGCTGGCGGTCAGGCCGGCCACGCGCTCGCCTACCTGTTCCAATTCACTCTGCGCACGCTGCTGGCGTTCGCGAACCGGGTTCATCAGCATCGCGTCCCAGAGCAGGAAGATTACCGCCAATACCGCCAGGGCCAGCAGGCCGCGCTCGCGCAGGCTGAGTCCATTGACTCGCTCGATAAGCTGTTTCACACGGGCTTTCATGAATCGTTCTCCGGCGCCGTGCTGATTGAAAACCTGATGCCGGGCAGTTCGTCGTCGCTTTCCTGAAGCTGGACCTGGCGGAAGCGCGCACCGCTGATCAGGGGCTCAGTGGACAAGCCATCCAGGTAGGCCGGCAACAGCCGTGCGGCCAGTGCACGACCGCTCATGGCAATGTCGCCTTGCTGCTCATCCAGATGCAGTTCGGTCAGCCACAAGCCGCTGGGTCGCTGGCGGGCCAGCGCGTCATAGCGTTCATGCAGCCGGCTGTCAGCCACCGGCTGGCGTTGGCTCATTGCATCCAGGCTTCGTCTCAGCTCGGCCCGTCGCTGATTCAATCCTTCTATCTCGGCTTCCAGCTCGCCTTGGTCAACCGGCTCGGGCTGATCCTGTCGCAGCTCGCTGATCTGGGCCAGGACGCGCTGCTCGGCCGCTCGCTGGCTGACGAGCTGATTTTCCAGCGAGCCCACCCGCTGCGAGATCAGCATGGTCCAGGCGATCAGCAACAGCAGCAGTCCCAGTCCCAGCCAGGCGATGGTCTGGGCGGAGAAAATGATCTTCTGCTTGCGAAAGATCGGCTGGTAAAGATTGATTTGCTGTTTCACAAGCCGATTTCCTCGCGCCGCAAGGCACCACCAATGGCCAAGGCCAGGGCCGGCGGTGCGTCCTCGTCCAGGCGGGTTTCGCAATTCACAGCTTGGGCCAGGTCGTAGACCTCGCAGTTCAGATTGAGATTGTCGGCCAGCGCCTCGACAAGGACCGCTTGCTCGGCAAAGCCCGGCACCACGCGCAGCCCAACCAGCGCCGGCTGGCCGAAGTGACTGTCGTAGTAGTCCAGCGAGCGCTGAATTTCCAGGGTGATCTGATCGAGTACGCCGTCGAAATCAGCGGCCAGCGCTTCAAAGCCCACTTCCAGGCGTCGGCTGAGATACAGGTTGGCCTGCCGGGTGAGGGTGATGATGCCATGGTCCCGGTCCAGGTAGAGCAGACCGACGCCGCGAACGTCTTCTTCCAACTGGGCGGCCAGGTTGCGCAGCGCCATTTCGGTGACATCAATCACCTGCAGGTTGAGATCGGCTGCTTCGCAAAGATCGATTCGTTCGCGAATCTCGCGTGCGCGGGCCGCAATGGCATACATCATGGCCTGGCCAGCTGGCCGATTCTGCTGGCCGGGAATTTCAAAGACGTCAATGACCGCGTCGTCGACATGAAAATCAATCAGGTTCTTGACTTTCCATCGCACCGCAGCGCGAAGTTCCGAAGGTTCGACACGAGGCGCTTCAACTAGCAGTAGCTGGTAATGCTGATCGGCCATGACCAAATTGACCGGACGGCGGCTGGACCCGACTTGTTCGCGCAACAGCTCAGTGCTGGCCTCTTCATCGGCCAAACTCGACCACTGCGCCGACACCAGGCGTGCCTTGCGACCCTTGTCATGATCGACAGTGGCTACCCCCAGCCCGGATCGATCCATATACAGGCCTGTTCTCTGTCGAGCCCTTAATTGTCTATTGAACAGCAACATTGCTCCCCTTGGTCCAGGCAAGATCCACTTCGGCACTCACTCCACCCACGTTAACACTCTACATTCATTCGCCAATTGATTGAAGTCATGGCGAAAGTCCCGAGACTGAGCCCATCGCCGCGTAGCGGCTTCCAGATCCAAGCAAGTTTTGTGCCCAAGGGGTTCTTTCTAGCCAAACATCCCATGGATGAACCAGCCATCCCGCGGTTTGTGTTCGCGGAAAATCCACAGGCGCCGACCGCTGCGGTCGCGGGCGATCCAGTAATCACGGCGGCAGTCCTGGCCGTCCCACCAGCCGGCCTCGATCCGTTCCGGGCCTTCTTCCAGGTGCAGGTCTTCACGCCGGCAGGGGCAAGGATGGTCCAGTAGCCAGGCCGGGCGGGGGCGCTGTTCGGGGCTGGGGGCAGTGGTGCCGGGGGCGACCCAGCGCCAGGCCTTTTCCGGACGGTGATCGGCGGCCGGGGCCAGGCCCGACAGGCCGTCGGGGCCAAGTCGGGCGCTGAGCCGGTCGAGCAGGGCCGGCCAGGCATCGCCCTGGTTATGGCCGGAGAACAGGTCGGCCTGGGGTGGGCGGTGCTCGGTGGTGCTGTCGGCACGCATGGCCAGGGCCGCCACCGGGGCCGGCAGCGCCAGGGGTTCGAGCTTGAGTGCGACCAGTTCCAGCAGCCGGTCGAGATCGAAGCCGGGCCGGGCCAGGGCGATGTCGAAGCCGATCGGCGCGCCGCTGTCTTCGCGCTCCAGGCGCAGGTGCAGGCGGATCAGGGCCTGGTCGCGAATGGTCAGCCACCGACCCAAATGGTCCAGTGCGCGCCGGGCAACGAACAGCAGCGCGCTGCTGTCGGCGGTGGCCACCGGCAGCTCCAGGCGCAGGCTGAAATGTTCCGGTGGCTGCCAGGCGACTAGCGGCGTTTCGCGCCGGCCGTGAATGTCGTCGAGGTAATCATTCAAGGCCCGGCCAAAGCGCCGCGCGCGTTCGGCGGCCGGGATGGCGAGCAGCTCCCCGACCCGGCGCAGGCCGCAGCCGGTCAAGGCCTGGATCTGTTCGCTGCCCAGTTCCAGCGCTGACAGGGGCAGCCCGGCCAGGTAGGCGTGCAAGGCCTGGCGGCTGGTCAGCCGATGATCCAGCCGGGCCAGCAGGCGGGCCGCGGCCGGCACCGGTGCCAGCCCGATCCTGGCCATGAACCCCTGAATGGCCAGGCGTTCGCGCAAGTCGCTCAGCAGTGGTCCCAGGCCACCGCGCAAGCGGCGACTGCCGCCAACCTCCAGCAGCACCGTATCCGGCGGCGCCAGCACCACCTGGTGGCTGTGCTGGTAGGCGCTCAAGGCCATTTGCCGCAGCGCGTCGGTCTCGGCACTGCGCCGTCGCGGCCGGCTTTGCAGCTGTGGCAGCACGGCCAGGGCCTGGGCCAGACGTTGGCCCGGTTTGACCCCATGCCGGCGGGCCAGCTCGCTGGCCTGGAGAATGCGGGCCTGGCCCTGGTGATTATCGTGCACGGCCACCGGGCCCTGTTCGGGCAGCATGGCCCAGACCGCCGCCAGCGGCAGATCCGGGCAGCACAGCCCGGCCCACAGTGCCGCTGACTGCCGGCTCACGGCAGCTGCTGGCTGTCCCTTTCAGC
>SKKV01000018.1 GCA_007123575.1 Wenzhouxiangella sp.
CAGTTGCCTTGTTTGCGCTAGCCCTGCTGCTGGTGCCGCGGCTGGGCATGGAGCTGGTGCCCAGCCTGGCCCAGGGCGAGTTTCATGTCGAGCTGCAGCTGCCGCCTGGAACACCACTTGAGCAGACCGATGCCGCCATTGCCCGCCTGGACGCCGTGGCCAGGGCGCGCCCCGAAGTCAGGCGCACTGACGTAGTCGCCGGCACCGGTGCGCGCATGGATACCAATCCCGATGAGGCCGGGGAGCACTCGGGCACCTTGAACGTGGTCCTGAATCCGGGCGCTGACGAGGCCCGGGTGATCGAGGCCTTGCGCCAGCGCCTGGCCGAAATGCCCGGCGTGAGCTACGCCATCGGCCGGCCGGAACTGTTCAGCTTCGCCACGCCGCTGGAAATCGAAGTCACCGGATTCGAGCTCGATCAGCTCAAGCAGGTGTCGGACCGCATTGCCCAACGCCTGTCCGACTCGCCCCGTTTCGCCGACGTGCAGACCAGCATGGAGCAGGGGCATCCGGAAATTCAAATCCGCTTTGACCACGAGCGCGCTGCGCGCTTGGGGCTTAGAGCCGACCAGATTGCCGATACCGTAGTTCGTCAGGTGCGCGGCGAAGTAGCCACCCGCTACACCTGGCGCGAGCGACGAATCGATGTGCTGGTGCGGGTGCGCGAAGACCAGCGCGAGTCGCTTGAGCGGCTGGCAGGGCTGGTGGTCAACCCCGGCGCCGAGCGACCGATTACACTGGATGCCGTGGCCGATTTGAGCCTGGCCATCGGTCCTTCCGAGATTCGCCGCATTGCCCAGCAGCGCGTGGCCCTGATCACCGCGAACCCGGGATTCGGCGATCTGGGGCGGGCCGCCGACGAGGCCCGTGAAATCCTGGCCGAGATCCCCATGCCCGCGGGCATGAGTGCCAGAGTCGCCGGGCAGAGCGAAGAAATGCAGCGCGCTTTTTCCTCGCTGCTGCTGGCCCTGGCCCTGGCTGTGTTCCTGGTTTACCTGGTGATGGCTTCCCAGTTCGAGTCACTGCTGCACCCCTTCGTGATTCTCCTGACCATCCCGCTGGCCCTGACCGGGGCCGTGTTTGCCCTGTGGCTGACCGGTTCAAGTCTGTCGGTGGTGGTGTTCATCGGCCTGATCATGCTGGCCGGGATCGTGGTCAATAACGCCATCGTGCTGGTCACCCGAATCAACCAGCTGCGCGAGGCCGGTTTGCCGCGCCTGGAAGCCATCGTCGAAGGTGGCCGGGCGCGGCTGCGGCCGATCATCATGACCACGCTGACCACGACCTTGGGCCTGCTGCCGCTGGCTATAGGTATGGGCGAGGGCGCCGAGATGCGCGCGCCCATGGCCATCACCGTGATCGGCGGGCTGCTGCTGGCCACGCTGCTGACCCTGGTCGTGATTCCCGTCGTCTACAGCCTGCTGGATCGGCGCCAGACGACAGCCGACGAAACCGTCTCAGCCCAAGCCTTGCCCGAGCCGGCACGTCCATGAGCCCGACCCGCCTGGCCATCCGCCGGCCGGTGACCACCGGCATGGTGTTTGTCAGCCTTGCCCTGCTGGGCTTGATTGCGCTGCGCCTGCTGCCGCTGGAGTTTTTCCCTGACATCGACTTTCCCGGCATGATGGTGCAGGTGCCCTACCAGGGCAGCTCGCCCGAGGAGGTCGAGCGTCTTATCACTCGGCCGATCGAGGATGCGCTGTCGACCATGAGCGGCATCCAGCGGATGAATTCCAACTCCAGCCAGGATCAGGCCACCATCTTCCTGAATTTTGGCTGGGATGCCGACATGGACGCCCGCGGCGTCGAGGCGCGCGACAAGATCGACGGCATTCGCCACCTGCTGCCGGATGACCTGGAGCGGGTGTTCGTGCGCAAGTTCACCAATGTCGATGAGCCCATCCTTGGGCTGCGCATTGGTGCTGGCATGGACTTGTCCCAATCCTACGAACTGCTGGACCGCAACGTACGCCGGCGCCTGGAGCGGATTGATGGGGTCGCCCAGGTATCGCTGGACGGGGTCGAGCCTCGGGAAGTGCGCATCCTCCTGCATGCCGACCGCATTGCCGCCCATCAAGTGGATCTGAACGAGCTGAGCGAGCGCCTGCGGCGAGCCAACTTTTCCACCTCGGCCGGCTACATCACCGACAGAGCGGCGGGTCTTCGGGTGCGCGTCTCACCCCAGGGCGAGTTTCGCAGCCTGGACGAGATTCGTGCCCTGCCAATCAATGCCCGCGGTTTGAGGTTGGGCGATGTTGCCGACGTTGTGCTGGAATCACCGCCAATGCGCTACGGGCGTCTGCTTGACGGCAATTTCGCGGTGTCGGTGGATATCTTCGCCGAGGCCGGGGCGAATGTCGTTGAAGTCAGCCGCGCGGTGCTGGCCGAGATCGACGCGATCAACGAGATTCCGGAAATGGCCGGCATCAGCCTGTACATCCTGTTCAGCCAGGCCGAGGGCATCGTCTCCTCGCTGAAGGACCTGGCCATGGCCGGGCTGCTGGGCGCGCTGATGTCGATGATCGTACTGTATCTGTTCCTGCGTCAGTGGGCGACCACCCTGATCGTGATGCTGTCTGCGCCAGCCGCCATTCTGATCACCCTGGGGGCCATGTACTTTCTGGGCTTGAGCCTGAACATCCTGACCATGATGGGCCTGATGCTGGCCATCGGCATGCTTGTCGACAATGCCGTGGTCGTCACCGAGAGTATTTATCGCAAAAAAGAACAGTTTCCAGACCAGCCTGGCCGCGCCACTTTGCTGGGCGTGCGTGAAGTGGCCCTGGCGATCAGCGCCGGCACCCTGACCACGATCATCGTCTTTCTGCCCAACATCTTCGGCGGGCAGAGCGAGGTCACCGTCTTCCTGTCGCATGTGGCCTACACGATCACGGTGGCCCTGATTGCGTCACTCCTGATTGCCCAGACCGTGATTCCGCTGCTGGCCCTAAAGGTCAGGCCGCCGCCCAACGGTCGCCGCAGCAGCTGGCTGGAGCGTCTGACGGCCGGCTATGCCCGCGTGCTTGCCTTCAGTCTGAGATACCGCTGGACCACGGCGGTGCTGGTTCTGGCCCTGCTGCTTTCCGCGATAGTGCCCATGGGTAAGGTCCAGCAGGACATGTTCGACAGCACAGAAAGCGACCGCCTGATGCTGCGCTTCAACGTCGCTGGCAGCTATACCCTGGACAAGGTGCGCGAAGCGGTTGATCTTATCGAAGCCTATTTGCAGGCGAACCAGGAGCAGTTCGAGTTCGAGTCCCTGTACAGCTTCTACAACGACAGTCGCGCCGAGACCACCCTGATCCTGAAGCCCGACCGGCGCCTGTCGAACGAGGAAATCCGCACCCGGGTGCGCGAGAACCTGCCGCCCATCGCCATCGGCAGCCCGGCCTTCGAGTTTCGCCGTGCCGCCAGCACTGAATCACTGAGCCTGCGCCTGCACGGTGAGTCCACCGAAGAGCTGTTTGGTTTGGCCGAAGAGGTCGTGCGGGTGCTGTTGACCATCGACGGCCTGGTCGACGTGCGTTCCGGCGCTACCGCCGGGGCCGAAGAGGTGAGGGTGCGTGTTGATCCTGAGCGCGTGCACAGCGCCGGTCTGTCCACCGCCGAAGTGGCCCAGGCCGTCAGCGTGGCGATCCGTGGACAGGCCCTGAACGAGTTTCGCGGGCCGGAAGGTGAGCTGGTGATGCGGCTGGAGTTTCACGGCGCTGATCGACAAAGCTCAACCCAGCTTGCCAATCTGCCGCTGGTCAATCAGCGGGGCGAGCGCGTGCGTCTGGGCGCGGTCGCCGATCTGGAGAAGGTGGCCGGGCCGAACAACATCTCTCGCCAGGACCGGCGCACCAGTCTGAATGTCGAGGCTAACCTGCGCGATATCAGCATGAGCGAGGCCAGGGAGCAGATGAGCGCGGTGATGAACCAGATCAGCCTGCCTGCCGGCTACTCCTGGAGCTTCGGCCAGGCCTTCCAGCAGGATGAGGAAGCCATGCAGCAGATGTTATTCAACATGCTGCTGGCGCTGATGCTGATCTTCATTGTAATGGCAGCTTTGTTCGAGTCCACCCTGTTCCCGGTTTCGATCATCACCTCGATCCTGTTTTCCTTCGTCGGCGTGTACTGGTTCTTCTTCATCACCGGCACCAACATGTCGATCATGGCCCTGATCGGCATGCTGGTCTTGATGGGGATTGTGGTCAATAACGGCATCGTTTTGATCGATCACGTCAACAACCTGCGCCGCAAGGGCATGGCCCGGGATGCGGCCGTGATCCAGGGCGGCCGCGACCGCCTGCGCCCGATTCTGATGACCGCCGCCACCACCATCCTCGCGATGATCCCGCTGGCCATCGGCCAGACCCGCATCGGCGGCGGTGGCCCGCCGTACTACCCCATGGCCCGCGCCATCATCGGCGGCCTGGCTTTTTCCACGGTCATCAGCCTGATCGTCGTGCCTTTTGTCTACGTGCTGCTGGACAGTCTCAGGCAATGGACCAGCGAGGTGCGGGCGAGGGCCCTGCCAAAGCCTGATTCGTTGGCCTGATTGAAAAGTCCGTTACGACGCCCGGCTTTGCTGGCCGTAGCAATCAATTGGGCAGCAGAATGCTGAAGCGCTTGGCAAACGGCGAGTTAATGGTTGCACGCCAGATTTCTTCGTCTTCGCAGAATACGGCTAGCTGCTCGCCCAGGTTTTCTTCGGTGTGCTTGTGCAGACGATCGGCGCCGGCTTTCCCAATCTCGACGTTCAAGGTGGCTCGTCCACTCCTGGCGTCGGTGCTGGTTTTCAGACCGGTGACATGCTCTCCGGTAATGACGGCCTGCGTCATCGGCTTGCCGTCAACCACGGCATGAACGCTGAAATCTGAAGTACAGCGATCAATATATTCAGTGCCTGCAAAGGCAAATGAGGCACACAACAGTACAGCGACTCCGATCAAGGCTCTCATGGATATTCCCTCATGATTGTGGTTTCAATAAGACCTCTGTGCCTCTGAGCAGGAATTCAAGTCGCGATCTGTAGCGGGCAAGCTCCACGAGTGCGGTATATGGAGCTCAATGCCGTTGACGCGCAGGATGAGGGACGCCGCTGGCATGATGCGGAAGAACCAGCGTCAGTTATCTCGAAGCCATTTGATCGCAGCAGCGATTTCCGGATCTCGTCCTTGTCTGACATCCTCGACACTCGGCTTGGCTTCAATATCTGGAACTACGCCTACACCAATAAGGGGACTGCCGTCCGGCCAGGTGTCGCGTTTGGCGCAGACGCGGGCCATGCCGCCGCCCGGCAGGTCGAACACCAGCGGCTGGCCGGTGCTGCCTGCGGTGGTTTGGCCGATGATTGCGCCGCGTTGGCTCAGGCTGAATGCCATTGCCATGTCTTCGGCTGCGGAAAAAGTGCGCGCGCTGGTAAGCAGCACAACCGGACCGGAGAAGCGTTCTCCCTCCACCGGCTCAATGGCGCGCGCGGGCAGAGGATGAAGCTCAAGAGACGGCCATGCGGCCTGGCGATACGAGTCGCTGCGGCGTGACCAGTAAGCGCCTGGAACGACCGGTTCGTCGATCAGGTGGGCCAGGATTCTGAATCCCGGCCAGGAACTGCCGCCACCGTTGTCGCGCAGGTCGAGAATCAGGCCATCGGCTTTCAGCAGTTCGGGCCAGGCAGCCTCGAAAGCCTCCAATGCGTCGTTGCCGGCGAAGCTGTCAAGCGAGAGATATTCAATATTGTCGAATCGCTGTCGACGAAACGGCTCTGGCCACTTGACG
>SKKV01000010.1 GCA_007123575.1 Wenzhouxiangella sp.
ATTCGCCCGTCTTTGGCCGCCCAGTAGCCTGCTCTATCGGGTTTGTCAATGGAACCGTCCTGGCCGACTTCGAAATCGCATTGAAAAGCCCGAAATCTGGCGCGCCCGGCAGGATTCGAACCTGCGACCCCTGCCTTCGGAGGGCAGTACTCTATCCAGCTGAGCTACAGGCGCACTGGGAGAATCAGGATTATACAGGAAACGGAATGACGTCAGTCTTCGGAGGGCAGTACTCTATCCAGCTGAGCTACGGGCGCGTGGGGCGTAATTATAGCAGAACGCTGGCCTTTTTCCTGCGCTCAAAGAGCTTCTTAAGGCACTGAATTCATTGATTTATTCTCCACTCGTCTCGCTACCCGGCTGTAGGGACTTCTCAAATTGAAGTACACCTTGACCAACCCACCAAGAACGCAGAAATCCCGCCCGTGCCCAAATCGTGCCCATTTCGTGCCCAGGTCGGTTGCCTGATGTTGCGTAAATGAGCCCTGCCCAGGACCTTCCAGCTTGCCGATTCGGGCGCTTCGAAACTGGTCGGCAATCGATTGGAAACCACTGAGGATTCCGCTTGAGTACCGGTATGTCTATCCCCGGTCTCTCAGAAAAGCGATGCTTAGGATACAACTGGCCGGCGGTTGAGGATGCAATTGGACGCTAGCTCAAGATGTAGGTGGGCCAACAAGAAGTGCACAATCGGACAAGGGCTGAATTTAACGGCAGCTGATACCGGCGATGCATGAATCGGGCCCCTCGCCCGTATCAGAATCGACTAGATATCTTCATCCGGTACGTACTCCACCAAATCCTCGATCTTGCAACTGAAATAGGCGCAAAGCTTGTCCAGATGCTCGGTGCGCGCGTTCCAGCCAGGGTTGTTGAGAATTCTCGATCAGGCCCTTCGGCGGGCGGAAACTGCTGTTCATCTGGGAGGCCATCAAGCAGGACATGAGTGATTTCTCGATGGATAGCGCCCCGCTGGTGCCGATGGCCAACGGAGCGGTTATCCGTGGGTAAGGTCCGCGCCCGTGCGGACAACGAGAAGTTGTTTCTCGACTTCTACTACCAGGGGGGGGCGCTGCCGGGAGCAGACGGCGCTGACCGATACGCGTTCCAATCGGCGCAAAGTGCAGCGGCTGTTGGAGCGGATTGAGACCGAAATTAAGGCCGGTCGCTTCGATTACGGGGCGACCTTTCCGGGAAGCGCTCGGGCGCTGGAATTTGCTGGCGCCAGTTTGGTCGCCGGCCGTTCAGTCGGGGGTCGGGGCGCTACCGGGCGCGATCAAGAGATCGATCGCACGCTGCACAGCGCAGCCATCGTCGACCACCTGGTCCGCTGTTTCGGCAACCCGCCCCATGCACGGGAATTGGCCCTGGTGCTGGGACGCGGAACCGAAGCCTGCCCTCGCCAGCGGCACGGCGCCTGCAGGCTCCTCTGCCCGATCCTGACCACAACTCGGGTCTCGCGCATCGGCTGCGCGAGCGTATCAAAGAGCCCAAGTCTTCCCGACTGAAGTAACGAGACCTGAAAATCGATTAGTTTTTCTTTATATCTATGTGTATTTGTCGTTTCAAAATGGACTATATATTACATATGTAAAGTGAGATCGGGCTTTACTTTATCGATATGCTAATATGTCCATCGTGAACGGACATAACCGAACTAATCTACAGAATCTGTTGGAGAGCGTTCCGCCGGGATTTCTGGTGGATTCTGCCTGGCTCGAAGCCAACAGTATCGGCCGCCGATCGGCGTATGGCTACGTCAAGCGTGGTTGGCTGGAGCGTCTTGCCCACGGGGTCTTTCGTCGCCCGGTGCCGCGTAGAAATCCTTCCAACAAAATCGACTGGCAGAGCTGTGTCCTTTCCATGCAGCACATCATGGGCTACCCGGTGCATGTGGGGGGCATGACGGCCCTGGCGCTTCAGGGCTACAGCCATTACCTGCCGCTTGGCGACCAATTGCCGGTCTGGCTCTACGGTTCAGCCACTCCAAACTGGCTCAAGAAACTGCAACTAGATGCCCCGCTGACTACCCGCAGCCGGTCGCTGTTTACCGACCCTGAGATCGGGCTGACGCAAGAGCAAGAGGGGCCGGGCCCAGGCAATACGGCGGCTTTGCCCTGGGACTGGACGATCAGGATGTCCACACCCGAGCGCGCCGTTGTTGAAGCCCTGGATGAACTCCCGCACCACGAAAGCTTTCACAATGTGGAGATGGTTTTTGAAGGGCTCACGACCCTGCGCCCGAAGCTGCTGGATGCTTTGCTGAATGACTGCCGGAAGATCAAGGTCAGGCGACTGTTTTTCGTCTTCGCCGACCGCTACGGTCACGCCTGGCGCAAACGCCTTAATCCCGATGATTTCGACCTGGGGCGCGGTGATCGTGCTCTGGTCAAGGGTGGCAGACTCCACCCCCGCTACCGGATCGTTGTCCCAGAGGCGTTTGTAGAATCGGGGACGGGGCACTGAAGTGATGCGTGAGGCGTATGTTGCGCAGCTTCGGCTTCTACTCCGCATCCTGCCGGTTGTCGCCGAGGAGACCGTGTTCGCCCTGAAAGGCGGTACAGCCATCAATCTTTTCTACCGCAATCTGCCCCGTCTCTCTGTCGACATAGACCTGACCTACCTGCCGGTCAAGGATCGTGCGGAAAGCCTGGCTGAGATCAATGAAGCGTTGGACCGGATCGCTGCACGAGTACACCAAGCTGTGAATGGCGCACAGGCACAGCGAATTGCTGGTGGCGGTGGTGGCGAGACCCGGGTTCTTGCCCGACTTGGCCGCGCTGAAGTCAAGATCGAAACCTCGCCGGTGGCGCGCGGCGTCGTCCATGAACCTGAGCTTCGGGCGGTGAGCCAGGCTGTCCAGGATCAATACGGGTTTGCCGAAATCCAGGTCGTATCGTTTGAAGATCTCTTTGGCGGAAAACTGCATGCCGCTTTGGACCGACAGCATCCACGGGATTTATTCGACGTTAAGCTGCTATACGAAAACGAGGGTCTGACCGACGCGCTGTTTCGTACCTTCCTTGTTTACATGGCAAGCTCAAATCGTCCGCTGCATGAACTTCTCGAGCCACATCCCCATGACCTCGAGCAGCCCTATCTGCAAGAGTTTGCAGGCATGACCCGTGAGCCGGTGGAGCTTGAAGAATTGCGCGCCACCCGGGAACGTCTGATCGGAGATATCCGATCCAGGTTTGATGCCAATATCACAGACTTCCTGCTGTCTCTGCATGACGCAGCACCTGACTTCAAATCCATCGGTCTGTCCCAAGCCGCTGAACTGCCGGCGGTGAGATGGAAGATGCAGAATCTCCAACGGCTGTTAGCAGAAAACCCACAGAAACACGTCGCCCAGCGTGAAGCGCTAAGCGCAATATTGAGCCGCTCGTCTTCATGATGTGAGCTGTGTGGACATCTTCGGAGGGCAGTACTCTATCCAGCTGAGCTACAGCCGCATGATGCATAATTATAGCAGAACGCTGGCCTTTTTCCTGCGCTCAAAGAGCTTCCTAAATCACTGAATTTATTGTTTTATTTTCCGACCATCTCGCCATCCGACTATAAGCACTTCTCAAATTGAAGTACACCTTGACCTACCCAACAAGAACGCAGAAATTCCGCCCGTGCCCAAATCGTGCCCATTTCGTGCCCAGGTCGGTTGCCTGATGTTGCGTAAATGAGCCCTGCCCAGGACCTTCCAGCTTGCCGATCGGGCGCTTCGAACTGGTCGGCAATCGATTGGAAACCATTGAGGATGCCGCTTGAGTACCGCTATATCTACTCTACTCCCAGTCTCTCAGAAGAGCGATGCTCAGGATACAACTGGCCGGCGGTTGAGGATGCAATTGGACGCTAGCTCAAGATGTAGGTGGGCCAACAAGAAGTGCGCAATCGGACAAGAGCTGAAATTAACGGTAGCTGATACCGGCGATGGATGAATCGAACCCCGCGCTCGTATCAGAATCGAATACATACCGTCGTTCGATACCTACTCCACCAAATCCTCGACCGTGGATCTGAAAACTGTTCCTGGATTTCTACTACCAGAACATCCGTTGCCGGGCCGCCACCCATCAGCCCGACGGGCGCAGGTTGAGCTACACCCGGATCAACAAGATCATGGGATTTGCCCGCCAGATTCTGGCCGAAGCTGCCGACCGCTTCGAGTTCCAGTCTTCTTACCGCGGCATCAAGTCCTTGCGCGCCGAGAGACCGGACATGCACCCATTTTCACTGGAGGAAGTTCAGCGGATTCTGAATCGCGTTCGGTCGGACTTTCGTCACTATCTGGCGATGCGGTTGCTGACTGGCATGCGCCGCTGCAGTGACCAGCTCAATCCCAGGGCAGGGACAAGTAAAGCTCCTTCACCACGCCAAAAGCCAAGTTGAAGTCCGGTAGCTCGCTGTCGATTTCGTCCTGGAGGAGGTGATAGCGGCTGCGTGAACGCTCGGCGACTTCCTGATCCTCAATCAGTTCGCGCGTGCATGGCAGATCGCGAGCGGCGAATTTGTGGCGCATGGCTGCCAATAGCCGAGCACGGTCATCGGCGGTTACCAGGTATCCCCCGCTGATTAGCCGATAGAGGTCGTAAACATCCTGGCGTCTGATTCGATCGCGGCGCGCGCCGGTTTGTTGAATCATGGCCCGATATTTTTCGGCGGCCTGATCGTAAAGGCTGTAGGCGGCCAATTCATGGCCATCGATTGTGATTGAGGCGGGGTAGCAGGTTTGCTCGTTGAAGCTCAGGTCGATAAGAACGACCTTTGTACTCGGTCGACCCTGAACCATGCGCCGAAACTCCCTTTCTCCCTTGCTGGCGTAGCCAATCCTGATTCTGAGCGTCGGGAAGCTCGCATCCGGTGCAGGCGGCTTCATCTCGCGCTTCTGTACCCTGCAGAATAGCTCGTCATCGGCATCGTGGCAGGCTGTCTCCAGCGCCCGATTCAACTCGGCAACAATTTCTTCTACATCCTCGTCCTGAACGGTGCGAATTGTTGAAAAATCCACATCTTTGGTATGGCGGTCGGTTCCGTAGCCAAGCGCCAACAGGACACCGCCCTTGACCACCATGGTTCCATTGAGCCTTTGGGACCGGGCAACAGCCAGCAGGATTACGCGCATAACTCGCCGGACAAGGTGCTCGCCCGGATCGTCTGCCGCCGCTTCAACCCAAGCATCCACATCCACATGAGTCGATGGCAGTTCAGACATTGATTGAAAGCGCCCAGCGTTCAGAGTAGGTATCAGCGTAGTCGGCAGATGGATCGAGCTTTCGCGACCCGCCACGTACCACCTCCCCGGCCCATTTCTGCAGCTTCGGGTTTGCCGCCAGTGAAGCGTCGGCCGCTTCCAGAAGGTAGCCGGCTCTGGCCTGCTCTATCTTGTTGCCATGATGATCGATCTCATTGACGATAGCTTCGAGATGTTTGGGCCCATGTTCCTCGAAGATCTCCATCACATGGTCGATGCCCCCGCATAAGTCCGGTTCACGAACCATATCGAGGAAGCATCGTGCAACCGTGGCTATTCTGATTGCTCCATCGTCAACTCGCTTGAAGGCGGCCGAGTAGGCTTGATCCAGGCGACTGCTGTTCCAGAAGTGCAATGGGCGCTTCTTGATCGCGCCCATATCAATTGGCCGGTAAGCTGGCAACTTGGCCGCTCGGTACCATGGCCCCATATCCCCCAGTTGCGACTCCAACTTGGACGCAGCCAGGGTACGCCACAAACTCGGCGAGGGCCGTGTCAGGAAAATGGTCTTTGGCAGA
The DNA here is from genome assembly GCA_007123575.1 of Wenzhouxiangella sp. Lineage (GTDB taxonomy): Bacteria > Pseudomonadota > Gammaproteobacteria > Xanthomonadales > Wenzhouxiangellaceae > Wenzhouxiangella. Next base: position 5,770 of record SKKV01000010.1, read on the forward strand.
CGATCAGACAATCCGTGCCACACCATGGCGGTCAGATGCGACAGGTAGCTGAACGGATCAAGCGAGCAAATGGCTTTTTCCGGCTCGGGCACGCCGGCCATGCCAACCAGATATCCATGCAGTGTGCCGGTTGCCGGAAAGCGTTCGATACCGCCGAACTCCACCAGCGTCTTGCGAAAGTTTCGAAAGGACCTTCGCAGTGCCTCCGGCTCGACGGTCTCAAGCTCAGCTTGATCGCCCGCATCGCGCAGTGCCAGAAAGAAACACACGGCCAGATCCGCATCCTGGACCAAGGGGCGCTTCAATGCACGAAGATGCTGGGCGAACAGCCGGAGTCGCTTGCGGGAAATTCTGGGCACTTACTTGAATGAAGAATGTGGTAAATGTCCTAAGGACATTTACCACATTCTTCATGCAGTTGTCAACCAAAGCGCTAAGGGCTTACAACCAGGCTTGACAAATCAATTATATCGGATTAAGCTCTGTCCTAAGGACAGAGCTTAATCCGATATAGGTAGTTTGTGCAGACAGCTCGGCAAGCCACTTAAGCCATCCTGCTCGCACCGCCTTACCAAGTGCTTTTTTGTGATCCCTTTTGTTTGCACACCAAATTCTGCGCTGATGACTCTTTACGCATGAGTAGCACCCTGGAAACTCTTTATGGCATCGAAGTGAATGCCGATCTACTTTATTAAGCAGAACTTCAGCGTGTCAACCGCGACACCCAGACCCGCCTGAACGCATAATTTTTGATCTGGAACGCATTCAGCCGCAGCGTGGCTTTGTTTCGGGGTCAAGTCCAATCTTCACGGGTATCAAGCTACAATTACAGAAGTAAAGTAATAGAGTCTGACTGAGAGGCAGCAAATAAGTCTCTTGCAACCGGCAAAAAGGAGGCTGGCGCCCGAAAGTGCAGGGAGGGTGTGGGCGCCAGCCAGAACGGTGTTTTAAACCGCTCTACCTAAGGAATACGAATTTGGCAGGCTGAATGGGTCACGGTTTTTGCAAAAAACCGCGGGTTTTGTCTCAAACCATCTAGATGCTGGTTTCGATGTCGAATTTGTTACGCCATGGCAATTCGCCTTGCAGCATCTTTTGAATCTCGTCGGCATCGACCGGCTTCGAGAACAGGAAGCCTTGGGCGAAATCACACCGGAAACTTCTGAGCATCGCTAACTGATCGACTTGCTCGACCCCCTCAGCAACGGTTTGCATACCCAAATCGCTGGCCAGGCTGCAGATTGTTCGGGTGATGGCCTGGTCTTCCTTGTCCTGGGCCAGGTCCTGAACGAAGCCTCGGTCAATCTTGACGACCGAAATCGGGAAGTTCTTCAGGTAGGCTAGTGATGAGTACCCGACGCCGAAGTCGTCGACCACGATACGCATGCCAATGTCGTGAAGCTTCTTCAGCAGACGCCGATTGCGCATCAGATTTTCGATCAGGATTTCTTCGGTAATCTCCAGATGGATCAGCGCGGGATCAATACTGTAGCTGTGCAGCAAGACACTGAGCTTTTCGGCGAAATCGCTTTCGCGGATTTGTGCGCCTGAAATATTGACCGCTAGACCAGGTGGGTGGGCGACCTGTTTTTTCCATTCACTCAAGTCGGCCACGGCGCGCTCCATGGCAAAGTCGCCAAGCCTCCCGATCACGCCAGTTTCCTCGGCAACGCGAATGAACTCCTGCGACGGCACCTGGTAGCCTTTTTCGTGCTCCCAGCGAAGCAGCGCTTCCAAGCCGATCAGGGAGAAGTCCTTGAGACTGACAATCGGCTGGTACACCACTCGGAACTGGTCTGCATCCAGGGCGTGGCGAATGTCCCGGCTCAGGTTCAGGCGATGCTGGGCCTGGCTGAACATCTCGCGGGTGAACACGGCAAACTGGTTGCGGCCGGCGTTTTTGGCCTTGAACAACGCCGTGTCGGCGTTCTGGATCAGGTCAGCCACGGTTTCCCCAGATTCCGGAAAATAGGCAATACCGATGCTGGCCGAAACGAACAACCGGTGATCATCAATCGCGAAACCATGGTCCAGGGAACGCAGAATATTGATGACCAAGCGCTCAATATCTTCTCTGTTGGGGCGCATCGCTGCGATCAGAAACTCATCTCCGCCGTGTCTGCCGACGAAATCACGCTCGTTCAAGACCGTAGCCAAACGGCGCGGAATTTCACACAGCAGCTGGTCACCAAGCTGGTGACCCAGCGAATCATTGATGTCCTTGAACTGGTCCAGATCAAAAAACATCAGCGCGAGCTGACCCTGAACCTGATGACTGTCGGCCAGAATTCGCTTCAGATAGCGGGTCGAGCCAGTGCGATTGGGCAGTCCTGTCAGCGGATCATGGGTGACCAGCATTTCCATTTCCTGCTCGGCCAGTTCGCGCTCCCGGACTTCTTCCCCCAGTCGGCGATTGGATGTGGCGAGCACCCGGGCATGGCGCGCCGTGTTCAGGGCCAGAAAGGTGATGATGGCCAACAGGAGTGAAACGGCACTGCCACCGAACAAGGCAACCACAGGCAAGGCCGAAGCATATTGCACACGTCCAGATTCGCTCATTCCGAACTCGAACTGCATTTCATCACCATCACCATCGAGGTCTAGCGAGAATCCTGCACGCCACTCGTAGTCTTGGTAATCCGGCGGCTCGGGATGCGGAAAAATGACGGTGTCGCGCGACCGAACGCGCAGCTTGAGTTCGTCTCGAAACATATCCGAGACCATTCGCTCGACCGCGTCGGGGACGCTGAAAGTGGCGGCCAGAAAGCCAGCATGCTCGTCTCCCTGGCCAATTGGGTGGTAAAAGGTCAGGGTAAAGCGGCCATCGGGAAGGAGCACCGGACGGGCAACCAGAAAATCTCCGCTTTGCGCGATCATTTCCAGTGAATCACCGTATTGTCGGGCCGGGGCAAAGGCCAGTTCAGCGTCGCCATTCGGCTGGCCGGTTCGCTCCACCCACAGCAGGTGCAGGTCCTTGTCCAGCACCCCAATCGCATGGTAGTAGGCGTGATGAAGCTTGAACATGCCGACCTCACGTCGCCAGCCCGCCTGGTCGTCAAGGCCGTGATAGCTCAGGCGGGCCGCCATGCGTTGGTGGGCCTGAATTTGCTCGAACACGCCGGCGAGCATGTCGGCGCGCACGTAGTCGGCCAGCTGGCGGACGTGGCGCTCCAAGGCGCTATCCTGAGCATCAACCAGTCCGCGATAGAAGAGGAAATTGGTTGCCAATGCAGCGGTCAGCATCAGCAAGGCAAGCAGAAATGCGAGCCGTGGCGAGCCCGGAGCAGACGGCGAATCAGTCACCGGACACCTGGCGCTTCCCGGATCAAACTGAATGTGGACTGACGACGCACGAAGACTGATTCCGAGGCATCGATGAGGAGTGGGGAAGAGATTATAGCGAAAGTTGATAGATGGCCTTGGGTAACCGTGAATTACACTGTCGCGATGAGCTTGATCCACCAGAATTTTCTGGCCTTTCCTCCAACCCGCTTGCTGGCCAGCATTGTCGGAGCCTTGGTCATCTCGGTAGTCGTCAGCGAGAGCCTGCTGGCGCTCCTACCCTTGCTGGTTTCAGACTTCCAGCGGCTCCAGGCAGATCAGCACAATCCAGCCCTTTGGGCGCTGATTCTGCAGATACTGATCTGGTCGATAGCCGGATTCATTGCCGCCGCCTTTGCCGCAGCCCTGTCTGGGTCGCGCGCGGCAGGCTGGGCGGCCGCAGGCCTTTGGCTGGTGCCGACCTCGCTCAGCCTGGGCTTGATCGGTCTTGACAATCACCTGATCGCCGCCGGCGGTTTGCTGATTATCCTGGCAGGCATAGGCGGCGCCGGTCTGGCTGTCCGACTGATGGCGACAGACAAAGCGCCGCGATGATGCAGCTGCGATATAATCGCAAATTCTGCGTATGACCGATAGATTTCGTCGCGCACCTGAAACTTTACATTTGAATATCACGAGGTTGACCCGGCGTGTCCGCTGAGCATGATCGTCTTTTCATCAGAAACTTCAGTCTGACCCTGGTCGGGCTGTTGGTGTTCACCATTGTCATCATCCTGGCTGCTCGAGCCATACATCACCAGCTAGAGCCCAGCGAGAACCCGGCCCGCGAGGCAGCGAGGCTGGACCGGCTGCAGCCGGTTGCCGGCGTCTTCGCTGGTGAAACCGGGCGCGCTGCAGCCGCTGCCGCTGCGGCAGCCGCTGCGGCAGCCGAACCGCAAGTGGCCTTTGGCGGCTCGCTGGACGGTGGACTGATCTACGAGCGCGCCTGCGCCAGCTGTCACGAGGTGGGGGCTGCGGGTGCGCCGCTGATGACAGCCAGCGCCTGGGCCGGACGCATCGAACAAGGCATGGAAACCCTGGTGGCCAACGCCATCAATGGCATCGGTGCCATGCCCCCGCGCGGAGGCCGGCGCGACCTCAGCGATGAGCAGATCGAAATTTCCGTGGCCTACATGCTCGACATGCTGGAGTGACATCGCCAGGCGGCTACCCGGGCCTTCAGGTCCGGAAACAAGGCCAGAAACACCTGCTCGATTTGCGGATCATAGCGATCAAGCAGTTCAAGCCCGCCAGCCAGCGGGCTTTTTCTTTTGTGCCTTGCCTCCAGGCCGGCAAAGATCTGACGTAACAAATCCCTGTCCTGGTAGCGTTGCCACAGGTTTTTGTGGCGAGCCCAGGCTGCAAAACGCAGCAGGCGTGGCGGCAAGCTTGACTGGTGCTCAGCCAACAACGTGTCGGTGGCACGGGCAAAGTCAGCCAGCGGCACGGGCCCGAATCTATCCCAATGCCGGCTAAGCATGCAGTCGAACAATACATCGGTGATAACGCCGCCATAGCGGCGCCACGGCGGCTGCAAACGGCTGAGAAAAGCGCGCAGGTCCGGATGCTGATCCGACCAGGCATCAATACGCCGATGCAAAATGACCCCGCTGGCCCAGGACGACGGCAAGCTTTCCAGCGCCTCCCGACCCTTGACGTAATCGCCCAGAAAGGCCCCCGTACGCAGGCCCTCATCGCCGTCAGCCAACACCAGGTGCGCCAGGTAATTCACCGCTTCTGCATGCTCCGAGGTCTCTGAGTTATCATGATCGTCTGTTCCGGACCAACCAGGCAAGCCAGCAGGAGCCGAAACCGAAGTGCTCGACCCTGACAACTTACCAACTGAAGCTACGGAATGCTTCATTACCGGGCCTGCCGGCAAGCTCGAAGTGCTGGTTGACTACCCTGAAGACATGACCGTGAGGCCGGCCGTTGTCGTGCTTTGCCATCCGCATCCGCAGCACGGCGGCACCATGCGCAACAAGGTTGTAACTATCATGGAACGTGCTTTGCGCGAGCTGGGGCTACCGACGGTGCGCTTCAATTTCCGCGGCGTTGGCGAGAGCGAGGGAGAGTTTGACGACGGCGATGGCGAAACGGCCGATCTGATGGCCGTGATCGACTGGGTCCGCAGCGTACGACCTGACGATGATCTGTGGCTTGGCGGCTTTTCCTTTGGCGCATTCGTCACTCTCAAGGCGGCCCAGGATGTGCCAGTGCGCCAGCTGATCTCCATCGCTCCGCCAGTCGAACGCTACGGTTTCAGCGACTTTGTTCCACCCAACTGCCCCTGGCTGGTGGTTCAGGGTGATGAGGACGATGTCGTTTCGCCTGAGGCGGTGGTGACTTGGTCCGAAGGACTGGATCAAAAGCCCAGCCTGGTGATCATGGAAGGCACCGGCCATTTTTTCCATCGCCGTTTGATGGACCTTCGTGGCCTGATCAAAAACCACGTCCAGCCGAACCTGCCCTGAGCCTTTATGGCGCGCGCTGCAGCAAGTGGGCCCGATCGCGCCTACCAGGCACTGGTCAGCGAAGGCCGGCTGAAGCCAGATCCGGCCCAACGACACATGGTCGACCACCTCGAGAAACGCTTCGAGCGGCTGGTCAAGCAGCACTCCGGTCTTCTGAAGCGCCTGCGAACCAAGCGGAAGCCGGTCACGGGACTGTATCTGCACGGGAAAGTGGGTCGCGGCAAGACCATGCTGATGGACTTGTTTGCTGACTGTCTCGATGATGCCGGCGTACCGGTCTGGCGAATTCATTTTCACCGGTTCATGGACCACGTCCACGCTGAACTGGCCAAGCTCAAGCACAAGCGCGACCCCCTGACCGGTGTGGCCGGCCGCATCGCCGATCGCGCCCGCGTGCTATGTTTCGACGAATTCCATGTCGCCGACATCGGCGATGCCATGATCCTGGGCGAGTTATTGCGCCACCTGTTGAGCCGGGTAACCCTGGTGGCGACCAGCAACACCGAGCCTGACCAGCTCTATGCCGACGGCTTGCAGCGGGCCCGCTTCGTTCCAGCAATAGAATCGATCAAAAGCCACTGCGAGGTGATCAGCCTGGATGCCATTGAAGACTATCGCCTGCGCGAGTTGGTCAAGCACCCGGTCTACTACTTCCCGCAAAGCGATTCCACGCTGGAAGCCCTGGATCTGGAATTCAGCGCCTTGACCACCGGCGAGCGCATCAGCGAGCAGCCCATCAAGGTCCGTGGCCACAACATCCAGCCCTGCAAACGCGCTGGCGCGGTCGCCTGGTTCGATTTTCCCACCCTCTGCCAGGGGCCACGCGCCAGCGCCGACTACATCGAGCTCGCCCGCCGTTTTGGCACCATTGTGATCAGCGATATCCCGCAGCTTGACGATGCCGACAACGACGCAACGCGCCGTTTCATTCACTTGGTCGACGAATGCTACGACCGGGCGGTCAAACTGATCATTTCAGCCGAGGTTGAGCCCGAACAGCTCTACTGCGGCCGCCGCCTGGCGCCGCTGTTCGAACGGACCTGCTCCCGCCTGACCGAAATGCAAAGCCGCGACTACCTGGCCCTGCCCCACCAACCCTGACTGCTTTTCAATTCAAAGATCGACCAGCGTTTCTATGACATGCTGGACGTAGTCGTTGAACGCCGGCTCATCTCGATCCGGCACCAGGCCTTGCGCTTGTAGCTGCAAATAGCCGACATAGGATGAGTAAACCAGGTTTGCTCGCTGACGGGCGGCGGTCGGGTCCAGGCCCAGTTCTTCGAACGCTGCACTCAGGTACTTGATGCGGCGCGATGTAACCCGCTTCAGCACCGGCCCGACCCGAACATCGTCCGGCGTCGCACACAGCGCAACATAAATCCGGTGAGTCAAGGTCTGGCGACTAGTGCGCCAGACAAACTGAGCCAGGCGCTCTGCCGGCTGCTGGTCGGCCTTCAAGGCCATCTTCAGATGAGCACTGTCCTGATTTTCCCAACGCTTCAGCGCCCGTTCCAGCAACTCATCGCGTCCGGGAAAGTGCCAGTAAAAGCTGCCCTTGGTAATCCCCATACGTCGAGCCAGCGGCTCAACGCCCAGGGCGCTGATGCCTTTTTCGGCAATCAGTTCCAGCGCGGCCTGCTCCCAGTCGGCGGGCGTGAGCGGAGCGCGATCGGCACTTGAACGATTGGCAGGGGTGGAACTGACCATGGGCAGGCATCATACTCTGAATTTATTCCAGCATGCACAGCAATTGGAGGTCTGCATGCACAAGACGCAGAATCGTGGTAATGCACCATTGACTAATTCCAAATCGAACCCCATACTCAAGCGTATGGAAGCAGTCCGCAAACTCAATGACGATATACGGCGCCGCCAGATCTGGACAGACGATGGCGTTCGCCTGAGCCTTCGCTATTATGGTGACGACCGCGCGCCCTGCATCTTGATGGCGCACGGCTTCGGCCAGACCCAATATGCGTGGGAAGAAACCGGCAGGCGGCTGGCCGCTGCCGGCTGGCAGGCGGTCAGCTACGACGCGCGCGGCCATGGCGAGTCGGATCGCTCGCCCAACAATGAATATGATTTCGAGCAGTTCATTGAGGACTTTCGCCGGGTCTGCGACTCTCTACCCAACGTGCCGGTGGTGATTGGCGCATCAATGGGCGGGTTGATCGCGCTGCTGGCGCATTCGGAAAAGCCCAAGGTCGAGCTTCGTTCCCTGGTTCTGGTAGATATCGCCCCGCGCTGGGACGAGCGCGGCGTGACCGCCATGCTCGATTTCATGCGCCAGCACCCGGAAGGTTTTGCCACGCTGGAAGAAGCGACCGAAGCAGTCCGAGGTTTCTTGCCACATCGGCGCCGGACCCGGAAAACGACCAACCTGGATCGCAACCTGCGCCAGGCCGCCAACGGTCGTTGGTACTGGCACTGGGATCCGGCAATGCTGGCTCTGGTGGAGAAGAGCAGCAACCTGCAGACCCGGCTGCAGTCGGCCAGCCGTCGCCTGAAACTGCCGGCCCTGCTGGTTTCCGGCGGCATGAGTGAACTGATCGGCGCCGAGCACGCCGAAGAATTTCTGAAGCTGGCCCCGCACGCCGAGCACGTTGAGGTGCCGAATGCGGCGCATATGGTGGCCGGCGATGCCAACGATCATTTTTTGTCCGCGATAGCCCCGTTTCTGAAGCGGCAGGCTGCGCAAGGAGCCTCTAAATCATGATGTTAATCGCTTTTTTGTTGACTTTGCTGTTCGCAGCCGTTGCCTGCGCCTATTTCAAAACCAGCATTATCATCTGGACTGCTGCCACTGCTGTTGTCCTGCTAGGCTTTTCGATTGCCGGCCAGCCCGGCTGGATTAGCCTGACCCTGGGCTGGCTGATCTTCCTTGGCATTGCCGCCCCGCTCAACCACAGGCCCTGGCGGCGCGCTTTGGTCACGGCTCCCATCCTGAAGGTCTTCTCGACCATGACGCCGCAGATCTCGGAAACCGAGCGAGTGGCCCTGGAGGCAGGCACGGTTGGCTTCGAAGGCGAATTGTTTTCCGGCCGCCCGCGCTGGAGCCGCTTCATCAAGAAACCGCTGCATGAGCTCACCGTCGAAGAGCAGGCCTTCATCGACGGGCCGGTGGAAGCATTGTGCGACATGATCAACGAGTGGGAAATTTCCCACTACCGGGCCGGCTTATCCGACCAGGTATGGGATCACATGCGCAAACATGGTTTTCTGGGCATGATCATCCCGAAAGAGCACGGTGGCCTGGGCTTTTCAGCCGTCGCCCACCGCGCGGTGCTGGAGAAAGTGGCGGGCTTGAGTTCAACGGTGGGCTCCGTGGTCGCAGTACCCAACTCGCTGGGCCCGGCCGAGCTGTTGCTGCACTACGGCACAGATGAGCAGAAAAAACACTATTTGCCGCGCCTGGCCGATGGCCGCGACATCCCCTGCTTCGGGCTGACCAGCACCACGGCCGGCTCCGATGCTACCTCCATTGCCGACTACGGCGTGGTCTGCAAGCAGAAATACAAGGGCAAGCAGACCCTGGGCATCAAGCTCAACTTTGAAAAACGCTACATCACCCTGGCCCCTGTGGCCACGGTGGTCGGTCTGGCATTTCGTCTGTATGACCCAGACGGCCTGATTGGCGACAAGGAAGATATCGGCATCACCCTGGCCCTGCTGCCGGCCGACACGCCGGGCATGGAAATCGGCCGTCGCCACTTCCCGCTCAACAACCCGTTCCCGAACGGCCCAATCATCGGCAAGGATGTCTTCATCCCGCTTGACTACCTGCTTGGCGGCACCGAATATGCTGGCCAGGGGTGGCGGATGCTGATCGAATCTCTGTCGGTGGGCCGGGCCATTTCGCTGCCCTCCTCGGCCACTGGCGGCTCCAAGACAGCCGCCCTGGCTACCGGCGCCTACGCCCGCATTCGCAAGCAATTCAACATGCCAATCGGGCGCTTCGAAGGTGTGGAAGAAGCGCTGGCCCGCATCGCCGGCTATACCTACGCGATGAGCGCGCTGAGCCGGCAAACGGCCTCGGCCGTGGATGATGGCGAGAAGCCCGCCGTGCCCGGTGCGATTGCCAAGTACCACGCCACCGAAATGTCGCGCGAAATCATCAAAGACGCGATGGATATCCACGGCGGCAAGGGCATCATCCTGGGCCCGAAGAACTACTTGGGCCGGGCCTGGCAAGGGGCACCGATCTGGATCACCGTCGAGGGCGCCAATATTCTGACCCGCTCGATGATGATCTTTGGTCAGGGCGCCATTCGCTGCCACCCCTACGTTCTCAAGGAGCTCGAAGTGCTGCAGATCGAGGACGAAGACAAGCGCCTTGCCGAGTTCGACCGCCTCCTGTTTGCCCATGTCGGCCACAGCATCTCCTGCGCGGTGCGCTCGGTGGTACTGGGGCTGAGTTTTGCCCGGTTTGCCGCTGTGCCGGGCGACCGGCGCACGCGCAAGTACTACCGCAAACTCACCCGCTACAGCGCCGCCTTCGCATTCCTGGCCGATATTGCCATGCTGACCTACGGCGGCAAGCTCAAGCAGAAAGAAAAAATCTCCGGCCGCCTGGGCGACGTCCTGAGCCAGCTCTATATCTGCTCGGCCATGCTGCGACGCTTCGAGCATGATTCGCGCCCGGCTGCCGACCAGCCGATCCTGGCCTGGGCGTTTCACGATGCCATCTACAAGATCCAGCATGCCATGCGCGGCGTCATCGACAACTATCCCATTGCCTGGGTGCGGCCATTCTTGCGCCGGATCATTTTCCCGCTGGGCCGGGTCGAGCGCGCCCCCAACGACCGGCTTGGACACAAGGTAGCCTCGCTACTGCTCTCACCTTCCGAAACCCGTGACCGCCTGACTCGCGGCATTTACCTGTCCGATGCCGGCGGCTACCCCGTGGGCGTGATGGAAAAGCTGCTGCCGGACGTGATTGCCGCCGAGCCGCTGGAGCGCAAGCTGCTCAAGGCCACCCGTGCCGGCCAGATCAAGGGCTACACCTTCGAAGAGCAGCTCGACGAGGCGGTTGCGGCCAACGTGATCAGCGAAACCGATCGCAAGTTCCTGCTCAGCGTGCGCGAGCGCACCCTGGAGATCATCTCGGTCGACGACTTTGAGCTGGAGGAAATCCAGGCTGGCCTCAGCAGCACCGGTGACAAGATTCGCGGCCAGCGCAAGAAGGCCGCCTGAACAGGCGTTTTACCTCCCCCTTTCTTGAGCTATACTCGGCCCCGGCCCTCCGGGGCCGATTTTTTTTGCAGGTGTCCCGACCATCAAGGTCGGGGTGAAACGGGAAGCCGGTGAGAGTCCGGCGCTGCCCCCGCAACTGTAACCGGCGCAGGTTTCGTTTTTCGGACCGGCGCAATCCATCATCACCACTCGGCTGATCGGCCGGGGAAGGGGTGGATGCAAGCGCGACCCTCAGGTCGGCTTGATCGGAAGTCAGGAGACCGGCCTGCATGATTTAGATAACCACGCGGCTGCGGCGGGCGGCTGGGATGGCGCGCGTGCCTTTGGCACGGCCTTCCTTGCACTCGCCTGTTGCCGCGCCCGATGCGCGGGTGAGCGCAAGGAGCCCAATCAACATGATCCGTTTCAATTCCTCCCTTTCAACACTGGCCGTCCTGGCCGGCTTTTCCTTTTTTCCAGTCGCTTTTGTCCAGGCTGAGACCCACGTCGACGAAACCATCATCGTCACTGCCACACGCGGCGAACAAAGTCTGGGCAATACCCTGGCCTCGGTCTCGGTGATTGACCGCGAAGCCATCGAGCTCAGCCAGGCGCCCGACCTGATCGAACTGCTGCGGATGCAGGCCGGCGTTGATGTGACCCGCACCGGCGGCCCGGGCGGCCAGACGGGCGTTTTCATGCGCGGCACTAACTCCAACCATGTCCTGGTGATCATCGACGGCATCCGGGTGTCGGCATCGGGGACCGGCGCCTTTGCCTGGGAGCTGCTCGACCCGGCCATCATCGAGCGCATCGAAATCGTGCGCGGCCCGCGCGCGGCGCGCTGGGGTTCGGATGCCATCGGCGGTGTCATCCAGGTGTTTACCCACCGCGCCGAGGGCTTGAGCCTGCGTGCCGGCTACGGTCGCTACCGTGATCGCAGCCTGATGGCCTCCGTCGGCACGGGCAACACCGGCCTGACCGCTTCGGCCCGACGCGTGGGTGGATTTTCCGCCCAGAATGAGCGCGGATTCGCCTTCGACCCCGATGACGATGGTTTTGAAAACCTGAGCCTGGCCGGATCAGCGCGACAGGCCCTGGGCCGGGGGTTCCTTGAGGTCAGTGCCCGCCTGGCGACGGGGGAAGTCGAGTTCGACCAGGGCGAGTCTGATTTCGTTAACTATGCCACGCTGATCAGCTACCAAACCGACCCTGCAGCGGCCTGGCGCTGGCATTACAGTGTCGGCGCCTATCGCGACCGGCTGGAAACAGAAACTCCGTTTGGTGAATCGGAGGCCATTACCCGCCGTACCCTGGCCGGTGTCCTGACCGAAACCGATCTCGGTGCCGACAACAGGCTGATGCTAGGTGCCGATGCCTGGCAGGAATCCGGCGTCAGCCGCAGCGCCTGGGCCGAATCACGTTACAACCTGGGTGCATGGGCCGGCCTGGATGGCCACCGTGAAGCGCTGGGTTACGAACTGAGCCTGCGCTGGGACCAGGACGAACTGTTCGGCTCGGCCGTGACCGGCAGCCTGGCCGGCGGCTGGCGATTGTCCGAGGAGTTTCGGTTTCTGGGCAGCATCGGCCGCGGTTTCC
>SKKV01000156.1 GCA_007123575.1 Wenzhouxiangella sp.
GGGCCGAGTGTCGGCCGCCAGCAACTCCAGAATTCGAGCGCTGGCATACATCGCATCGTCAAACGGATACCAACGGTCGGCGATAAACAAATGACCGCTCATCAGACCGGCCAACGGCGCCTGTTCGCGGCGCATCGCCTCGGCCACGAACGGGTCGGCACTGCGCGCCAGCACCGAACGCCCGCCGCCAGACTTGATCGCCGCAAGCAGATGGCTGGAACATTCGTTGTCGTGAACGACCACGGCGCCAGACTCACGATCAAGCAAATCCTTGGCCAGCATCATCAGCAGCCGGTCCGGCCAGACAACCTCGCCATCCGGTCCGATAATGCCCAGACGATCGCCGTCGCCGTCGTAGGCAATACCCAGGTCGGCCTGGAAGTTGCGCACGCACAGCTTCAGGTCTTCCAGATTTTCCGGGTCAGTCGGATTGGGGTGGTGATTGGGGAAATTGCCGTCAACATCGGCATACAGTGGGATGACATCAGCGCCAATCGCGGACAGCACTTGCGGTGCCACCGCGCCTGTGATGCCGTTGCCGCAGTCAACCACCACTTTCAATGAACGCTCGAGCTGAATATCCATGCCGATGCGCTCGATATAACGCTCGGCCCAGCTTTGCTCTTCAATCTGGCCGGCTCCGGTTGCCATGTCACCCGTCTGGATGCGCTCAAACAACCGCTGGATGCCTTCATCGTGCAGCACTTCGCTGCCCAGGCGAACACGGAAACCATTGTGATCTGCCGGGTAGTGCGAGCCGGTCACCATGATGCCCGAACCGTCGGTCAACTCGGCGGCGGCGAAGTTGAGCACCGGAATCGGAACCGCGCCAATATCGACCACGTCGATGCCGCTTGAGCGCAGCCCCTGGCTAAGCGCCGACAGCAGCACGGCGCCGAACAGGCGGCCATCGCGGGCGACGACCATACGGTCGATATCTCGTGATCGGGCTTCGGCTCCAATGGCCTGCCCTATCAGCGTAGCGCTGCGCGCATCCAGGCTGTCTTCGATAACGCCGCCGATAAAGCCGGGTCGGAACAAGGCTGGGTCGAGCAGCGGCGGCCGCGACCCGGCCTTGATCGACCGGTCCTCGACCGGCTTCGGTTCTAGTTTGGGCTCGGGCTTCGGTTCCGGCTTTGGTTCTGGCTTTGGTTGCGGCTTCGGCTTCGGCTTCGGCTTCGGCTTCGGCTTCGGTTCCGGCTTCGGTTTCGGTTCCGGCTTGGGTTCCGGCTCGGGTTCCGGCTCGGGTTCGGGTTCGGGTTCGGGCTCTGGCTCTGGCTCTGGCTCTGGCTCGAGTTCGGGTTCGGGTTCTGGCTCGAGCTCGGCTTCGGGCTCTGGTTTCGGCGCAGGCTTCGGTTCGGGCTGTAGCTGCAGATCGGGGTCGGGTTCGGGCTCCGCTGGCGGCGTTTCCTCTTTTTCCAGCACGTCCTGAGAGCCATCCAGGGTGCCAAAATCGAACTCCATGTCCTCTTCGTTCAAAGTGTCATCTGGCTGCAAGTCCGCCGACTCCGAGGGCGCTGCCGACTCACGCTGCTCGACCAGATCAATGGCCACCGTTTCCGCCATCGGATCAACTTTCTTGGGACCTGGTTCGGTGTCCTTAGACTCAGTCGGGCTAACGGGTTTTTCGGATCCTGGAGCCGTCTGCCGTGGTTTCGATTGAACGCTATCGTCGCCATCCAACAGCCAGTCGGGCAGGTCATGCTCGACGGTTGCCCGAGCCTCGGAGGGCAGCTCGGCCTCCTGCCAGGCCTTCTCCTCTGCAAGCGCCGGCTCTTTCCGTTCTTGCGCCGGTTTCGGCGTTTCGCGCCGCGGCTCCTCTTCAACCCTCGGCTCAGACTCCGTCACCGGCACCAGGCTGGCGCGCTGACGGACCACAAGACCGCCCAACAACAGCAGCAGCCCGACAGCAGCGAGTGCAATGGCCTGGTTGGTTTCGATCGGCAATCGCATGGTCGTGCGCGACCATTCCAGGCTCAGCATGCTGCCAGCGATCGGCACACGTTCTACCTGATCGCCAACCACCGAGCCCCAGGAGCGCAATACGGCGCGACGGTCACCTTGGGCCTGGACCAGGCCCAGATAATCCAGATCACCGGGGCCCTCGATCAGGCTGGTAACGGCACTGACCGGAACCCGCAAAAACAGGATGCCAGCGGCATTGTCAGACGATTCAATGGCCTGGGCAAAAGCCAGGTTTTCATTGGCCGTGCTGGGATAGTGCACCTGGATGGTCGCGGCGCCGCCGCGTCGAGCCTCAATCAGCATCTGGATGACGGTAAAGTCCGGCTCCGGGTAAACGCCCAGCTCGACATCTTCGACAGCCTGCGGAAAGGCGCGCAGGTCCAGGATGTTGGCCACCCCACGCCGACGCACGGCCTGGCGCAGTTCCTCGCTTTGGTTCTGTCCGGACAGTGCAAGCTCGCGACCCAGGTCGAGAACTTGAGGGTCACGCAGCGTGGCCTGGATAGCATCCAGCCCGCTGCTGACCGCACGAGCCCGGTCCTCAGCAGCCCGACTGGCCTGCTCCCAGACAAGCTGACCTTGCATACTGGAGTAAGACAAAAAGGCACCAACTCCCAGGGCAAACACACCCAGAGCAATCGCCACCAGGGTTGCCAGGCGCAACAGGCTGCTCGCCGAGGCGGTTCCCTTTGCTAAGCCTTTGGCCATATTTCGTCTTAGTCCGTCCCTGTGTGACCGATCCCCCCTTCCGCACGATCACTCTGACGGAAGGCCTCAACAACGTTCAGTTTAACCTGAACAACAGGGATAACAACAAGTTGGGCAATTCGCTGGCCGGGCTTGATGACGATCGGCTGATTGCCACGATTCCAGCACGACATCTTGACCTCACCCTGGTAATCGCTGTCGATCAGTCCAACCAGGTTGCCCAGCACCAGGCCTTGCTTGTGTCCCAAGCCTGAACGCGGCAGCAGAATGGCGGCCAAACCTGGTTCTTCGATATGAATCGCGAGCCCGGAGGGAATCAGCGCGGTGTCGCCAGGTGCCAGGGTCAGCTCCTGCTCCAGGCAAGCGCGCATGTCCATGCCGGCCGATCCCTCCGTGGCATAGGCTGGCAGCGGCCAGTCCGTGCCCAGACGTCGGTCAATAACCTTGACTTCCAGATCCCTCATCAACCCTCACCCTCCCTTGGATGGCATGCGTTCGGCAATGATATCGACCAGTGCCCTGGCCAGCATGGACTTGGCCTGCTGCGGCAGGCTCCAGTGTCGCTCAGTAGAGAAGACCTCCAGCGCGTTCTCCTTGCAGTCGAAAGCCAGCCCGTCCCCGACCAGATTGGCAGCAATCAGGTCTAGCTGCTTTCGGGCCAGCTTTTGCCTGGCCGCCTCGGCCAGGTCGCGGGTCTCGGCGGCAAAGCCCATCACCAGGGATGGCCGGGCCGGATGCTTCGACACCTCGGCCAGAATATCAGGGTTGGGTACCAGGCGCATCGCCAGCGCTTCGTCCGACTTCTTGATCTTGTGGTCGGCCACCGACTCGGGACGGTAATCGGCCACCGCCGCCACGCCGACAAATCCATCCGCGCCCTCGATACGCGCCATGACGGCGGCCAGCATTTCCCGGGCTGACTGCACGTCGCATCGGCTCACGCCCGGCGGGGTGGCCAGGTTGACCGGACCGGCAACCAGATCAACCCGGGCACCGGCTTCGGCCAGCGCTGCGGCCAGGCAAAAGCCCATCCGCCCCGAGGAGCGATTGCCAAGAAAGCGCACGGGGTCCAGCGCCTCATGCGTGGGCCCAGCGGTGACCACGAATCGATGACCGGCCAGCAAGTCCGTCTTGTCTGACAGGGCCGCCACGATCTGGTCGGGCTCAATCATGCGTCCTGCACCGACTTCGCCACAGGCTTGCTCTCCGGAAGCCGGGCCCAGCAAGCGCATGCCCAGTGCTTCCAGGCGCTGGCAGTTCTCGGTGACCGGGCGGCTGGCCCACATCACCCGATTCATCGCCGGCACCACCGAAATCCGCGCCTCGGTGGCCAGCGCCAGGGTGGCCAGCAGGTCATCGGCAAAGCCGTGGGCGAGCCGGGCAATGGCATGGGCGGTCGCCGGCGCGATCACCAGCTCATCGGCCCAGCGCGCCAGCTCGATATGCCCCATGCCAGCCTCTGCTTCGGCATCGAGCAGCTCGGAATGGACCCGATGGCCGCTGACTGCCTGCAGGGTCAGGGGGGCAATGAAGGCTTGGGCGGCGGGAGTCATCACCACGCGCACCTGAGCGCCGGCATCACGCAGCCTCCGAACCAGTTCGGGCGTCTTGTAGGCAGCAATGCCGCCGGTAATCCCAAGCAGCACTTTCTTGTCGGCCAGCGTCGTCATCGGAGACTTACCAGGGTCAAATTCGCAGCGCGCGACAGGGCAATGTCCTATCGGCATGGACAGGTCCGGCTCGCAAAATATGCGCTGATCCACACCCGAGTCGAGATTGTATGCGAATCGCTGACTGGCCACAGGCCGAACGCCCGAGAGAACGCCTGCTGTCGCAAGGCCCTGGAACGCTGAGCGATGCCGAGCTGCTGGCCATATTATTAAGGACAGGTATGCGCGGCCGCTCCGCGCTGGATATTGCCCGTGGCTTGATCAATGAATTCGGCGGCCTGCGCGGCCTGCTTGAATCAGACGCCGACACGCTATGCAAAACCAAGGGCCTGGGCCCGGCCAAGTACGCCCAGATCCAGGCCGCCCTGGAACTGGCCCGACGTCACCTGCGCGAGTCGCTTTCCCGGGGCCAGCCGCTGACCAGCCCTCAGGCAACCCGCGAATACCTGCGCGCCGCGCTCAGAGATCGTCCGCACGAAGTGTTCTGCGCCCTGATGCTGGACACGCGCCACCGGGTGATCGCGTTCGATGAGCTGTTCACCGGCACCATCGATTCAGCCCACGTCCACCCCCGGGTGGTGGTCGAAAAAGCCCTGGCCCGCCGCGCCGCCGCCCTGATCGTCGCCCACAACCACCCCTCGGGCGTGGCCGAACCCAGCCAGGCCGACCTCGCCATCACCCGCCGCCTGCGCGACGCGCTGGGACTGGTGGACATTCGCTTGCTGGATCACTTCATCGTCGGCGACTGCGAAGTGGTGAGTCTGGCCGAAAGGGGGTTGGTTTAAAAAACGGGTTCCGGTTTCCGGGTTCAGGGTTCAGGGAAAACCAGATCGAAGCCGACCTGAAACCTGAAACCTGAACCCTTTGAAACGCAAAACGCCGGGGAAACCCCGGCGTTTTGGAAACGCTAGAAAGCCGGTCGAAGCCAGCCTTACTTGATCTTCGCTTCCTTGTACGCAACATGCTTGCGCACCACCGGATCGTACTTCTTGAACTCCAGCTTCTGCGGGGTGTTCTTCTTGTTCTTGTCGGTGGTGTAGTAGTGACCGGTGCCGGCGGTGGAGACCAGCTTGATCTTGTCGCGAGCGCTACCTGCCATGATGACTCTCCTTTAAACTCGTTCGCCGCGGGCACGCAGGTCCGACAGGACCTTGTCGATGCCGTTCTTGTCGATGATGCGCAGGCCCTTGGCCGAGACGCGCAGCTTCACCCAGCGATTTTCGTTCTCGACCCAAAAGCGGTGGCTGTGCAGATTTGGCAGCGAGCGCTTCTTGGTCTTGTTGTTCGCGTGGGACACGTTATTTCCGACCAGCGGGCGCTTGCCGGTCACCTGACACACTCGGGACATGACTTGAATTCCTGGTAAATCGAAAACTA
>SKKV01000054.1 GCA_007123575.1 Wenzhouxiangella sp.
AGCCGGATTTCCGGGCGACCGTCATCGAAGCCGCCGAGAATTTCCAGCCAGCGACCGCGCAGGCCGGCCACGGACTGATCGGCTTCAAACCGCGCCAGGCGGCGTGGCTTGTCTCCGCCCCGCCAGACATCGATGTTGCCAGCCTGGTCAGGCACCAGCCAGACGGCCGGGCGCGGTGGCACCATGCGCGAGCGGATCGACACCGGAATGAGCCCGGCCAACTCGCCGCGCCACCACGCCAGAAAACCCGGCAAGGGGCTGGTGCGGTAGCGAGCGGCCAGTCCGCTCAGATATTCATTGGCACTGTTCAGAATCATCGATCCTCGACATCTTCTCGCCAGCGAAGCACCCGAAATGGGCGTCCGCGGGTATTGGTTCCGGCACTGACCGTGGCCTCAATCTGGCTCCAGGCGCCGTTGTCCAGCGTGGCGCGGGAGCGAATGCTAAACACCCCACCACCACCTTGCAAGCTCACTAACTGACCATTCGGCATCATCAGGGCTGTTTGCTCCGACGGATGCAAGGTTTCGCGCTCGGCAACAAAGGCCCGGGCCGATTCCATATCCATGTCGGGCATCAGGGCCAGTACTTCGGCCGACGCGAAGGCCGGGTTGATCTGGGCCGAACGACCGTGAACCGTCAGCAGATTTTCCACCGACTGAAACAGCTCCAGGGTCATGCCCATGACCTGCTGCAGCTCATCCACGGTCTGGAAATTCTGGTTGGCGGGGCCGTAAGGATACCCTGCCGCCAGGTAATCGTCGATCTCGGCGCCATACAGGCGCGGTATGTCATCGTCGTCGCGCCAATCTTCAATGGTGTCGGCCAGCCGCCAGGCCGTCATCTCATCGACACCGCGAGAGAGAAACAATTCAACCAGGGTTTCGTTGTCCGCGCGATTGAGATCCAGGCGCCCGGACTCGTCGGTAATCCGGATCTCGACCACGGCATCGCCAAACTCCATGTAATAGGCGCGACCGTCCGGCACCCAGCGCGTGTCGATATCGGGGTTGCGCATTTCAAAGACGGCGCGATGCAGGCCGGCCTCGGCGGCATAGCGGGCCTCGGTAACATCAAACAAGAACCGCGACTGCATGGTTTCAGTGCGCGCCAGGACGGCGTAAATGCCGACCACGATGGTCAGCAGCACCAGCACCCAGAGCACGATAACCAGGGCGATGCCGCGCTGGGAATGCAGCCGGGGCGTCATCGGTTCTGCCCGCGCTGGCGCGGTCTGATCAACTCCGAGGCACGGCGCTGCTGAATCGGCACGCTGGCACCTACGGCCCGGGTGTCAAGCTTGACCGGCGCGATCAGGTCCGGCCAGGCCAGGCCGTGGTCACGATCCAGGTCCAGGGTCAGCCCAACGGCCAAAGGTAGCAGATCAGTGCGCTCCCAGTAGTCGGCCCAGAACGGTTCCATCTCATCTTCGTCTTCGCCCAGAAAAATGAATGAGCCGGAGCGCAAGCCCTCGATCAGCACAATGCCATCATGGGCCTCGATATCACCCGGCTCGTAACCGTTGAACATGGCGTAATAAAAGACCAGGTCGAGACCGTCCTGGCCCCGCTCCAGGCTGAGCTGCTGGACGTAAGACCCGCCAAAACTCAGATAGCCCGGCAGGGGAGCGACGAAACGAACCGAGTCGCGATCACCCAGGAAGCGTACCTGCGTGCCTGGCTCATCGCCTTCTTCAATGATCAGCGCCTGGGCCAGGGTCAGCTGGCGCCGAATGAATTGATGGGTAACCCGAAGCTGGTTTGTTTCCTCGATCAGCGCCTCGCCGGTAGAGGTCGCCCGCACCGATGCGCGAAAACCGCCGTAGGCCATGGCCATAATCAAGGCCACCAGGGTGATGGCCAGCATGACCTCGACCAGGGTAAAGCCCCTGACCCGGCGACCCGTAGTCAAAGCATACTGACGATTGGCGGAAGATGACCGGATCATTGCAACATCATCTGCTGGCGCTCTTCCCAGTTCACATCGACGCTTCGCAAGGTCGAAAACAGGGCTTCGCGCTGCGGCCGTTCACCCCAGGTCACGGTCAGGTCCAGGCGATACAGCGCGATCGGCATTTCCAGCGCGTCCAGGCCGCGCTCGTCAAACACCATCTCTTCGCTGACTTCCAGAGTCCAGGAAAAGCGATCATCGAACCGACCCGACGTGCGACCGGGTTCCAGCATGGTTTCTATACCGGCCGGATCGAGCTTGGACTGGGCCCAGAGAGCGGCCTGGGTGAAGTCGCCGGCGCGACGGGTATTGCTGAGCGAGGTCGACAGGATTTGCAGGATCATGCCGAACATCAGGGCGAAGACGGCAAATGCCGCCATCACTTCAATCAGGGTGAAGCCACCCTGCCGGCTTTTGCCACTGGCTGATGTCAGGCGCGGCATCGTCACTCTACGTCCCGTTCCAGGCCGATTTCGCCGGTCAGCCAGGCCACCGTGACATGCCACTCGCGCCCATCGCGGCTCAAGACCACGCTGCCACCGGTCGAGGCTCCGTCCGGGTAGAAGCGAATGCCGCCGGCCGCCTCGCCGGTCAGCTCCGAGCGGGCCGTATTCAAGGTGATGTCCAGGCCATCGGGCAGCTGCACCCGGTCACGACCAGGCGCCTGCCAGGTGCGGGTATCGGTATCGACGCGAAAAACCTGCTGCTGGCGCTGGATAATGGCTTGGCCGCGAGTATGGCGCAGCCCGGCGGTCAGTTCGCGCGCGGCGTTGCGAATCTCGGCGCCGGATACCGAGCGGCTGACCGACACACCGACCACGGCAAACAACAGACCGACCAACACCATGACAACGATCAGCTCAACCAGGCTGAAACCGCGCTGCCGAAACATCACTCAGTGATCTCTCGTGCTATTCCCAGTTGGTGATCGGGCGGTTATGACCGTCCCCACCGGGCTGGCCGTCCGCGCCGTTCGAAAACAGGTCAAACGCCCTATGCTGGCCGGGGAAGCGGTACTGGTACGGATTGTCCCAGGGGTCGGTCAGGTTCGAGGAATTGACATATGGCCCGTTCCAGTTACGGGCATTGGACGGCCGCTCGACCAGCTCGCGCAGGTCACGCGGCAGGCGCCCGGAGTCCAGGTAGAACTCGTCGATGGCCATGGACAGGCGCTGGATTTCGGCGTTGGCCGCGCGAACCTTGGCGTCCTCACCACGCTGGAACACGTTGGGTACAACCAGGCCGGCAATCAGGCCCAGGATGACCAATACCACCAGCAGTTCAATCAGGGAAAAGCCCTGGCTAGATTTCATCATTCTCATTTCTCGCTCTCCGGCCCAGCTCAGCGGGCGTCAAGGTTTCGTTCAACTGATCAATTCATTGATGCTCAGGATCGCCATCAGCACCGACATCACGATGATGCCAATCACCAGTGCCAGGCCCAGCGTCAGCGCCGGCACCAGCAGCGCCATCAGCCGATCGATGGTGGTCTTTACCTCTCGATCATAGGTGTCGGCCACCTTCAGAAGCATCTCGTCCAGCTTGCCGGTTTCTTCACCGACATTGACCATCTGCAGGGCCAGGCGCGGAAAGTTGCCGTTCTGGGCCAGGGCCCGGGCCAGCGGTGCCCCGGTCTTGACCTGCTTGGCTGCCTCGGCGACATCATCGCCTAACACCGTATTGGTCATGACATTCTTGGCGATGGAAAGTGCCGACAAAAGCGGAACGCCGTTGACCAGCAAGGTGCCGGTGGTGCGGCTCAAGCGGGCGGTTTCGATCTTGGCAATGACGTCGCCCAGGCCCTTGGTGGCCAGAAAACGCGCGTCCCAGACCCGACGGCTGGCGGGCCTGGCCAGCTGCATTCGAAACCAGATCACGACCACGGCGGTCACGCCAATGATGGCCCACCAGAAATCCTTCAGGATATCGCCGACGCCGACCACGATCCGGGTCAGCAGCGGCAGCTCGCCACCGAAGTCTTCGAACATGGGGGTGAACTGGGGAATGACGTACACCATCAGCAGGATCAGCGAGGCAATCGCCAGCACCACCAGCAGGGCCGGATAGATCATGGCCGAGACCACGCCATCCTTCAGCTCCTTGGCCCGCTCCAGGTAGTCGGCCATGCGCGACAGGGTCTGATCCAGCGATCCGCCGATCTCGCCGGCGCGGACCATATTGATGTAGAAGCGCGAAAACACGCCGTGACGCGCTTCCAGGCCTTCCGACAGTGAACCACCTTCACGGACGTGGTTGCGGACTTTCTCAACCAGGTCGCGAACGCGGTCATTTTCCGCCAGCTCGGTAAGAATGCCCAGCGAGCGGTCCAGCGGCAGCCCGGCGCTGAGCAAAGTGGACAGCTGCTGGGTAAGATCGCCGATCTCGCGCTGGCTCAATCCCCTTTTGCCGCGAAATAGGGTCTCGATGCGAAAGCCGGACCCGACTTCACGGGCCGAAACCGGGATATTGCCGCTTTCCTGCAGGCGGGCGATGACCAGCTCGGAGCTGGGGGCTTCCATCTCGCCGCTGAGCGTTTCGCCACTGGGCGCGACCGCCTTGTATTCAAATATCGGCATCGCTAATCCGGGCTTATGCTTCCTGGGTCACACGCAGCACTTCCTCGGCCGAGGTTTCTCCTTGCAGCGCCTTGATCAGACCGTCTTCGTACATGGTGCGCATGCCCTGGGTGCGGGCGTACTGCTCGATTTCACCAGAGGTGGCATGCTTCATGATCATGCGCCGGATTTCCTCGGTCAGAATCAGAATTTCATGGATCCCGGTCCGACCGCGATAGCCGGTCGGACAAGTCTCCGAGCTGCCGGGGTGATACATGACGATGGGATCGGCGTCAGTCAGTTTGCTCAGGCCCAATTCCTGGACCACTTCCGGCAGCACTTCGTAGGCCTCGCGGCTGTCCGGGTCCAGCCGACGGACCAGGCGCTGGGCCATGATGGCGTTGACCGTGGAGGTCAGCAGGTAGTCCTCCACGCCCATATCCAGCATTCGGGTGATACCGCCGGCGGCATCGTTGGTGTGGAGGGTGGAGAGCACCAGGTGACCAGTCAGGGCGGACTGGATCGCGATCTTGGCGGTTTCCAGGTCACGCATTTCCCCGATCATGATCACGTCCGGGTCCTGGCGGACGATGGAGCGCAGGGCGCCGGCAAAATCCAGCCCGATGGCCGGCTTGGCCTGGATCTGGTTGATCCCTTCGATCTGGTACTCGATGGGATCTTCGACCGTGATGATCTTGCGCTCCGGCGTGTTGAGCTGGCTGAGCGCGGTATACAGCGTGGTAGTTTTACCCGAGCCGGTCGGCCCGGTGACCAGGATAATGCCGTGCGGCATTTCCAGCGCCTTGATAAAGGTTTTGCGCGAGTCCTCGGCAAAGCCCAGGCTGGCAAAGTCCAGCACCACCGCCTCACGATCGAGAATACGCATCACCACGCTTTCGCCGTGCGCCGTCGGCACGGTGGAAACGCGCAAATCCAGCTCCTTGCCGCCCACCCGGTGCATGATGCGACCATCCTGGGGCAAGCGACGTTCGGCAATATTGAGCTTGGCCATGATCTTGACGCGTGAAATCACCGCCGCGGTCGAGCGCGAAGGCGGCGCTTCCACTTCCTGCAGCACGCCATCGATGCGGTAACGCACCTTGAGGCGGTTTTCGAACGGTTCGATGTGGATATCCGAGGCTCTGGATTCGACCGCCCGCTGCAGGATCAGGTTGACTAAGCGAATGACCGGCGCCTCGGAGGCCAGGTCACGGAGATGCTCGACGTCTTCCTCGTCCTCTCCACCGCCTTCCGAGCCCAGCGACTCGGCAATCTGGCCCATGGCGCTCTTGCCGCCGCCGAAGTAGCGCTCGATGGTGTTGTCAATCTCCGAAGTTACGCCCACCCGGGGCAATACCCGGCGATTGCAGGCCATACTCAAGGCTTTGAGAGCGAAGCGATCGTGCGGATCAGCCATCACCACTTCGATTTCCTCGTCATCGATGCGGATCGGCACCAGGTGCTGCTGCTTCATGTAGCGCACCGAAATGTCTTCTACCTGCGGCGCATCCTCGGGATAGTCCTTGTCACTGACCAGGGCGATGTCGAGCAGCTCGGACTGGGCTCTTGCCAGGTCGCGCTCGGACACCAGGCCCAGCCTGACCAGCAGGGTGAGCAGGTTGCCGCCGTGCTGGTCGCGATAGGCGCGAGCGCGATTGAGATCTTCCTCGCGCAGCCGACCCTGCTCAACCATCAGCCGGCATAGCTCGGTTGCCTGATCTTCAAGATGGTCACCGATGCTGGGCAGCAGATCGGAGTCGTCGGTGGCGCTATTGACTTGGCTTTCCATGAATAAGTCCGATTATAGGGGCGGGGCGGAGCTAGCGCTGCCGGCTTGGGTGATTAAGATCCCGAGGTACTGACCGCGTGAGTAGGCGACGGTTCACCGCTTGCGGTGTCGCAGCACCTCGCGTTCGATAAATTCCCGGTTCATCAGTATCCAGGTAGCCACCGGGATGACAGCCGGAAACATCAGGTATCCCAACTGGTAGCACAACGCAATCAGGTTGACAGAAATGCCCTGTTCACGCACCACCGCGCCAATCTCGGGGCCGGACAGGAAGGCCAGGTCACGCCAAGCCTCCCAGAAAGTACCCCAAACCGTGACCAGAGTGATCACTGAAAAGCCAATCAGCATCTGGATGATGCGCCGGCCCACGCTTAGCGGCGTGGCCATGATCAGGCCGAACAGCAAGGCCATGCCCCAAGCATAGATCATCGGGTTAATGATCAGGGCAAACGGCCTCATCTGTCCATCCTCCGGATTGCGAACCTGCAGCGGGCTCTGGACTTCAAAGATGAAGCCATCCTGGAAAACACCAACGAACAGCTCCGGGAACGGCGTGCTCAGCAAAGCGTCAACGATCAGACGCGCCGGCAGCATCAACAGCGAGGCGGCGAAAAACCACAGAAAGAATCCCATCGGCAGATAGAGCAAGGCCAGCAGAAACATTTCCTTGACCGCGCTGGTCTTCTCGCGGCGGGAAGTGGCCTCGTCCGACTCGGATGACGGGTCTTGCGGCGGCTTTTTCTCTTCGCTCATCGGATTGGTCCTGTCAGTTGAGCCAGGCTCGGGCATTCTGGAACATGCGCATCCACGGTGACTTGTCGCCCCACTCGGCCGGCGCCCAGGAGAAGTTGACCGCGCGCAGCAAGCGCTCCGGATGCGGCATCACGATGGTAACGCGACCGTCATCATTGCACAGCCCGGTAACACCTTGCGGCGAACCATTCGGGTTATCCGGGTAGCGTTCGGTCGCCTGGCCGTGGCCGTCCACGTAGCGTACGCAGACCCCGGCCTGACCCACCGCCCGCTCGCCAAAGTCGGCCCGGCCTTCACCGTGCGCGGTGACCACCGGCAGCCGCGACCCGGCCATGCCCGAAAACAGCACGGATGGCGACGGCAGGATTTCGACCAGGCTCAGGCGGGCTTCGAACTGGCGCGAGCGATTATGAACAAAACGCGGCCAGTGGTCCGTGCCCGGAATGATCTCATGCAACGCCGACAGCATCTGGCAGCCGTTGCAAACGCCCAGGGCGAAGCGAGCCGGGTCGGCAAAAAAAGCCTGAAACTGATCGGTCAGCGCGCTGTTGAACAGGATCGAGCGCGCCCAGCCCTGACCGGCACCGAGCACGTCACCAAAGGAAAAGCCGCCACAAGCGGCCAGTCCATGAAAATCTTCCAGCTTGGCTCGGCCCTCGCCCAGGTCGCTCATATGGACATCAACCGCTTCGAAGCCGGCCGCCATGAACGCCCGGGCCATTTCGCGCTGACCGTTGACGCCTTGCTCGCGAAGAATGGCGACGCGCGGCCTGGCGCCGGTATTGAACGCCGGGGGCTGGTCAAGTGCGAAACTCAAGGCGGGCTGCAGGCCAGGTCGGTGCCAGTCGCCGGTGGCGGCGTATTCCTGGTCGGCGCAATCGGGATGATCACGCAGCCGCTGCATGCGCCAGGAGGTCTGCGACCAGGCCTGGGCCAGCTCTCCCATGTTCCTGTCGATGCGCGGCACTCCGTTTGACTGGACTACAAAGCGATCAGAGCAAGTGGGTTTTCCAATTGGCCGGACCTTGAGCGACGGATCGGCCGCCTGGTAGCGCTGGCAAACCTCGTCAACATCAGTACTTGCCACCTGGACCAGCAGGCCGATTTCCTCGCAGGCCATACGGGCGAGCAGATCGTCACCGTCCAGATCAAGTTCCAGGCCGCAGTGCCCCGCCAGGGCCATCTCAAGCGCGGCCACCAGCAAGCCGCCATCGGAGCGATCGTGCACGGCCAGCAACCGGTCCTCGGCGAGCAAGGACTGGGTGCATTCGAAAAGGGCTCGCAAACTGTTCGGCCGGTCGACATCGGGCACCGCTCCCAGGTCTCGGCCCAGTACCTGGGCCAGCGCCGAGCCACCCAGACGCTCCGCACCCAGCTCGATCAGGAGCAACTTGCTGTCACCGACATCCCGATCCAGCATCGGCGTGCGATGGCGCTTCACATCAGGCACGGGTGCAAAGCCGGAAACGATCAGCGACACCGGCGCCAGCATGCGGCGCGTTTCACCGTTGTCTTCCCACACCGTCTGCATGGAAAGCGAATCCTTGCCGACCGGAATGGACAGGTCCAGGGCCTTGCAGAACGCGGTGACCGACTCGACCGCCGCCCGGAGCGCCGCATCTTGCCCGGGCGCCCCGGCCGCGGCCATCCAGTTGGCCGACAGCTTGATCCGGTCAACCCCTTTAACCTGCACCCCGGCCAGGTTGGTCAAGACTTCGCCGACGGCCATGCGAGAGGCGGCGGCCGCGTCATGAATGGCCAGCGGCGTGCGCTCGCCCATGGCCATGGCGGTACCGCTGTCATGCTCGTAATCGGTCAGGGTAATGGCACAGTCGGCTACCGGCACCTGCCAGGGCCCGACCATCTGGTCGCGCACCGACAGTCCGCCCACGCTTCGATCGCCGATGGTAATCAGAAACTGCTTGCTGCCGACCGTGGGCAGGGCCAGCAGCAGATCCAGCACCTGGTTCGGATCGACGCCCTCCAGGCCCTGGTCGCGGGTGGCAATGCTCAGGGTTTCAGCCTGGCGATGCATGCTTGGCGGGCGCCCCAGCAATACGCCTAGATCCATATCAACCACTAGCTGGTCGGTGAGCGAGTCGCGCAGGACCAGGCGCTGCTGTGCGGTGGCCGCACCCAGGTCACCGAAGGGGCAGCGTTCGCGTTCACAGATCGCGGCAAATCGCGCCATGTCTGCCGGCGCAATCGCCATTACATAGCGCTCCTGGGCCTCGTTGCACCAGATTTCCATCGGGCTCAAGCCGAAATCAGCGCTGGGAATGGCGCGCAGATCCAGCTCGCCGCCGACGCCGCCATCGTGGAGCAGTTCAGGGATGGCGTTGGACAAGCCGCCAGCGCCCACGTCATGGATGGACTTGATCGGGTTGGCCTTGTCCTGGCTCCAGCAGCGGTCGATTACTTCCTGGCAGCGGCGCTGCATTTCCGGGTTGCCGCGCTGCACGGAGGCATAGTCCAGGTCGGCATCGGACTGGCCGGAGCTCATCGACGAGGCCGCACCGCCACCCAGTCCGATCAGCATCGCCGGGCCGCCGAGCACGACAATCCGATCTCCTGGATCAAGCCCGAGCTTGCTGGTCTGGCCGTCCATGATCATGCCGCTGCCGCCGGCGATCATGATCGGCTTGTGATAGCCCCACAGCCGGTCATCACCAGCCTTGCAGAAGCTCCGAAAGTAGCCAAGCAATGCCGGGCGGCCGAACTCGTTGTTGAAACGGGCCGCGCCAATCGGTCCTTCCAGCATGATCTGGCAGGCGCTGGCCAACCGATCAGGAGCCATAGGTGCTTTTTCCCATGGCTGCTCGTGACCGGGAATACGCAAATCGGATACTGAAAAACCGGTCAGCGCGGCGACCGGACGGGCACCCCGCCCGGTGGCACTCTCATCGCGAATCTCGCCGCCGGATCCCGTGGCTGCCCCCGGATCAGGTGAGATGGCGGTGGGATGATTATGGGTCTCGACCTTGATTTGGGCGTGGATGGTCCGGTTGTCCAGGCGGTAGGTCGGGTCATCGGCCGGACACAGCAGCGCCTGGCCGGAAAAACCTTCAATGATCGCGGCGTTGTCGTCGTAGGCAACGAGGGTGCCCTGCGGGGTATGGGCATGGGTCTGACGAATCAGCTTGAACAGGGACGGTTCGCGCGGATGACCGTCCACCTCCCAACTGGCATTGAAGATCTTGTGTCGACAGTGCTCCGAGTTGGCCTGGGCAAACATCATCAGTTCGGCATCGGTCGGATCGCGACCCATCTCGGCGT
The DNA here is from genome assembly GCA_007123575.1 of Wenzhouxiangella sp. GTDB lineage: Bacteria > Pseudomonadota > Gammaproteobacteria > Xanthomonadales > Wenzhouxiangellaceae > Wenzhouxiangella. The sequence goes on from SKKV01000054.1 coordinate 10,324, forward strand.
AGGCCTGGCAGAGATAGTCGATTTCCCCGGCGCTGAGTGCAAGTCCGAGTTCGGCATTCACCTGCGCCAGGCTGGCGGCCGGATCGTCGCCCAAGTTCACCGTTCCCAGTGGCGCCGGCTGCGGATGTCTGAACCAGGGCGACAAATCGGCATTGGCCGGTACGACCAGCTGGGTCATGCGGTCATGCAGCAACTCGATTGAAAGGCGCGAGAGCGAATGCTCGCCAAGCCCCTCAGCTTCAACACGCATGCCAAGCTCAATCTCGGCCCAGCCACCCAGCCCGCAGCGTTTGAGAATATCGCCAGCCTTGGTGGCCCAGGGCGTGCGTGTGCCCGGACGAGGCAGCACAAAGAAGTCGCCTGGCCTGGCCTGGCTGGGCTGCCATGGTGTGGCCGACAGCAAGGCTTCGAGGCGCTCCAGGTCCAGGCCCGCCGGCGGGCTGGCACACTCGATCAGGATCAGATCTCGACAGCGAAACCCAAGCGGCTGACCTTCAATGCGAGAGATGTCGGCAGAAAGTCGGTCGAGCCGGAAAGACGGCAGCGCTGGCTGCCCCAGGAGAAAGAACATTGACGCCCTTCAAGCATGGCCGTGGCTAACAAGACCGCACATTATAGGCTGCTCAACCCACTCATGATCGAAAAGGTGGGGAGCATGCCGCTCCCACCTTCAAGAACAGTAACGGATCTGGCGGCTACTGCCCGTTTCTGGCGTTCAAGCCTTCCAGGCGGTCGCGCAGGCGATCAGCCGGCACGTATCCCGGAATGATGTCACCGTTGAAGGTCATGATCGACGGGGTGCCGGTCACGCCCAGGGATTGACCCATACGGTACTGATCCATGACCGGGTTATCGCAGGTCGCCCGCGGCGGATTACCGCCGGCCTTCGCGATATCCATGGCGCCCTGGCGATCTTCGGCGCACCACACCGAAACCATCTTGGTATGGGTTGATGAGCCGGCGCCGGCACGCGGAAACGCCAGATAATGAACTTTGATCCCGGCCGCGTTGTAGTCATCCATTTGCTCATGCAGACGTCGGCAGTAGCCACAATCCGGGTCGGTAAACACCGCCACTTCAAACTCGGCATCGTCGTTGCCAAAGCTGACAAAGTCCGAGCGATCAAGATTGGCGAGCTGCTCACGGCGCATGCCAGACTGAGCCGCATCGGTCAGATCGGTCTGGGTTTCCATATCGATCACCCGTCCCTGTACCAGGTACCGGCCATCGGCCGTCATGTACAAAACCTCGCTGCCTACCCGCACTTCCATCAGGCCGTCAATCGGCGTTTCGGCAATCGAAACCTGCTCCATATCTGGCACCAGCCCGGACAGGCGCGCCTCGATGGCATCGATATCCGAGGCCTGGGCCAACACTGCTCCGCCAAACAGGACGACCAGCCCCGCTCCGAAGTAAAAAGATCGCATCAAATTCTCCTTAAATCTCTCAAAGTTCTGGCCTGGCAGGGCAAGCCGTTGCAAATATCGCGAAAAATGGCGCGAAAACCATTATCGCAGGCTTTTGAACGCACCCCGAAGGACAAGTTCAGCGCGATTCTGCCGCGCTGGCCTTGGTATCAGCACCACTTAACCACGCGGATGATGTTGTTGATACAGATCCTTAAGCCGCGATCGGGAAACGTGAGTATAAATCTGTGTGGTGGCCAGGTCGGCATGACCGAGCAGCATCTGCACCACTCTCAAATCCGCACCGTGGTCCAGCAAATGGGTAGCAAAAGAGTGCCTGAGCAGGTGCGGGTAGACCGCTTGCGCTATCCCGGCCTGGCGCGCATGATGGCGGATGCGCTGCCAGGCCGCCACCCGGGTCAACGCCTGTCCGCTTTTTGAGACAAATACGTGATCATCGCGCGGCTTGAGCTGCCCACGCCCTTGTCTGACCCAGGTGGTCAAGGCATCAATGGCCCGCTCACCCAGCGGTACAAGCCGTTCCTTGCCTCCTTTACCGCGCACCCGCACAACGCCCTTGGCCAGATTCATTGACGCCAAATTCAGACCAACCAGTTCACTGACCCGAAGGCCACTGGCATAGAGGGTTTCCAGAAGCGCCTTGTCGCGAAGGTCCAGCGGACGCTTGCCGGAAGGTTGAGCGAGCAGTCTGTCAACCGAAGTTTCGGACAGCACCTGAGGCAAGCGTCCGACACGTCGTGGACCCTCAATATCCAGCATGGGATTGGCAGACACTTCGCCCTGACGAACCGCCCAAGCGAAAAACTGGCGCAAACAGGAAAGTGCCCTGGTCAGACTGGAGACAGCATCGCCGCGCTGCAGGCGCAGGGCCAGCCAGCCCAGAATGGACTGCTTGTCAACTTCGCGCCACTCGCAGTCTGCGCTTTTTGCCAGGCCCAGCAAGTCTTGCCGGTAGGCCGCAAGCGTCGCCAGCGCCAACCCACGTTCGGACCACGCAGCATCGAGAAAGGCATCGATCAGCCGGGCGGAGCCCGGACTGATCGTTGAGTCGGCCTGGTCATTCGCTTGCGCCATGACCAGCCTCCTGTCGCTATCAGCCCTTGCGCGTCAACCGAGCCAGGCTGGTTTGAGCGGCGGCTTCCAGATCAGAGATCTTTGCCCGTGCCGTATTGCGCAGGTCTTCAACGGCCTGGCGCTGATGGGCAATCTGCTGGGTAGCCAGCGACTTGACCGCATCGGTCAGGTCCTCGAGGGCAACCAGCATCTGGGCGTACGGATCGGCTGCGGCGCCAGCGCTCGCTTTCTTCTTGCCACGCTTTTTCTTTGAAGCTTTCTTCTTTGAAGCCTTTTTCTTTGAAGACTTTTTCTTTGAAGCCTTCTTCTTGGACGCTTTTTTCTTGGACGCCTTCTTCTTGGTGGCTTTCTTTTTGCTTACTTTTTTCTTGGAAGCTTTCTTCTTGGCTGCCTTCTTTTTGCCAGCCTTCTTCTTCGAGACTTTCTTCTTGGCCGCTTTTTTCTTGCCAGCTTTCTTCTTTGAAGCCTTCTTCTTGGCAGCCTTCTTTTTGCCAGCTTTCTTTTTCGAGGCTTTCTTCTTGGCTACCTTGGCAGCCGGTGCCTCGGACGCTTCCGGGGCTGCTGCTGCCGGGCTGCCATCGGCATCGGCCTGCTGGTCCAGTCGGGTTTCTTCGTTGGTTTGCATCAGTACTGACCTCTTCGATCTTGATTAAGTATCGTGCTTTGAGCGAATCTTACCACCAACGGCCATGCACGCTTACCAAACCTTGGCAACTTATGCAACAGCCGCACTTGAACAAGTGAAGTCAAGCACGAAGCCCGACTTTAACGCTTTATCCTACTAAAGGTAAAGTGCCGACACTGGCCGAAACGGCAATCAAGCCATACTTGACACCGGCAACTCTGCCCCTACTTGATTGAACTGACTCTCATGACTACAGATCACTCGTGCTTCCTGTCGAACCGTCTCCGGCGATGACTTCCGAAACTTCAGCCAAACCATGCGGATTGATTCGGCGCCTGACCGCCATGGTCTATGACGGACTATTGCTCATTGGCCTGTGGATGATTGCCGCTGCGGTCGTGGTCATCCCCTTGGGCTCCGAAGTCGGCGCCTCCAACCCCTTGTTTCAACTCTACCTAATGGCTGTCGCGTGGCTCTACTTTGCGATCTCCTGGCGCGGTGGCAGGACGCTGGGAATGAAGGCCTGGCATATTCGAATTGACGGTCAACAGCAGCCTTTGTCCTGGCTCGTTACCCTGGTGCGTTTCGTTGTTGCCATAGCCTCTATGGGATGCCTGGGCTTGGGATTTGCCTGGAGCTTGCTGCATCCACAGCGCAAGACCTGGCATGATCTTGCCTCTGGAACCTGGTTGGTGGTGGAAAAGAAAGGAAAAAAGAAAAGGAAAAAGGGAACGGAGTGAACAAAGGCAGGTTTGGGTCAGGATCGTTTGACGAATAGCAGCATGCCAGTCGAGATGACGAGCGCTGGCAACAAAGCTGTCAGCCAGACCGGGATTAAGATGATGGCCGCCAGTCCTTCCACCAGACGCACCAGCACAAAAACCATCAGGCCCAAGCCAACACCCGCAAACAGGCGCAGGCCCTGCCCCTGCTGGCGACTGCCGACAAACACGAAAGGCAAACCAACCAGCACCATGACCAAGACGTTCAGCGGATAAACCAGCCGCGACCACAAAGCCCGCTGATAGGGCAACTTGTCAAGTTCGTTGCGCTCCAGAAACTCCAACATATCGAGCAAATCGGCCGTCGGTAATAGCCTTGGCCGGGCCACCGTGGCGGCAAACAGCTCTGGACTCAAACCCGAAGCCAATTCGAACTGGTCGAGCAACACGCGCCCAGAACGACTATCGACCGGCCAATGCTCAACGTGCTCCAGCTGCCAGGACCGACCGTCATGGCGGGCTCGATCGGCGGCAACGATCCGCTCCAGGCGCATGTCTTGACCGAGCTCATAGATCAAAAGCTCACCAAACTCGAGTTGATCGTCGGTCAACCAGGCTGAGTAGCCAATCCGAATCACGCGCGGGCCATCTCGTAGCCAAAGCTGCCCGAACTGGCCCTGGTAAACCTGGCCACTGCGAGCCGCTTCGCGATCGGCCCGGGCCCGACTTTCCAGGTCTGGAATTAGCGTTTCAGACAACAGCACCAGTACAGCCAGGCACAGCGCAATGGCAAGTAAAGCACGCAGCGCAACATGACGACGATCGAATCCAGCCGCGCGCATGGCCACCAGTTCATTGCCGGCCGCCAAAACACCCAGCCCCATCAAGGCGCCAATCAAGGCAGCGAACGGGAAGATGTCATAAAGCCGTCGTGGCGTAGTCTGAACCAGGTACCACAGCATTTGAGGCAACCCATAACCGGCCTCCAGCGCTCGGGTTTCGCGAACCAGCTCGACCAGCGTGTACAGTCCGACCAGCAATACGCTGACGGCAGCCACCCCCAGCAAGACGCGGCTGATCAGATATCGCGTCAACACTTTTACGGCTACCATCGTCGCCATTGCCTAATCAGCATCAGGCACATGGCCGCTGCCAGCAGCGCGTGCAGCGGCCAAAGCCCCAACCCCGCACTCAAATTGCGCTGCTCTATCCAGAGCAGTCCAGCATGAATCGCATTGCTGTAGACCAGATAGAGAATCAAAGCGGCAACCAGACTGCCAAAACGCCCCTGCCGCGGCAAGCGCACCGCTAACGGCACTGCGAGCATGGCAAGGATCAGCGCGGCGATAGGTGAGGCCAAGCGCCAATGCCACTCGCGAAATTCAGCCGACGTGGTAGCTGGCCACAAGTCGGGCAAGGACTTGCGAGTCTCGTCGCCTAAACCATCAGTCGTCGGCTGCGGCAATCTCACATCGTTGCGCTCGAAACGAATTTCGCGCATGCCGCCATCGTCAGGATCGACTGCATGCCGCACTTGCTGGCCATCCAGCAAAGACAAATAACGCGTACCGTCATCCGGGTCGATCCACAGCCGGCCGCGATTTGCGGTGAGCAGCTCTGGATAACGCTCATCGTCGAACTGCACCAGGATGTCGCCCAGGCTGCCGTCGCTGCGATCGACCCGGCCCACATACACCGTCAAGCGCCCCTGATCGAGCTTGTTGAATCGTCCCGGCTGCAGGCCGGACAACAAGGCGTGGCGAGCTGCATCTTCCAGCATCTGGCCCGTTCGATCACTGGCCCAGGGTGCCAACCAACCGGCCACGGCAAGCAAGCTTGCACTCCACAGCAGGGCCAGCATCATTACGGGCAACAAGGCGCGGCCAAGCTCCAGACCGCCGGAACGCATCACCACCAGCTCTGATTGTTCGCCCATCCGGCCCACGGTCAGCAAAACGCCGGTCATCAAGGCCAGGGGGCCAACCATTTGCAGGGCTTCGGGTAGGCGTAGTACTAGCAGCAAAAGAATACTCGAGGCTGGAAGCCGGCCCTGGGCCGCATCGCCCATCACCTCGGCAAAGAACAGCGCGAGAATGATCACGATGAATACCAGCAAGCTGGCCAGGCTGGCCACCAGACCCTCGCGGAACAAGTATTTTTGCAGGATCAACATCGCATTCCGGGAGGGTTACAATGGTTTATTCGATGCTCAGGGGTGACCGGTTGTCAGCCTTGCCAAGGCCCATTCGACATTCCCGTGCAAACACCAAGATCAAGACTCAAGGACTCTAAGCGCATGCAGTTTACAACCTCAAGCGACGCCGCTAGCCAGATTGCCACCGACTGCCTGATCGTCGGCCTGTTTCAGGACAAGGATTTCGATGACACCCTGACCAGCCTGGACGAAGCCGGCAACGGTGTTTTTAGCCACCTTTTGAAAGCTGGCGATCTGCCGCGAGGGGCAGGCAAAAAGCTGATTCTGCACGCTTTGCCCGGCGTCAAGGCCAGCCGCGTCCTGGTGGTGGGGCTGGGTAAATCCGAAAAGTTCAACGGCATCGCCTATACCAAGGCCGTGCAGTCCGCTGGCAAGGCCCTGCGCCAGTCACGCGCCCGCTCGGCCCATTGCCTGCTGGCAGGCTGTCCGGTCAGCGACCGTGATGAAACCTGGAAACTGCGCCAGGCCGCCATCGCCCTGGCTTACGCCGACTATGTCTACACGGCGACCAAGAAGCCGAAGGACGACGCAGCGCCGGCCACCGACTCGGTCAGTTTCCCGGCCGCCGATGGTGTCGATACCCAGCTTGCCATCGCCTCAGCCATCGCTGCCGGCGTGCAGCTGGCCCGCGATCTCGGCGATGCACCGCCGAACATTTGCACTCCGGTCTACCTGGCCGAAACGGCCGAGCGCATGGCAAAGAAACACGATGGCCTGGAAGTCGAGATCCTGGATGAAGACCAGATGGCCGAGTTGGGCATGAACGCCCTGCTCGCCGTCGGCCAGGGTAGCGTCAACCCCTCGCGCCTGATCCGCTTGAGCTGGCGCGGCGGCAAGGAAGGCGATGCACCGCTGGCCATGGTCGGCAAAGGTGTGACTTTCGATACCGGCGGCATCTCGATCAAGCCGCGCGATCTGATGGAACAGATGAAGTTCGACATGTGTGGCGCGGCCACCACCATCGCGGTGATGGAAACCGTCGCCCGCCTGAAGCTGCCGATCAACGTCGAAGGCGTGGTCGCGGCTGTCGAGAACATGCCCGATGGCAAGGCCTATCGCCCCGGCGACATCATCACCACCATGTCGGGCAAAACCGTTGAAGTGCACAACACCGATGCCGAGGGCAGGATGATCCTGGCCGATGCCATCTACTGGACCGGCCAGAATCTGAAGCCGGCCAAGATGGTCGATATCGCGACCCTGACCGGTGCCTGCGTGGTTGCCTTGGGCCACCATGCCTCGGGCATCATGACCCAGGACGATGAGTTGGCCGAAGAACTGCTGGCTGCCGGTCACGGTGCCGCCGACCGCGGCTGGCGCCTGCCGCTGTGGGATGACTACCAGGAACAGATCGAAACGCCGTTTGCCGACATGAAAAATCTGGGCGGCATGCCGGCCGGCAGCATCACCGCCGGCTGCTTCCTGGCCCGCTTCGCCGAAGGCCAGCGCTGGGCCCATATCGACATCGCCGGCAGCGCCTGGCAGTGGGGCAAACCCGAAAGCGCCACCGGCCGCCCGGTCGGCCTACTGGTCGAATGGCTGGCCACCAACGCCGGCGGCTGGGGCTCTGTCAACAACTAAAAAAGCGGGGAACCACCGAAAACACCGAAGACACCGAATTAAGGCCTTGGACGTTTTCGGTGTCTTCGGTGATTTCGGTGGTTCCAATAAGGTCTTGGAAAGCTAATCCATGCAGGTTGATTTTTATGAGTTGAGCGGGCGGTTCAGTGATCCGCTGTTTGTGGCCACGGTGCTGGTCGGGCGGGCATGGCCGAAGAGTGAAACCGTTGCCGTGGTTGGCGACCGGGCCGTGCTGGAGCAGCTTGACGAGCGCTTGTGGCAAGAGCCGGAAGGCCGTTTCCTGCCGCACGAGATCGGTACCGAGCACGCCCCCATCCGCCTGCTCGAAGACGCCCCCGACCAA
>SKKV01000253.1 GCA_007123575.1 Wenzhouxiangella sp.
CAGTGGCATTGCCGTGGACCACGGTAATCTGCGGCAGGCCGGCAGCCGACATCCGGGCCTGGTTGGCGAACGAGCGCGCACCATCGACAAACAGCTCGGACTGGTAGTTGAGATTGGCCCCACCCGATTCGAGCAGGTTGATCATCGGCAACCGGTTTTCCAGCGCGATCTGCTGCAGCCGAAGTCCCTTCTTCAAACCCACCGGCGAAATCGTTCCGCCCTTGATGGCGCTGTTGGAGACATTGATCACGACATCCATGCCGGCGACCCGGCCAATGCCGGCAATCGAACCACCACCGGCGGTGGAGCCGTCACGGTCGTCATACATCTTCATCCCGGCCAGCTCGCCGATTTCAACAAAAGGCGCGCCGGGATCGAGCAGCAAGCCCAAACGCTCGCGCGGCAGCAGCTGACCGCACTTGTCGAACTTCGGCCTGGCACCCTCTTCACGCTCGGCAATGCCGGCCCGAATCCCGTCAAGCTCGGCGATCAACGCCAGCATCCGCTCACGATTGGCCGCAAACGCATCCGATGCCGTGTCAACCGTACTATCGATCCTGCTCACGTCAAACTTGCTCCTGAATCTGCGAAGACCGGAAAAACTCTTTGGAACCACCGAAGGCACCGAAAACACCGAAAGGCTTAAACCCGAATTCGGTGTCTTCGGTGTTTTCGGTGGTTCCAAGCTTTGTTAAAGAAACTTGCGCCTCCACAACTAATTGTCCTTGAGTGCTTCGGGCGCCTTGGCGCGGTGGAAGCCGTTGTAAGGTTGGGAGTTGTCGTGGTCGGTCAGGGGCCATAGGCGACCGCCGAGGGAAGCGGCGCCGTCGATGCGCATCAGATCGCCTGAAATGAAAGCGGCTGCCGGGCTGAGCAGGAAGACCACGGCTGCGCTGACCTCCGATTCCGTGCCCATGCGCTTCAGCGGTACGGCGTTGGACAGCATCGGGATCATCGCCGCTGCCGCACCTTCGTACTTGTCCAGGCCGCTGGAGGCGATCCAGCCGGGGGCGATGGCGTTGACGCGCACGCCGCTCTTGGCCCATTCAAGCGCCGCGGTGCGAGTCAGGTTGGCCATGCCGGCGCGGGCAGCGCCGGAATGGGCCATGCCGGGCATGCCGTTCCAGTGATCGGCCAGCATGTTGACGATGGCGCCGCCGTGGCTTTGCATGGACTGCCGATAGACTTCGCGCATCATCAGGAAGCCGCCGTTCAAGTTGGTCCTGACCACGGCGTCGAAACCGTTCGGGCTGATCTCTTCCAGCGGTGCCGGAAACTGGCCGCCGGCGTTGTTGAACAGGCCATGGATGCGGCCGTGTCTGTCGACGATCTTCGTGACCAAATCGGCCACGGACTCGGCATTGCGGATATCGCAGCACTGCCAGCTGGCCTGGCCGCCATCGGATTCGATTTCCGCAGCCGTTTTTTCCAGTGCTTCCTGACCACGCCCGACCAGCACAAGCTGCGCGCCGAGTGAGGCCAGCTCGTGGGCGGTGCAGCGACCGATACCGCTGCCGCCGCCGGTGACCAGGATGACCTGGTCGGCAAACAGTCCGGGCTTGAATATCGACTGGTAGCTCATGTTTTCCTCAGCAGCAAATCTTCGACCTCGCTGGCGATACTGGCCGGCACTTCGATGGGGAAGTCCAGCAGCATTTGGGCGAAAGCCTTGCCCTGCGGGTCCATGCGCAGGCTGGCCACGCCACCGCCGCCCAGGCTGTGTTCGAGCAGAAAATTCAGCGCCTGAACGCCGGGCAGGTACCAGCGCTTGACCTCGCCTTCCAGCACGTGGGCGAAATGCTCGGCCACGGCCTTCTCGGTCAGGGCGGCGGCGATCCAGGGCAGGTAGTCAGGCTTGCGGGCAATGACGCCGATATTGGCGTGGTTGCCCTTGTCGCCGCTGCGCGCATGGGCCAGGGCGATCAGCGGCACGCGGCTTTCGGCCTGGCCGTCCGGCGCGGGTGGTTCAATGGCTGATGCAAGCTGCGGTGCTTCACCCGGCGTTCTTTCATCGACTTTGATGCGCTTGTCACCAATCAGGATCTCGGTTTCAACCAGCTCGGCTGGCACCAGGAAGCTGAACAGGCGGATCAGCGGATGCACTACCGGCCGACCGCCCACATAGCCGGTAATGCCAGGCGCCATTGCGGTCGCGGCCTGCGCGATCTCGCGCGAAAACAGCACCAGCGCTTTCTTGTCCGGGTGACGTACGCCAATCTTGACCACGACCTCGCGGGTGTCGTCACGGCGCGCGTGTTCGCCGTAGGTCGCTTCCGATCCCAGCACCTCGATACTGCTTGCGGAGAAATCACCAACGCCCTGTTCTTCAAAAAGGCGCCGGCAGCGGGCCAGGATGGCATCAGCCACGCGCCGCCCCTTGGCCGGCGCCTGCAGCCCGCCGATCATGAACAGGGCCACGCAGCGAAAACCATCCGGCCAGGTGCCGGCGACTTTCAGAGTGTCGGTCGGTGGATAGCCGCACGCACCCTGCACACGAACCCGGTTCTCAGCAACAGCTTCCAGGCTCACCTGGCTGAAGTCACAACGCAGATCCGGCAGGCGGTAATCACGGGGATCGACAATCTCGTAGACCAACTGCTCGGCCACCGTGGCCGGTGTAACCAGGCCGCCGGTGCCGTCCGCTTTGGTCAACTCGAAGGTGCCGTCGGGTTCGACTTCAACGATGGGAAAACCCATGTCCTGGTAGCCAGGCACCGATTCCCAGTCGGTAAAGTTGCCGCCCGTAGCCTGGGTGCCGCATTCGATCAGGTGACCGGCCAGGCTGCCGGCGGCCAGCCGGTCGTAGTCATCCCAGGCCCAACCAAATTCATGGACCAGCGGCCCGAGCACCAGGGCCGAATCGGTGACCCGGCCGGTGATCACCACGTCGGCACCTTCGGCCAGGGCACAAGCAATGGGACGGGCACCCAGGTAGGCATTGGCGCTGAGCAGGAACGGCGGCATCGGCTCGCCAGAACCCGGATCCACCGGCTCGAGCTTTCGAAACTCAGCCTGGCGCGGGGCCAGATCGTCACCCAGCACCACGGCGATGCACAGGTCGACCCCGGCCTGCTCGCAGGCTGCCTGCAGGGCATCGCGACAGGCCAAGGGATTGACGCCGCCGGCATTGGCAATGATCTTCAGGCCCTGCCCCGAAATCTCGGTCAACAGTGGCGCCATTGCAGTATCGACAAAGTCGCGCGCGTAGCCGGCCTTGTCGTCCTTCATCTTTTGCCCGGCAAGGATCGACATGGTCACCTCGGCCAGGTAGTCGAATACCAGGTAATCCAGTTGCCCGGAACGGACCAGCTGGGCAGCCGCCATCTGGGAATCGCCCCAAAAGGCCGAGGCACAGCCAATGCGCACGCGTTTTTCCTGATTCATTGCTTATGGCGCTTTCAATATCCAGATTCCAGCAGTCTACCAAGCGCTTGCTTGGTTAGCAATCCCCCACTAGAATGTCGGTCAGCGCATATGAGCTCAGCCTGCAGATGACCCGTACCCCACGCCTCGACGATCGCCGCGAACGCCTGCTCGATGCAGCGGCGCGGCTGTTTCGGGAACATGGCTATGAGCGCACCTCGGTGCGCCAGCTGGCCGAGGCCGTCGGCATCCTCTCCGGCAGCGTGTTCCATCACTTCAGCAGCAAAGAAGAAATCCTGCTTGAGGTGATGCGCAGCACTATCGAACGGATGATCGCTCGACTGCGCGAGGCCAGTGACTCGGGCGCGGCAATCGAGGAGAAGTTGTTTAACCTGATCCGCGCGGAGCTGGAACTGCTGCACGGGCCAACCCGCGACGGCGTGGCGGTGACATTTTTCCAGTGGCACAGCCTGGGCCAGGACAATCAGCGCAGTATCTTGAGCATGCGCGAGGACTACGAGAAAATCTGGCTGAACGCGCTTGAACAGGCCCGCAAACAGGGCTTGATTGACACCGACCCTTTCGTTACCCGTCGCCTACTGACCGGCGCCAACGGCTGGACCATCTACTGGTATAAAGCCGATGGCCCGCTTGGCCTGGATGCGCTGGCAAGCCAGGTTTGCCAGCTGATGTTAAAACCCGCCTCTGTTGCCGAATCAGGGGTTTAGCGGGTTTTTCTTGATCTGTTGATAAAGTAACTCCTGGTCGTGCAAGCTCAGCGCCGATAGCTCCAGGTTTTTTTCGATGGCCAACTGTTCCATCGCGCGGAAGCGCTGTTCGAACTTGTGATTGCTGGCTCTCAGGGCCATGCCAGGATCGACGCCCAGCTTGCGCGCCAGGTTGGTCAAGGCGAAAAACAGATCACCGACTTCTTCTTCGATGTTGGCTTGGTCACTGTTGGCAATGGCTTGTTTAAGTTCGTCGGCCTCTTCGACAAGCTTGTCGAAAACGGGCTCGACGGATGGCCAGTCGAAGCCAACCCGGGCAGCGCGCTTTTGCAGCTTGACCGAACGCCGCAGCGCGCCCAGCCCCTTGGAAACGCCGGCCAGCGCGCTGGTGTCCTGCTCCCCTTTTTCAGCCCGCTCCCGGGCCTTGATCGTTTCCCAGTTGATGGTCTGGGCCTCGGCATCGGCTATCCGGGCATCGCCGAACACATGGGGGTGGCGACGCTCAAGCTTGTCAGAGACCGAAGCGACGACATCACCGAAGACAAACGCGCCCAACTCTTCGGCCATCCGAGCGTGAAAAACCACCTGGAACAGCAAATCCCCGAGCTCGTCCTTGAGCTCTTCCAGGTCGTTGCGCTCTATCGCCTCGGCCACCTCATGCGCTTCTTCAATGGTATATGGCGCAATCGAGCGAAAGTCCTGCTCGATATCCCAAGGGCAGCCATTTTCCGGGTCGCGCAAACGCGCCATGATGCCAAGCAGACGACTGATATCTCGAGCACTCATTGAAGCTCCATTCAGCGTGGGGGCAGAACAATACGAATGGCGGCACCGCCAAGCTCGGAGGGTAGCAGCTCCAGGCTGCCGCCATAAGTCTCGATCAGTTCCTGGGCAATTGCCAGGCCAAGGCCCTGCCCCTCCCGCCGCTCATCACCGCGCACGCCGCGGGCCAGCAGGGCCTTGAATCGATCCGGTTCGATCCCGGGGCCATTGTCTTCGATCAGGATTTCAACCCCGGGTTGACGGCTACCCTGTAACCCGCGCTGTACGCTGGCTCGAATGTGCCCGCCGCCATATTTGGCGGCGTTATCCATCAGGTTGCCGCATAGCTCCATCAGGTCGCGCGCATCCACCCTGGCGGTCAGCGTCTCATCGCCCAGCACTTCCACCTCGATGTGCTCTCCGGCATACAGCCTGGCCAGGGAATCGCCAAGCCGCGTCAGAATCGGCTTGACATCGACCGGTTTGTTCAGCGTTCTGCGGGTCGAGCGCGCCGCCCGTTCGAGCTGGCGCCTGAGCAGCAGGTCCATATCATCCACTGATTCGGCCAGCTCATTGACGTTGGTCACAGTGCCTCCCTCAAGACGCGTTCGCATGACCGCCAGCGGCGTTTTCAGTGCGTGGGCAAGGTCAGCCAGCGCACGCCGATAGTGCGACGCATTGTCACGTTCAGTGGCCAGCAGGGCATTCAGGTTGGCGGTCAGCGGCTGCAACTCACGCGGGTAGGCATGCTGCAGTGAATCACGCCGCCCCGCTTCGATATCGGCCACCTCGCGTGCGACCCGGTGCAGCGGCCGCAACAGCAGCAACATGATCATTAGCTGGGCAAGGATGACCACCAGGGCGGCCAGCATCATCCAGCGCCACAGGTCACCGCGAAATCCGGCCACCGTTGCCTCGAAGCGGCCTGGGTCCTCGGCGGCCCAGATGGTCAGATCAACAATCTCGCCGGTCGGCTGTTCCCAGCCCAGGCCGATGGCATAGACATGCCAGGTGCCGTCCACCTCGGGGCCACGAAACAGTTCATCGCCGCGTGCAAGCAAGCGCGAGCGCGGTGGACTACTGACCCCAACCAGGGAGGGCGATACCCATTCGCCGTGCGGCGTCATGGCGCCGGCTAGCAGACCAGAACCCGGCTGGTCAAGGCGGGGCTCGGCCAGCGAATCCGCCACCATGGGCAGGCCATGATCATCCAGGTCAATGGTTGACAGAATCAGGAAGACCACCGACTCCAGGCGCTCCTTGAGCGCGCTTTCGGCAGCCCCGCGAAAGCCGCGATCGACGGCAAGCGCAATCAGGCTCAAGGCAATCAACAGGGCCAGGGCGCCGCCCAGCAACAGGCGCACCAGCAGAGAGGGCGCGGTTGATCGGGAACGGGTGGGCTCAGCCCTGTCCGGTTCGGAACCGGTAGCCACGGCCACGCAGGGTTTCAATCGGCTGCCAGTCGCCGTCCGGATCCAGCTTCTTGCGCAAGCGACCGATGATGACTTCGATCACGTTGCTGTCCGGGTCGGCGTCTTCGTCGTAGAGGTGCTCGTTGAGCTCCATCTTGGAGACGACCTGGTCGGGATGCAGGGCAAAGTAAGACAGCACCTTGTACTCGAAACTGGTCAACTCCAGCACCTGGTCATCGATCCTTACATCCTGGCTGGAGAGATTGATCTGCAGCGGCCCGAAACGCACTTCGGGCGAGGCATGGCCGGCCGAGCGTCTGAGCAAGGCGTTGACCCGGGCCATCAGTTCTTCCAGCCGGAACGGCTTGGTGACATAGTCATCGGCGCCCAGCTCCAAGGCCTGAACCTTGTCCTGCCAGTCAGAGCGAGCGGTCAGCACCAGGACGGGGTACTTCAGGTCACGCTTGCGCACCTCGCGCAGGATTTCCATGCCGGAGTGGCCGGGCAGGCCCAGGTCGACGATGGCCAGGTCGATCGGATACTCGGTGGCGTAGTGCATCCCGTCGGTGCCATCGGCGGCCAGATCCACGGCAAAACCCTCGCGCTTCAGGGCGCGGCCGAGCAGCTCGCGCAAAGCCTCTTCATCTTCTATCACCAGAATCCGCATAGCCCTCTCCGCGCTTATCTTCGATCGGCGGGCACGCGCACGGTGCGCACGACCCCGTCCTCGGTGAGAATCCGAATGACATGAATTCGACGCCCGTCCCGCTCGATGGTATGGGCCGACACTACCTTGGCATTGTGCTGGCGCGCCACCCGATCGGCAGCCTCCTGCAGGCTGAGGGCCCAAGCTGAAACGACCAGCACGATCGAGACGATCATGGCCAGCAGCAGTTGTTTCAGAAACGTGGTCAAGGTAGTCGGACTCCGGGATACTCGATGCTGCAATTGTAAGCCAGCGCGCTTAACGCATTCTGAACCCGGCTTTGCTCAGAAAATTTCGGCGACGCAGCAGCGCAGGCTGCCGCCGGCTTTCTCAATTTCGTCCATTTCGATGCCGTGGATAACGAAACCCCAGCTCTCCAGCTTGGCCAGCTTGTCCGGTGAAAGCGCATCGACGCCGGTCTGACTCATGAACAAGTCCTTGAAATTCAGCGCAATGCAGTTACCGGCAAAAGCTTCTTTTTCGGCGTTGCTAATCTCCAGCACGTGGCCGGGATAGGCGCTGGCTATTGCCGCCGGCACTTCGGGGTCGATAAATGCGTCGGGACAGATCACCAGGGCACGCGAAGCCAGAATCGCCATCACTACGTTAGTGTGGTATTCACTGGGCTTGAGGTCGAAGCGAAAGGTCAACGCCAGATCAAAGGCCTCGTGCATGGCCTGGCAGCCCGCATCGTCGACGCGCTGGGTCATGCCGCAGTAGCCGATGCGGTGCGAGCGATCGACGATCAGGGCGCCAGTGAGCTCCGCTACCAGGTCACGCTCGGACAAATCAACCAGCTCATAGTTGAGCAAGTCAGTAAAAAATGCCCGGATATCGCTGCGGACGGCCTCCAGGCGCCGCTCCGGGTGCAGCATGCTTCCAATGATACAGCGGCCGGGAATGCTGGCAAAGACGTTGTTCGGAAACTGGTCGTCGGGCGTGGTCGAATGGCCTGGGAAGCGCACCAGCGGAATGCCGCAGGCGGTTATACGCTCACTCAGGCGCCTATGCTGGTCCAGGGCCCGGCCCGGATCAACCTTGACGCTCAAGTCCATGTAGACGTTATCGCGCGCCGACTGCTCGGACAGCCGAAAATCCGTCGGCTCGACCAGAAACACGGCCCGCGGCACCGGCGGGCTGTCATTGTTAAGCCATCCAGCTTCGATCTGTTGGCGGAACTCGGCGGGCGTGGTAACAATCAAGGCGAACGTGCTCCGAATCTTTGGGCCGCATATGGTAGGGGCAAAACGGCCGAGAAGAAAGGTTTTCCAGACGCCCTGACCACTCCGGGGTTCATTGGCTCGACTACCGCGGAATAGCCTTCAGAAGCAGTTCGGGAGCCGCGTCGTCCTTGTGCATGTTCTGGCTGAGTTTCTGGCGCCAGCCGCGGGCCCCGGGCTGGCCGTGAAACAGGCCCAGCATGTGGCGGGCAATCTGCTGCAGACGACCGCCGCCCTGCAGATGGGCTTCAGCGTATTCCGCCATGGCTTCAACCACTTGGCTCCGACTATAGGCAACGGCCTGGCCCAGTGCCTGACCCAGCTCGGCCAGAATCCAGGGGTTTTGATAGGCGGCCCGACCCAGCATGACACCGTGCACGGAATCCAGCTCGGACTTGGCCTGCTCAACCTCGACCACGCCGCCGTTGAGGACAAAATGCAAGTGCTCAAAGCGCTCGACCAGGCGGTGTACGCGGTCGTAGTAAAGCGGCGGAATTTCGCGGTTCTGCTTGGGACTCAAACCCGACAGCCAGGCCTTGCGGGCATGAATAATGAAGGTCGTTACGCCGGACTCGGCGACCTGTTCGACGAATTCGACCAGAAAGGCTTCACTGTCCAGATCATCGACACCGATTCGGGTCTTGACCGTCACCGGCACCGTGACGGCTGAGCGCATCGCCGACAGGCACTCGGCGACCAGGGCCGGCTCCTTCATCAGACAGGCGCCAAAGCGGCCTTTCTGAACCCGATCAGACGGGCAGCCCACGTTGAGATTGATCTCGTCGTAGCCGCGCTCGGCACCCAGCACGGCAGCCTTGGCCAGTGCATCAGGATCACTGCCGCCCAGCTGCAAGGCAACCGGACACTCGGCCTGGTTGAAGCCCAGCAGCCGATCCCGGTCGCCGTGAATCGCCGCGCCGGTTGTCACCATCTCGGTGTAGAGAAAGGCTTCTGCGTTGATCTGGCGATGGAAATACCGACAATGGCGATCGGTCCAATCCATCATCGGCGCGACGCAGAGGCGGTGCGAGGTCTTGTCCATGGCCCCATTTTATGGGGGAAGCCAGGGCTTTGCTCAACGCCTTGCCGTGCCTTGATACACTTCAAGGCTTGCCTTTGCTATGAACAGGAGCAGACCCTTGAATTACTGGCTGATGAAGTCCGAGCCCGACGCCTTCGGTATTGATGATCTGAAATCACGTCCGCGCAAAACCGAACCCTGGGACGGGGTTCGCAACTACCAGGCGCGAAACTTCATGCGCGACGACATGAAAAAGGGTGACCTGATCTTCTTCTATCACTCCAACTGCAAGGTGCCCGGCATCGTCGGCATTGCCGAGGTGGCCAGCAAGCCCTACCCGGATCCCACCCAGTTCGATCCGGACTCCAAGTACTTTGATCCGAAGAGCGACCCGGACGACCCGCGCTGGATCCTCGTCGACGTCAAGTACAAACGCCATCTCAAGCGAGTGCTTTCCTTGAGCGAAATCAAGGATCACGCCGAGGCGTTGGGCGATTTCGCCCTGACCCGGCGCGGCAACCGCCTGTCAATCATGCCGGTCAGCGCCGAGCAGTGGGATTACTTGCTGGGGATGGAAAAGCAATGAGCCAGGCCCGACTGAAGATCGAAGTAGCCCGCGCCGCCCTGCGTTACGTCGAAGACGGCATGTTGCTGGGGGTCGGCACTGGCAGCACGGTCAATGCATTCATAGACGAGCTGGAATCGTCCGGACGCCGGCTCGACGGCGCGGTGTCGTCGTCAGAGGCCACCACCGAACGGCTGAAAGCGATCGGGGTGAACGTCATGGACTTGAACCACTGCGGCGACCTGGAGCTGTATATCGACGGCGCCGATGAAGTGGATGACCATCGCCGCCTGATCAAGGGTGGCGGCGGCGCCTTGACCCGCGAGAAAATCATCGCCGCGGCCAGCCGCAAGTTCGTTTGCATCGTCGATCAATCCAAATGCCGCCCCATCCTGGGAGAATTCCCGCTGCCAGTCGAAGTCATTCCCATGGCCAGGGCCTTTGTTTCGCGCAAACTTACTGGCATGGGTGGGCGACCACAACTGCGCGAGGATTTCGTCACCGATAACGGCAACCTGATTCTGGACGTGCGCAACCTGGATCTGATCAACCCGGTCAAGGTCGAGCGCGACATCAACCAGATCCCCGGTGTGGTGACCTGCGGCCTGTTCGCACAGCGACCGGCCGACAAGGTTCTGGTGGCCAGCGAAAGCGGCATCGAGACCCGCGGCTAGTGGGTGATCAGGAAGACAGCGCCGAGTCTTTGAAACTGGTCAGTCCGCGTTCGGTGATCACCCCGTCCATGGGCACATCCCAGCTCTGGGCAGGCAGGCTGTCAACTTGCTGCAGGCTGTAGGCCGAGCCCACCAACAGCGGCCCGGCCTCGGGCTGCTGCAGGGCAAAGGCAAAACAACGGTCGTAGAAGCCCGCGCCCATGCCCAGTCGCGTACCCATGGCCGAAAAAGCCACCAAGGGCATCAGGACCAGCTCCAGTTGCTCGGCAGAAATAGGCCGCCCTTGCAGCGGTTCCGGGATACCAAATCGATTCGGCGTCAGCTGAGCGCCGGGCTGCCAGCGGCGGAATTCCATCTGCTTGCCATCAACCACGGGCAGGTACACCCGGCGTCCGGCATGATGCAAGGCTTCCAAAGCGGGATACAGGTTGGGCTCACCACCGAACGGGTGATACGCTGCCATGTGCAGGCAGTCCCTGTCATCGAGAAAGCGCAGCAAATGCGCGCAAATACTGCGATCAAGCTGCCTACGGCGATGTTCATGCAGGCTTTTCCGCTCGGCTAGAAGACGGTCGCGGAAACTTGCCTTCAGATCACCCTTTACGGTAGGACGGTCCATTCAGGCCCCGTGATCGCTGAGAGTGAGCGAAGCCTAACACATGGGCAAGCACACCCAGCCAGGGAAAAGGAAGGAACAAAGGAGTGGCGCTCTCCGCCTGTGCCGCTGCAGGTCTGTGACCTTGAACCAAAGGTTCAGGTGGGTTGGCTCTCCGAGCTTTTAGGCGATTCGCAACAAAAGGCGAATAAGCACACCAGCATCGAAAGTCGCCATCCCGAGGTCAATAAGTAGGGACAAGGCATATTACGTTCCTGCTCGCGAACACCGCAGAGAGCGCCGAACCACCAGTCTAATCCTCTGCCATCTGGCTATCAAGTCGATTTGCCAAATCGCGCACGCGCTGGTCGATTTTTTGCTCGCGCTCCTGCAGCTGGTGCCGCAACTTGAGGACCTCCTCGGCCATGTTCAGCGCGCACATCACGGCAATCTTGTCCATCGAAGAAATCCGCCCGCCGTCCCGCACCTGCCGCATCTGCTGGTCCAGATACAGCGCCGACTCCATCAAGTCGCGGCGCTGGTCGGGCGCACACATCACCCGGTATTCGCGTTCCAAGATCCTGACCGTTACCGGTTCTGCTGCTGCACTCATTCTTGATTCACCCCGCGTTTTCCAGCGACTTCAGACGCTCGATCATGGCCTCTACCCGCGATCGGGCCTCTTCATTTCGCTGCACCAAGGTGGCGCGTTCGGCCACCAGGGACTCCTGGCGAGCGTGCAGCGAGCGGTTCTCTTCCTCCAGCCGCTTGATGCGGTCGGTGACCTCCCGCAGGCGCTTTTCCAGCCGATCAAGATCGGCCGTGGTCTGATGCAGGGAATTCATGGCGAAATGTTCTTATACATTACAGAGGCTTAATCATAGAACTTTATGTCCTCACTTCACAAGCGCAGTTGACTCAGCAGTGATCTGCCGGCGATTGATTGGCCGGTGCTAAAATTGCGTACTCTCCCGTTTTACGCGCACGACATGACCACTGAACAGGAATCCAAGCTGGCCTGGATACTGGCCCTGGCGGCCGACCAGGACCCGGCCGGTATTGCCGAAACGCACGCCGTAGTTATTGGGCTGCTGTGTGCCCGCAGCGAGCAGGACGAACGCGAGCTCGCCACTCACCTGGCCGCACTCCAGGTCGGCGAGTGGACATCGGACGACATTCTGCGCCAGATCGGCCCGGCCCTGAGCACCTTGAAAGCAGAGCTGGCATCGCCCGAGATGCGCTTTCAGCCTCTGCTGCCAGCCGATGACCGGCCGCTGACCGAGCGCACCGAATGCCTGGCCCGCTGGTGCTCCGGTTTCTTGACCGGTTTCGGGGCCGGCCAACCCGTGCTCGAATCCGACGAGGCCCAGGACGCACTGCGCATGATCGAACAGATCGCGCGGGCTGCCACCGACCCGGGCTCTGACCAGGAAGCCGAGGAAACCGCCTACGCAGAACTCACCGAGTTTCTGCGGGTAGCTGTTCTGCTACTGCGTGAAGAAGGAATGATAAAGCGATGATCCGACAGGAAGAGTTTGCCCGACGGCGCACGCGGCTGATGGAAGAGGCCGGAGCGCAAACCATGGTGCTGCTGGCGGCCGCACCGCAGGCGCTGCGCAACGGTGATGCCCATTACCCCTACCGCCAGGACAGTGATTTTCTCTACCTGACCGGTTTCGAAGAACCCGAGGCGGTGCTCGTGATGCTGCCCGGGCGCGAGCAGGGAGAGCAGCTTTTATTCTGCCGTGAGCGCAACCCGGAGCGCGAGCGCTGGGATGGCGCGCGCCTGGGCCTGGAGGGTGCCCGCGAGACACTTGGCATGGACGATGCCTTCCCGATCGAGGATATGGACGAGATACTGCCCGGCCTGATGGAGGGCTGCGGGCGAATCTACATGATGGTTGGCAAGGACCCTGCTCTCGATCAGCGCGTGATCGGCTGGCGCAATCGCCTGCGTGCCGAGCAGAAAGGCCAGAAGGGCCCCGGCGAACTGGTTTCACTGGAACACTTACTGCACGAACAGCGCCTGTTCAAAAGCCGCGATGAAATCCGCTGCATGCAGAAGGCAGCGAAAATATCCGCAGCCGCCATGACCCGGGCCATGCGCAGCTGCAAGCCAGGCATGAACGAGGCCGAAATCACGGCTGAGCTCCTGCACGAATATCAGCGCCACGGCTGTCCCCCGGCCTACCTGCCGATCGTTGCCGGCGGTGACAATGCGCTGGTGTTGCACTATATCGACAACAATCAGCCGTTGCCTGACAACGGCTTGCTGCTGATCGACGCCGGCTGCGAGTACCAGGGCTACGCGGCCGATATCTCAAGAACCTTCCCGGTATCGGGCCGCTTCACCCCGGCCCAGCGCGAGCTTTACGAACTGGTGCTGGCGGCCCAGGAGGCGGCGATCGACCAGGTCCGTCCCGGTCGCCCGTTCGAGGCCTTCCACGATGCCGCCGTGCGCACCCTGACCGAGGGGCTGAAAGACCTGGGGCTGCTGTCGGGCGACGTCGACCAGTTGATCGAAGATGAGTCCTACCGCCGTTTCTACATGCACAAGACCGGCCACTGGCTGGGCCTGGACGTTCACGACGTCGGCGACTACCGGATTGACAAGCAGTCGCGTGTCCTGGAAAAGAACATGGTTGTGACCGTGGAGCCCGGGCTATACATGGGCCACGAGGACGATATTCCCGAACACTGGCGTGGCCTGGGCATTCGCATAGAGGACGACATTCGGGTCACCGCGGACAATCCGGAGAACCTGACCGCGGCCGTACCCCGCAAGCCCGACGACATCGAAGCCGTCATGGCCGGATGAAGGAATTCGACATCATCGTCAGCGGCGGCGGCCTGGCCGGCGCCGCACTTGCCGTCGCCCTGGCCCGGCGCGGTCGCCGGGTTGCAGTCATCGAGCCCACCGAGCGTAGCGAACCGGCCCAGCCCAGCTACGACGACCGCACGCTGGTAATCAACGCCGCTTCGCTGAATATACTCAGGGCGCTTGGCCTGCTGCCCGACACTTTGACACGGATGCCGGTAGCAAGAATTGAAGTCAGCAGGGCCGGCGGTTTCGGCCACCTGGCGCTGGAAGCAGCGCAGCATGGACGCGAGTTTTTCGGCGCCGTCATTGTCGCCCGCGAACTCGGACAGGTGCTGCTGCAAGCCGTGGAGAACCACCCCGAGATCGAATTTTTCTGTCCTGATCGCCTCGTCTCCTTCGAAACAGATCAGGACAAAGCCACTGTTGAGCTGGCATCCGGCGCCGTTCTCAGTGCACCGCTGCTGGTCGGCGCCGACGGTAACCGCTCCCGCGTGCGTAAGCTCGCCGGCATGGCCTGCCAGCGCCACGACTACGGCGAATCAGCAATGATTTTCAATATCCAGGCCGGGCTCGCGCCGGCGGCCACCGCCTGGGAGCGTTTCACCCCGCAAGGACCGTTGGCGCTGCTACCGCAGTCCGGTGGGCGCCTGGGCGTGGTCTGGATCGACCGCAGCGAGGCCATCAGCGACACCATGACCTGGGCGGACCAGCGCCTGATGGACCGATTGGTGGAACGTCTGGGCCAAGACTTCGGCGGCCTTTCCCGGCCCGGCAAGCGCGCCTGTTACTCCCTGGTGCGTCAACGCACCCCGTGGCCCGTCGGCCGCCGCGTGGTTGTGGTCGGCAACGCGGCCAACGCGGTTCACCCGGTATCGGCCCAGGGCTTCAACCTGGGCTTGCGCGACATCGGCGGCCTGGTTGATTGTCTGGAAGGACAGAACGATCCGGGCCGGGACTCGACCCTGGCTAGATACGCGCGTTTGCGTCAGAACGACCAGGACAGCACAGTGCGCTACACCGACACCCTGGCGCGCGCGTTCACCAACCCGTCCCGCCTGGCCGGATTGCTGTCCGGCATCGGCCTGGCTGCCCACGCCGGCTGGCCAACCCTGGGCGCCCGCCTAGCCCAGGCCGCCATGGGTTTCAGGGAGCCGGTCTGCAGTCTGGCTCGCGATCCAGAGGCCTCTTCTCAAGGGCAAGCGGCATGAAGCGGTTTGATATCGGCATCGCCATCTGCGGCGGCGGCGTGGCCGGCGCCGTGTGCGCCGGCCTGCTGGCCGAATCCGGCCGCAGTGTTGCCCTGATCGAAGCACGGCAACCCCAGTGGCAGCCGCCGGAGACGGATTTTGACCTGCGCGTGGTCGCAATCAGCCCTGGTTCGGCACGAATCCTGGCCAGCGCCGGCGGCCTGGCATTGCATAATCCGGCGCGCCGGGCCGAGTACCGGCGAATGCAGGTCTGCGCGGCCACCGCCGCAGTCGAATTCAGCGCCCAGGAGCACGGCCTGGACCAGCTCGGCTGGATCGCCGAGGTGCCGGCCCTGCAACAGGCGCAGTGGCAGGCCCTGGACCGGCGCGGACAGGTTCACATCCTGGCCCCGGCCCGGGTAGATAGCATGGAGCTGCGCGCTGACTCGGTCAGGCTGGGCCTGGATAACGGCCAGACGCTACGGGCCGGACTGCTGGTCGCCGCCGACGGCGCGCGCAGCCGGCTGCGGCAGATGGCCGGCATCATCACCGAACAGTGGCACTACAACCAGGCCGCGCTGGTCACTCACCTGACTACCGAAACAGCCAACGACGGCATTGCCTGGCAGCGCTTTACCGAGCACGGCCCGCTGGCCCTGCTGCCGCTGCCGGACGGCCGCTCCTCGATCGTCTGGTCGCAGCCGGATGGCCGTATCCAGAAGCTGCTGGCAATGGACGAGGACGACTTTCTGGACGAACTCAATGCTCACCAGGACAGCCCGTTTGGCTCGGGCTTGAGCTGCAGCGACCGACACAGCTTTCCGCTGATTCGGCGCCAGGCTCGGCGCCTGGTCCATCAGCGCCTAGTTCTGCTGGGCGATGCCGCGCGCAATGTCCATCCGCTGGCCGGCCAGGGCCTGAACCTGGGGCTTGCCGACGCCGCCGCCCTGGCCGAGGTGCTGGAAAGCTGGCAGCCCAACCAGGACCCGGCTGCCGCCCTGGCGCGCTACCAGCGCTGGCGCTTGGGTGCTGCCAGCCTGATTGCCAGCGGCATTCACGCAATTAACGAAATCGGGCACGGTCCCAGCCCATTCAACACCGGCCTGATGGGCCTCGGATTCCGCGTTGCCAGCCGGCTGTGGCCGGCGCGCGAGGCTTTCGTCAAGCGCGCCTGCGGACTGGATGCGGACAGCCCGCGCCTGTCGCGCAGTTGAGCGACACCACCGAGCCTGAATCTGGATGAACCCGCCCAGCCCGCTGCGCGCTGCCCTGCTCGTCACTGGTGGCGCGGTGATGATCAGTTTTGCCGCGATCTTTGCCCGGCTCGCCGACGTGGCACCGACCACCTCGGGCTTCTACCGCCTGTTCTTTGGCAGCCTGGGGCTGGCCGTTCTGCTCTTGGCCAGCCGTGACATGCGGTCGGGCTTCTCACGCAACTGGACCGGGTCTTTCGTCATTGCCCTGCTTTTTGCCGCCGACATCTGGTTCTGGCACCGCTCGATCATCTACATCGGTCCGGGCCTGTCGACCCTGCTGGCCAATTTCCAGGTTTTCATCCTCACCGCCGTCGGCGTGATCTGGCTGCGGGAGCAGGTTGGCTGGCGCTTTGCCACGGGGCTGGCCCTGGCCTCATTCGGCCTGTGGCTGTTGTTTGGCCGCGACTGGGCCAACCTGCCCGGCGACTTCCGACTCGGCATCGGCTTAGGACTGTTGACCGCCCTCGCCTACGGCCTTTATCTCCTCAGCCTGCGCGGCTACCAGATTCGCCACCCCGGCATCCGCCCCGAGGCCCGGCTGGCCCAGGTGTCGATCTGCTGCGCGGTCATGCTCGGCCTGATCAATCTGGCCGAGGGCAACTCCTTTGTCATTCCGGACGCGCAATCCCTGGCCGCCCTGGTTGCCTTGGGGCTACTCTGCCAGGTGCTGGGCTGGCTGCTGATCACCCGCGGCATGCCGTTCCTGCCGGCCGCCATCGTCGGCCTGCTGTTGCTGCTGCAGCCGTCGCTGTCGATTGTCTGGGACATGCTGATCTTCGGCCTGCGCCTGGGCGTTTTGCAGGTGATGGGCGCGCTGTTGGCGCTTGCCGGGATCTATCTAGGCTTTCGCTCAGCGGCGAGGCGAAGCGCGCGCGGGACGCGCGACGCGGGAAGAGGGGACGAGGGGTAGAGGGGAAGAGGGAAAACCAGCTAGCCCACGCTCTCCTCTCCCCTTCTCCCCATCACAGCTGCCAATCCAGTGGCTCCACGCCCCGGCTTTCCAGCCAGTCATTCGCCTTCGAGAAATGCTTGCATCCGAAAAAGCCGCGGTGTGCTGACAGCGGTGATGGGTGGGGGGCCTTGAGGACCAGATGACGGCGACTGTCGATATTGGCGCCCTTGCGCTGGGCGTGGCTGCCCCAGAGCAAGAAAGCGACATGCTGGCAGTGCTGGTTGACGGCATTGACCACGGCGTCGGTAAAGCGCTCCCAGCCCTTGCCCTGGTGGGCACCGGCCTGGCCCCTTTCCACGGTCAGAACCGCGTTGAGCAGCAGCACACCACGCTCGGCCCAGGCCTGAAGGTGCCCATGATTCGGCACCGACAGACCCAGGTCACCCTGGATTTCCTTGAAGATGTTGACCAGCGATGGCGGTGGCCGCACCCCGGGCTGAACCGAGAAACACAGGCCGTGGGCCTGGCCCGGACCGTGATACGGGTCCTGGCCCAGGATCACGACCTTGACCTTGGACAACGGGGTCGAATCCAGCGCGCTGAAAATATGCTTGCCCGGCGGGTAGATCGTCGCCCCGGCCCGGCTGCGTTCGAGCAGGAAGGCGCGCAGGTCGGCCATGTAGGGCTGGTCGAATTCGGGCTGGAGGACTTTGAGCCATTCGGGGTGGAGGGAAATCATTCTTACGGTTTACGGTTTACGGGTTGCGGTTTACGGTTAACGGGCGATCTGGAGCGGGTCTTTGCGGTTCGCGGTTATCATAGCGGCTGGTTTCAATTTCTTTGCTATTGTGTCCAGCCACGCTCCCATTCAGACCGATGCGGTCATCGTCGGGGCCGGTCCGGTCGGCCTGTTTCAGGTGTTCGAACTTGGCTTGCTCGATCTCAAGGCCCAGCTGATTGACAGCCTGCCGCAGGTCGGTGGGCAGTGCGCCGAACTGTATC
>SKKV01000080.1 GCA_007123575.1 Wenzhouxiangella sp.
CAAGGCCTCTCCCCGATTTGTTCCCTTCTGGTTCGATCAGTTTGTGCTGATCGGCCAAGCCTTGGTTGACAAGGAAAATTCAAGATGTCATTCGACCAACTCGGCCTCAGTGCCGAGCTTCTGCGCGCCGTGGGCGAGCAGGGCTACTCTCAGCCTACACCCATTCAGGCCGCGGCCATTCCCGTGGTACTTGCCGGCCGTGATGTCATGGCCAGCGCCCAGACCGGCACCGGCAAGACCGCCGCATTCACCCTGCCCTTGCTGCACAAGCTCAAGCGTGCCAACGGCCCCAGCCGCCTGCGCGCACTGGTGCTCACACCGACGCGAGAGCTGGCCGCCCAGGTTCACGAAAACCTGCGCGCCTACGGCAGACACCTCAACCTGCGCTCGCTGGAAGTCTTCGGCGGCGTCAACATCAATCCGCAGATCAACAAGCTCGAGCGCGGCGTCGACATACTGATTGCCACGCCCGGCCGCCTGATCGACCATATGGAACGCGGCACGGTTCGCTTAGACCAGATCGACACCCTGGTGCTCGACGAGGCCGACCGCATGCTCGACATGGGCTTTCGCCCGGCGATCGACAGAATCGTGAAGAAATTGCCGAGGAAGCGCCAGACCCTGTTGTTCTCGGCCACCTTCTCGCGCGAAATCACCGCCCTGGCCCAGCAATACCTGCAAAACCCGGAACGCATCGAGACCTCGCCGCCCAATACCACGGTGGAGGCGATCGACCAGAAAGCGATCCAGGTCGATCAGGGCAAAAAGCGTGAGCTCTTGTCGTGGATGATCGGCAGCAATAACTGGCAGCAGGTGCTGGTCTTTACCCGGACCAAGCACGGTGCCAACCGCCTCGCCCGCCAGCTTGACTCGGACGGCCTGCCGGCCGCGGCAATCCACGGCAACAAGAGCCAGGGTGCGCGCACCCGTGCCTTGAGCGACTTCAAGAGCCAGCGCCTGCGCGTATTGGTCGCCACCGACATCGCCGCCCGCGGCCTGGATATCGACCAGCTACCGCACGTGGTCAATTTCGAAATCCCGAACGTGCCGGAAGACTATGTCCACCGCATCGGTCGCACCGGCCGGGCCGGACGCGATGGGCTGGCAGTTTCACTGGTCAGCGCCATGGAATATCATCAGTTCGAAGACATTCGCAGGCTGGTCAAGGTACCCATCCCGACCGAGCAGGTCGAAGGCTTTGAGCCGCTCGAGTCGCCACCGAAAAACAAGGCCCCGGCAACGCGCGGAAACCGCGGCAAGGGCCAGGGCCGGCGCCAGTCAGCCCGGGGCGACGGTCAGTCTCAGCGCCCCAGCCGACGCGGCCGTGGCCGCCAAGCCAAGCAGGCTGCGTAATCTGAAGTAAAAGCGAAAGAAAATCTGGAACCACCGAAGGCACCGAAGACACCGAATAAAAGACAATTACTTTTCGGTGACTTCGGTGTTTTCGGTGGTTTACTTAGGTTTTACGGAGACTCTAATCGGCACTTCAGTTAAAGCTGGAGACATCATCCAGTGCTCATGGCGCGCCGTCATACTATGCTGATGTGCTATCGGAGCGGGTTGATGAAGATCAGAACTGTCGTTGGTCTGGGCATCTTGGTGTGGCTGTCTGCAGCCAGCGCCCAGGCCGTGGATGTGATCGTTGCGCGGGTGCAAGCCACCGAGCTTGCCGACCCCATTGAATCGCTGGGCACGCTGCGGGCCAATGAATCCGCGGACCTGACCACCTCGATCACCGAAACAATTTCCGAGATCCGCTTCCGGGATGGCGAGCGGGTCAGCGCCGGCCAGGTGCTGGTGGCGCTGACCAACCGCGAGCAGCTGGCTGAGCTGGCAGCGGCCGAAGCCAATGTAGAAGAGGCCGAGCGGCAGTTTACCCGGGTACAGGATCTGGCCGCGCGCGGCCAGGAATCGCGGGCCATTCTCGACCAGCGTCAGCGCGAGTTGAATACTGCAAAGGCACAGCTCCAGGCCGTTGAAGCGCGCCTGAGCGATCGCCTGATCGTCGCTCCTTTTGATGGCGTGCTGGGCCTGCGCAATGTGTCGGTTGGCTCCCTGCTGACCCCCGGCCGGGTAGTAACGACCATCCTTGATGACTCGGTGATGAAGGTCGACTTCTCGGTGCCGGAGCTGTTTCTCGCCCTGCTCCAGCCGGGGCTGGAGATCACGGCCCGCTCGTCAGCGTATGTCGACAAAGTGTTCGACGGTCAGGTGACCAGTCTGAGCAACCAGGTCGATCCAGTCACTCGCTCCGTTCAAGTCCGGGCTGAAATCCCCAACCATGATCTTTTGCTCCGGCCGGGCATGCTGATGAACGTGACCCTGAAGGCGCGCGAACGCCAAGCGCTGACCGTACCCGAAGAAGCCATCCTCAGTCGCGGCCGCGATCACTACGTGTTTGTTATCGAGGAGGAAGACGAAGTCAGGGTAAAGAGGCGCGAAGTCAGCCTGGGCCAGCGCTATCCGGGCGAGGTCGAAATCAGGTCCGGACTTGACGAGGGCGAAGGCGTGGTCATTCACGGCGGTTTTCGACTGTCCGACGGTGACCGGGTCAGCATTCGCGGCGAGGTAGAGCCCGGCCAGTCCCTGGCCGCCATACTGGCGGCCGAGGGCGACTCATGATCCTGTCCGACCTGGCCGTTACCCGCCCGGTCCTGGCCTCGGTAGCCGCGCTGCTGCTGATCATTTTCGGCATCGTCTCCTTCCAGCTGCTACCGCTGCGCGAGTATCCGGATATTGATCCGCCGGTGGTATCGATCGAAACGCGTTATCCGGGCGCCTCGGCCAGCGTCGTTGATACCCAGATTACCGAGCGAATCGAGGAGGCCATTGCCGGCATTGAAGGCATCGAGTTCATCGAGTCCGAAAGTCGCGACGGTCAATCCAGCATCTCGATCCGGTTTTCGCTACGCCGTGACGTCGATGCCGCGGCCAACGATGTCCGCGATCGGGTTGGCCGGGTGCTGCGCCTGCTGCCGGATGAGGCCGACCCGCCCGAGGTTCGTCGGGTTGATGCCAATGCCGACGTCATCGTCTGGTGGAACCTGGCCGGCGACGGCTGGAGTACGCCAGAGCTGACCGACTACGCCGAACGCTTTCTGGTTGATCGATTTTCGGTGATTGACGGCGTAGCCCAAGTCCGCGTCGGCGGCGCCCAGAGCTTTGCCATGCGTCTGGCTGGATCGCGATGCCCTGGCCGCCCGCGGCCTGACCGTGACCGACGTGGAAGACGCGCTGCGCGCGGAAAACGTCGAGCTGCCGGCCGGTCGGATCGAGTCTCGCACCCGCCAGTTCACCGTGCGGGTAGCCAGGCAGTTCAACTCCGCCGAAGACTTCGCCCGCATGGTGCTGTTTCGCGGCGACGATGGCTACCTGGTACGCCTGGGCGACATCGCCCGGGTCGAACGCGGCACGGTCGAGGACAGAACACTTTTTCGGGGCAACGGCGAGTCCATGATCGGGCTTGGCATCATTCGCCAATCCACTGCCAACACCCTGGAAGTCGCCCGCTCGGTGCGCGCCGAGGTCGACCGGCTCAACCAGGATCTGCCGGACGGGCTTCAGCTGCTGCCCAGCTTCGACTCCTCGGTGTTTGTTGAAGGCGCTATCCGCGAGGTCTACCGGACCCTGTTCATCGCCATCGGCCTGGTCGTGCTCACCATCTTTGTTTTCCTGGGCTCGATTCGCGCCATTCTGGTGCCGGCGGTGGCCGTGCCGGTGGCGCTGATCTCGACCTTTATCGCCCTGGCCTTGTTCGGTTTCACGGTCAACCTACTTACTCTGCTCGCCCTGGTCCTGGCCATCGGCCTGGTCGTGGACGACGGCATCATCGTGCTGGAAAACGTGCGTCGGCGCATGGACGAGCATGGCGAAAGCGCGTTGGTAGCGGCCTACCGTGGCACCCGGCAGGTGGCTTTTGCCATCATCTCCACCACCCTGGTGCTGATTTCAGTCTTCGTGCCGATCGCTTTCCTGCAGGGTGATATCGGCCGCCTGTTTTCCGAATTTGCCCTGACCATGGCCGCGGCCGTCGCGTTTTCAAGCTTCGTCGCCCTCACCGTTTCGGCCATGCTTGCCTCGCGCCTGCTCAAACCCCGCAGCAATGACAACGCCCTGGTCGTAAAGCTCAACCGGGCGGTGACCCGGACCCAATCGCTATACAAGCGCCTTCTCAAGTCGGTGATTCAGCTCCGCTGGTTTGCCTTGCCGGTCATCGCCGCGCTGGCGGCCGGCTCGATCTGGTTGATCAATGTGATTCCCGATGAGTACGCGCCGCGCGAGGATCGGGGCGCATTTTTTGTCCTGGTGAATGGACCTGAGGGTGCCTCCTACAGCTACATGGAGGACTACATGAATGAAATTGAGCGCCGCATCATGCCGCTGGTTGAAGACGGTGAAATCAACCGTCTGCTGGTGCGCGCGCCGCGTGATTTCAACAACCTGTCGCTATTCAACACCGGCATTGCCATTGTCGTGTTGAATGACTGGAGCAAGCGTCGACCGGCCCAGGAAATCATGGCCGATATCCGCAACCGCACAAGCGACCTCGGCGGCGTGAGAATCAACACGGTAATGCGCCAGGGCTTTGGCGGCGGCATACGAAATCCGGTCCAGTTCGTGATTGGCGGCGCCGACTACGCGGAGCTGGCCGAGTGGCGCGATATCCTCCTGGCTGAAATCGAGCGCGACAACCCGGGCCTGACCGGCATTGACTGGGATTACAAGGAAACCCAACCCCAGCTCCAGGTCGATATCGACTACGACCGCGCCGCCGATTTGGGCGTTACCGTCAGCACCATCGGCCGCACCCTGGAAACCATGCTGGGCTCGCGCCGGGTCACTACCTACATCGACGATGGTCAGGAGTACGACGTCATCATCGAGGGTGAGCGCGACCGCCAGCGCTCTCCGGCGGCCATGGAAAACCTCTACGTACGCTCCAGCCGATCCGGCCAGCTGATCCCCCTGTCTAACCTGGTCCAGATCGAAAACATGGCGGACTCGACCAGCCTGAACCGCTACAACCGGGTCCGATCCATTACCATCCAGGCCGGCCTGGCCGATGATCTGACCCTGGGTGAAGCATTGTCCTTTCTTGAAGGCCTGGCCCGCGAGCATCTACCGGAAACCGCCATCATCGATTACAAGGGCCTGAGCCGTGATTTCAGAACGGCGGGCACCTCGATCATCTTCGTCTTTCTCCTGGGTATTGCCGTGGTGTTCCTGGTTCTGGCAGCCCAGTTCGAAAACTGGATTCATCCGCTGGTGATCATGCTGGGCGTGCCGCTGGCGGTCGGCGGCGGCCTGTTGGGTCTGTGGCTGACCGGCAGCACGCTCAACGTCTACAGTCAGATCGGCCTGGTCATGCTGATTGGCTTGGCGGCCAAGAACGGGATTCTGATCGTCGAGTTCATAAACCAGCTTCGCGATCGCGGCATGGAGTTCGATGAAGCGGTAATCGAAGGCGCGGCAGTCAGGTTGCGACCCATCCTGATGACCGGCATCACCACCGCAGCCGGCACCCTGCCGCTGATCCTGTCATCCGGTGCCGGCGCCGAAACCCGTCAGGTCATCGGTATCGTGGTGCTATTCGGCGTCAGCTTTTCCAGTCTGCTGACCCTATTCGTCATCCCCCTGCTCTACCAGGTGCTTGCCCGGCGCACTAGCTC
>SKKV01000144.1 GCA_007123575.1 Wenzhouxiangella sp.
CGAACGACGGCTCGGGCCGGATTGGGCCGAGGTGCCGGAGGCGGTTGAGCAGCTTTGTGAGCTCGAGGCATTAGCAAGGCCTCGATAACGGAAAACCAGAGGCAGGCGGGGCTCCGCGGACCCAGACTCACACCGAACCGGTGTCGATGGATTCAACATGGGCCCCGGCCACGTTGGGCCGGGCTACGGTTTACGGTTTACGGTTTACGGTTTCCGTCTCCCCGTCTCCCCTTCTCCCCAAAACATCCCCGATCACCGACAAAGCATCGTTCTGCGCGGCTATAATCAACGGTTATTCGTCGCATGGCCCCGACCACGGAGCTTTCCAATCCATGACCGATTTCCTAAGGGCGCAATACCAGGGTTCTCACCTGTCCGGCGCCAATGCCGCCTACGTTGAAGAACTGTACGAAAGATGGCTGGATGATGCCGAAGCCGTGCCCGATCACTGGCAGAGAATGTTCAGTGAAATAGCCGATGGCCAGCGCGAGGACAGCCGGCACCTGGCCATTGTCGAGCACTTCCGTGCGCTGAGGGAAAACGGTCATTACCAGGCAGCGCCAGCAGCGGCCGAAGATTACAAGCAAGCCGGGGTGCTGCGCCTGATCAACGCCTATCGGGTGCGCGGCCACCAGCGCGCCAGGCTTGACCCGCTGGGCTTGAGCGAGCGCCCTCAGGTTCCTGATCTGGAACTGGGCTTCCACAGCCTGTCCGAAGCCGACCTGAAAACCAGTTTCCATACCGGCAGCCTGGCCGGGCCGGATCATCTGCCGCTGGGCGAAATCATCGATATCTGCAAGAACACCTACTGCGGTTCGATCGGCGTCGAGTACATGCACATTGCCGATACCAACCAGCGCCGGTGGTTGCAGCAGCGCCTGGAATCCACCCGCGGCAAGTACACACCCGACCGGGAAGAACGACTGCGCTTGCTCGATAAGCTGACCGCAGCCGAAGGAATGGAGAAGTACCTGCATTCCAAGTATGTTGGTCAGAAGCGCTTCTCGCTGGAAGGCGGAGAGTCACTGATCCCGCTGCTCGACACCTTGATTCGTCACTCCGGCAGCCAGGGCATCAAGGAGATGGTGATCGGCATGGCCCATCGCGGCCGTCTGAACGTGCTGGTCAATATCCTCGGCAAGAGCCCCGGCGAGTTGTTTGCCGAATTCGAAGGCGTCATTGCCAAGGACGACCCGAATCGCTCGGGCGATGTGAAATACCACATGGGCTTCAGCTCGGATATTCGCACCGCCGGCGGCGTCATGCACCTGGCCCTGGCCTTCAACCCCTCTCACCTGGAGATCGTCAACCCGGTGGTTGCCGGCTCGTCGCGGGCGCGCCAGGCCCGCCTCGGCGATCACCGCCATGAACAGGTTCTGCCGGTGCTGGTGCATGGCGATGCGGCCATTGCCGGCCAGGGCGTGGTGATGGAGCTTCTGAACATGTCGCAGGCGCGTGGTTTTGCCATTGGCGGCACGTTCCACGTTGTCATCAACAACCAGATCGGCTTTACCACCTCCAACCCGATTGACGCCAGATCGACCTTGTACTGCACCGAAGTCGCGAAAATGGTGCAGGCGCCGATTCTGCACGTCAACGGCGATGATCCGGAAGCGGTGCTCTACGCGACTCGCGTGGCTGCCGACTTCCGCCGTGAATTCAAGAAGGACGTGGTTATCGATCTGGTCTGCTATCGCCGGCACGGCCACAACGAAGCCGACGAGCCAGCGGCCACGCAGCCGCGCATGTACCAGGTGATTCGCAAGCTGGACCCGGTTCGCAAGCAGTATGCCGACAGCCTGCTGAAAGAGAAGCTGGTCGAGCAGGACGCGCTGGACAAGATGAGCAGCGACTATCGCGACCGGCTCGATGCCGGCGAGCCTGTCGTCGAGCTGGTACCTGAGGACGAAGCCCTGGTCACCACCGACTGGTCGCCCTACCTGGAAGCCGACTGGCGCGAGGCCGCCGACACCCGGATGTCGGTGGAGGAAATTCGCCGTCTCAACGACGCCCTGACCGATATTCCGGAAGGCTTCGAGCTGCACAAGCAGGTCCAGCGCATCGTCGAGACGCGCCGCAAGATGGCCGCCGGCGAGATGCCGATGGACTGGGGCTTCGCTGAAACCATGGCCTATGCCGGCCTGATTCGTTCGGGCCACGGCTTGCGCCTGGTCGGCCAGGACTCCGGCCGCGGCACTTTCTTCCATCGCCATGCCGTGCTTCACAACCAGGCCGACGGTACGCCATTGCTGCCGCTGGCCCGGCTGGCCGAGGACCCGCGCCGGGTGACCGTGATCGACTCCCTGCTGTCGGAAGAAGCGGTGCTCGGGTTCGAATACGGCTACGCCACCGCCGACCCCGGCTCGCTGGTGATCTGGGAAGCGCAGTTTGGCGACTTCGTCAACGGCGCCCAGGTCGTGATTGACCAGTTCATCACCTCCGGCGAGGCCAAGTGGGGGCGTCTGTGCGGCCTGGTCATGTTCCTGCCGCATGGCTACGAAGGCCAGGGCCCCGAGCACTCCTCGGCACGCCTGGAACGCTTCATGCAGCTGTGCTCGGGCAACAACATCCAGGTCTGCGTGCCGTCCTTGCCGGCCCAGATGTTCCACATGCTCAGGCGCCAGGTGCTGCGACCGTTCCGCAAGCCGCTGATCGTGATGACGCCGAAGTCACTGCTGCGCCACAAGGCCTCGACCTCGACCCTGGATGACCTGGCCAAGGGCGAATTCCAGGTCGTGATCGACGATCCCTCCGAGCCCAACCCGGACAAGGTCAAGCGCGTGGTGTTCTGCGCCGGCAAGGTCTATTTTGATCTGGCCTCGAAGCAGCAGGATGATGGCGTGGACAACGTGGCCCTGGTCCGCGTCGAGCAGCTCTACCCTTTCCCGCGCGAGGAAGTCCAGGAAATCATCGCCCTGTACGACAAGGCCGACGAAGTGG
The DNA here is from genome assembly GCA_007123575.1 of Wenzhouxiangella sp. Taxonomy (GTDB): domain Bacteria; phylum Pseudomonadota; class Gammaproteobacteria; order Xanthomonadales; family Wenzhouxiangellaceae; genus Wenzhouxiangella. Next base: position 2,941 of record SKKV01000144.1, read on the forward strand.
TCTGGTGCCAGGAAGAGCCGCTCAACCAGGGCGCCTGGTTCCAGATTCGCCACCACATGCAGGCCTGCATCAGGGACGAGCAGAAATTGATGTACGTCGGTCGCGAAGGCTCGGCCTCGCCGGCCGTCGGTTACTACCAGGTCCATATTGAACAACAGAAACGACTCGTCAGCCAGGCGCTGACGCTTGGTGAACAAACGGAGTAAGGAAGAACAATGAGTCAAGAAATCAAGGTGCCGAATCTGCCTGAGTCCGTGTCCGATGCGACCGTGGCCAAGTGGCACAAGAAGCCGGGCGAAAGCATCTCTCGCGATGAAAATCTGGTCGACCTGGAAACCGACAAGGTCGTGCTGGAAGTACCAGCCCCGGCCGACGGCGTATTGAAGGAAATCAGCGCCGAGGAAGGCGAAACCGTCACCGAGGGCCAGGTTCTGGGCCTGCTGGAGGAAGGCGAAGCGAAGGCAGCCGACGACAAGAGCGAAGATGAGTCCGACGAAGACAAGGACGACAGCGCCAAGCCAGAGGGCAAGTCTGAAGAAGAAAAAGAAAAGGACGCTGACTCAGGCAAGGATGACTCGAAGTCGCGCGACGAGGCCAAGCCGGGTGGCGCGCCCTCGCCTTCAGCGCGCCGTGCCGCGGCTGAAAGCGACGTCGACCTGAAGGAAGTCAGCGGCAGCGGTCGCGGCGGTCGGGTGACCAAGGGCGATGTCATGAAGCACGTCCAGGGCGGCGGCGGACCGCGCCAGGAAGAGCGGGTCAAGATGTCGCGCCTGCGCTCGCGCATTGCCGAGCGAATGAAAGAGGCCCAGAACACAGCCGCCATCCTCACTTCGTTCAACGAAGTCAACCTGAAGGCGGTGATGGACCTGCGCGCCCGCTACAAGGACGATTTCCAGAAGCGGCACGGGGTCAAGCTCGGTTTCATGTCGTTCTTTGTCAAGGCCTGCTGTGAAGCGCTGCAGAAGCACCCGGTAGTCAATGCGTCCGTAGACGGAGACGAAATCGTTTACCACGGCTACCAGGACATCGGCGTGGCCGTATCTACCGACCGCGGCCTGCTGGTTCCGATCGTGCGCGATGCCCATCGCATGGGCCTGGCCGAGATCGAGGCGGCGATTGGCGACTACGCCAACAAGGCACGCAAGGGGACGATCCAGCTTGAAGACCTGCAAGGCGGCACCTTCACCATCACCAACGGCGGTGTGTTCGGCTCGCTCCTATCCACACCGCTGCTGAACATGCCACAGAGCGCAATCTTGGGCATGCACACGATCAAGGAACGTCCGATTGCCGAAAACGGCGAGATCGTGATCCGGCCGATGATGTACATCGCCCTGTCCTACGACCATCGCATCGTCGACGGCAAGGACGCGGTGCAGTTCCTGGTCGCGGTCAAGGAAGCACTGGAAGACCCGGCCCGAATGCTCCTGGGCCTGTAACACGCGCATCTCGCTTGCAAAAGATTTGACGAACCAAGGAACGCTCAATGTCTGACAAGGAATTTGATCTCGTCGTTATCGGTGGCGGCCCAGGCGGCTATGCGGCTGCGATCCGCGCCGCCCAGCTTGAACTGAAAGTTCTGCTGATCGACGACCGCCAGGATGACAACGGCAAGCCGGCGCCCGGTGGCACCTGCCTGAACGTGGGCTGCGTGCCGTCCAAAGCGCTGCTGGACTCGTCCAAGCACTATCACCACATCCAGCATGACTACACCGAGCACGGCATCAACGTCGACGGGGTCAGCATGGATGTAGGCAAGATGATCCAGCGCAAGCGCAAGATCGTCAAGCAGCTCAACGGCGGCCTGATCCAGCTATTCAAGGCCAACAAGATCGAGTTCGCCAACGGCCGCGGCAAGCTGCTCGCCGACCGCCGCGTCGAGGTGACACCGCATGAGGGCGATGCTTTCACCGCCGTCGGCAAGCACGTCATGCTGGCCGCGGGCTCGGTGCCGTTCACCATTCCCAACGTCGAAATCGACGGCAAGTTCATCGTCGACAACGTCGGCGTGCTGGAATTCGACGAGGTGCCGAAGCGCATGGGCGTGATCGGTGCCGGCGTCATCGGCCTGGAAATGGGTAGTGTCTGGTCGCGCCTGGGCTCGGAAGTCGTGCTGCTGGAAGCCATGGACGAGCTGCTGGGTGTGGTCGACCAGGACATGAGCCGGGCCGCGGCGCGCGAGTTCAAGAAGCAGGGGCTGGATATCCGCCTGGGGGCCAAGGTTTCCGGCGCCGAGATCAGCGACGACCAGGTCAAGGTCAGCTACACCGACAAGAACGGCGATCACAGCGAAACTTTTGATCGGCTGCTGGTCGCCGTTGGCCGCAAGGCGGCCAGCGAGGGGCTCCTTGCCGACGACAGCGGCGTTGAGCTGACCGACCGCGGCCAGGTCAAGGTCGATGAGCACTGCCAGACCTCGGTCAAGAATGTCTGGGCAATCGGCGACCTGGTGCGGGGTCCGATGCTGGCTCACAAGGCCTCGGAGGAAGGCATTGCCGTGGTCGAGGCGCTGGCCACCGGCTATGGCCATATCAACCTCGACACCATTCCCTGGGTGATCTACACCGACCCCGAAATTGCCTGGGTCGGCAAGACCGAGAAGGAGCTCAAGGAGGCCGGTCACGATTATCGGGCCGGCAGCTTCCCGTTTGCAGCCACCGGCCGCGGCCTGGCCATGGGCAATGCCGCCGGCCACGTCAAGATCATTGCCGATGCCGA
>SKKV01000300.1 GCA_007123575.1 Wenzhouxiangella sp.
AAATCACGCCCGGCGCAATGCCATAGCTGCCGTCGGACGGAACGGCCATGGAGACCCAGTCATCGCCGTCGGTGCCCAGGGCCCAGTCGCGGATATGGTCGATGGCGGCTGAGGCTGCCGACGCTGCGCTGGAAGCACCGCGGGCCTTGATGATGGCCGCACCGCGATGCTGCACGGTGGGAATGAAGTCATCAGCATACCAGGCGTTGTCCGCGCCTTCGAGCGCCGGCTGGCCGTCGACCAGGCAGTGGTGCAGATCCGGGTACTGGGTTGACGAATGGTTGCCCCAGATCGTCATTTGCTTGATCCGGGTGTGGTGGGCACCGCTCTTGCCGGCCAGCTGGGCCAGGGCGCGGTTGTGATCCAGCCGGGTCATGGCGGTGAAGTTTTCTGCCGGCAGGTCAGGCGCGTTGGCCTGGGCAATCAGCGCGTTGGTATTGGCCGGGTTGCCAACCACCAGTACCTTGACATCGCGGCTGGCCACGGCGTTCAGGGCCTTGCCCTGGGGGCCGAAGATCTTGCCGTTTTCGCTGAGCAGATCAGCCCGCTCCATGCCCGGGCCGCGCGGCTTGGCGCCGACCAGAATGGCATAATCGGCGTCCTTGAACCCTTCTTCCAGATCAGCGGTGGCAACCACGCCGGCCAGCAGTGGAAACGCAGCGTCGTCTAGCTCCATGACCACGCCCTTGAGCGCATCCAGCGCCGGCGGAATTTCGAGCAGCTGGAGGATGACAGGCTGGGTCGGGCCCAGTAAGTCGCCCGAGGCGATGCGGAAGCAGAGCTGGTAGCCGATTTGGCCGGCTGCGCCGGTAATGGCTACTCGGACGGGTTCATTCATTGAGGTCTCCAGGGTCTTGAGAATAGAACGCGACATTCTAACCGTTTTTGACCGAATGGCTGGTGGGACTGGATTCGCCGTTGCGCTTGCGCATGGGTTACCTTGACCCCAATTCTCAAACTCACTGCTGCCCTACCACCATCGTTTCATGACGCAAGTACATCGCTCCGCCCTGGTGACTTTCACGCCGCAGCAAATGTTTGAGCTGGTGCGTGACGTGCCGCGGTATCCCGAGTTCCTGAACTGGGTGCAGGCAGCCACCGTGCACGAAGAGGACCAGGCCAGTCAGCTTGCAACACTGCAGGTCAGAATCGCAGGCATGACCAAGCGCTTTACTACCCACAACCGTCTTATTCCCGGCCAAAGACTGGACATGAGCCTGCGGGCTGGACCGTTTGACGATCTAAGCGGCACCTGGCAGTTCGATCCGCTGGGTGAATATGGCGCTCGGGTTAGCCTGGATTTGCAGTTTTCCTTGGCCCGCTCCGCCCTGATGCTGCCCTTTCGCCGCGGCTTCAGTCGCATGGCTGACCGTATGGTTGATGACTTCTGTCGCCGTGCCGAGCAGTTGTATGGTCCGCAAGCTTAGCGTTGAAGTGGTGGCCGGTGATGCCGACGCGCAGATTTTGCGCCGCCTGGACGTGGCCGAGGGTGCCACGGTTATGGATGCGGTCAAGCAGGCGGACCTGGAAACTGATTACCCAGCCTTGGTGATCGATCAAGACAGGCTGGGCATCTTTGGCCGACGCGTCGATGCTGATCAGGTCCTGAAAGATGGCGACCGGATCGAAGTCTACCGGCCGTTGAAGGCTGATCCCAAAGAAGTCAGACGCCAGCTAGCCGAGCTTGCCAAAAAGCGCTGATCGGCGTTTGCTACTGCTCGCGGCGCAGCGATTCCAGATCCTGGATGGGTTGATCATCGCGACTTTGCAAGTCGCGCAACGCTTCCGCTGCGACTGAGTCCTGGTCAAGGAAGCTGCCCTCCAAGTCAGCCAGGCGATCACTCTCGAAGCGCAGCGTCAACACGCGCTTGACCGTGTTGGTGCCGCGGGGAGCGTAGGTGTTGACGTAATCCCAGCGATCTTCGTGAAACGGGCTTCTGACCGAGGGCGATCCCAGTAAAACCTGAACCTGGCGCTTGGTCATGCCGATTTCCAGGCGCGAGACATCATCGTCATCAAGCACGTTGCCCTGCTGTATGTCTTGCTTGTAGACGATATTGCAGGCAGTCAGGCTGAAGGCCAGAAGTGCGCACAGCACGATCTGTTTGAGCATCAATCAATCCAGGGTGGGGCGAAACAAGCTCAATGATACAATATCGGCCCACCGTGTCGGTTAAACGATTGTTCAGGAACGACCACCAAATGTCCGAAGAAACCACGGAGTTGCGCAAGGCCGGCCTCAAGGTCACCCATCCTCGTCTGCAGATTCTCAGGCTGCTGGAGCAAACCGACCAGAAGCATATGACCGCCGACCAGATCTACCGGGCCCTGAACGATCAGGGCGAAGACATCGGTCTGGCTACGGTTTACCGGGTCTTGAGCCAGTTCGAGTCGGCCCAGCTGGTTCGCAAACACATGTTTGACGACGGCAGCGGTCGTCCGGCCCAGGCCTGCTACGAGCTTGACGAGGGCGAACACCACGATCACATGGTGTGCATGGAGTCAGGTGAAGTGATTGAATTCTTCGATGAAGCGATCGAGCAACGTCAGGAGCAGATCGCCAAGGATCATGGTTATGAAATTGTTGACCATTCCCTGGTCATGTACGTGCGCCCGATCAAGAACTGATCAGGATTTGCCAGCGGCCAGCAATTCCGCGGCGTGAGCCAGACTGCGCTTTGAATCCGGATTGCCCAGCATGCGGGCGATTTCCTGGCGCCTTGCGCTGTTGTTCAGCGCGCTGATCTGAAGCTCGGTGGTATTGTCGCCCAGGGCCTTGCGCACGCTGACCTGGTGGTCGGCGCGGGCGGCCACCTGGGCAAGATGGGTGACACAGAAAGCCTGGCCATGGCTGGAGACCTGCTTCAAGAACTGCCCGACCACGGCCGCCGTCTCGCCACCGATGCCGGCATCGACTTCATCAAAAACCCGCACCCGCGGCCCCTGATCCAGGCCTGAGGCCAGCATCAAGGCCAGGCTGACCCGCGACAACTCCCCACCGGAAGCGACCTTGGCCAGGGCCTGCAGCGGCTGGCCAGGATTGGCGCTGAACAGCAGGCTGATCCGGTCGCGTCCGAATGGTGAGGGCGCAAGCCTGGCGTCAGCCTCGACCCGAATTTCCAGCCGGGCGCGTTCCATACCCAGTTGCTGAAGGCTGGCGCCGACCTGCTTTTCCAGCGCGCCAGCCGCGCGTTGCCGGTCCTCGCCCAGCTTTTCCGCGCCGGCCTGCCACTGAGCCAGAGCCTTATCCCTGGCCTGGTGCAGGCGCAGCCGTTCTTGCTCGCGGTCGTCAAGGCGATCGAGGCGGCTGCGCAGGTCCCGGGTCAACACGGGCAGCGCTTGCGGTTCGACCCGATGCTTGCGGGCCAGGTCCAGGGCTTTCTGCAGGCGGCGGTTGACCTGGTCGAGCCGGGCTGGATCAGCCTCGTCAACATCCTCTTGACGTTCCAGCTCGGCAATGGCTTCGTCAATATTGATCCGCGCCTCCTCAAGCATGGACGCGGCGGATTCCAGGTGCTTATCAAGGCCGCGGACGCCGGCCAGCGCCTGCAGCGCCTCGAGCATCAAATTTCTGGTCGATGGCTGCTCGTCCTGGTCGAGCAGGGCGGTTGCGCGTCGCGTCGCGGCCCGGATTTCATCGCCGCGGGCCAGGCGTTCCTGCTCCTGCTCGAGCTTGCTGAATTCGTCCTTGTCCAGGGCCAGGTCTTCGAGCTCTTCGCACTGAAAGCGCAGCAGCTCGGCCTGAGCCGCATCGCCGGCATCGCGTTCGAACTCGGTCAGCGCCTGGTCTGCCTGGCGCCAGGCTTGCCAGCCGTGGCTGACCTGCTCAAGTAGTGTCTGGTTAACCTGCTGGTCGAGTAGTTCGCGCTGTCGCTCGGACTGGCCCAGCCGCTGATGCTCGTGCTGACCATGAATCTCCACCAGCATGGTGCCAAGTTCGGCGAGCTGGCCGATGGTGACCGGGCGACCGTTGATCCAGGCGCGCGATGGCGAACTGCGCGACAGCAGGCGGCGAATCAAAAGCGCTTCGTCTTCGTCCAGGGCCTGCTCGCTCAGCCAGGTCCTGGCGGCGGCTTGCCTGGTTAGGTCAAAACTGGCGCTGAGCTCGGCCTGGTCCTGGCCGGCGGCGATCAGCCCGGAGTCGGCACGATCACCCAATAGCAATCCCATGGCGTCGACCAGGATGGACTTGCCTGCACCTGTTTCGCCGGTAATGGCGGTAAAGCCTGGCTCGAAGTCCAGCTCAAGCTGGTCGACGATGGCGAAGTGGCGAATGGACAGTGATCGCAGCATGTTGATATCGGTCGGTGAGCGGCTGATCCGGACCCTGGATGGCGTCAGCCATTGACGTGGGCAATTCTACACGCCTCAAATGCCTTTCTTGCTGCCGTTGTTTTTGTGCCTGTCGAACCCCAGTTATGGCGCAGGCCAACGTACGCGCAACAAAACCCATGGGTGAGCATCAAGACAGAAACCTGAATGAAGACGCAGCTGCTGAAGAGTCAGATCAGCAGCGCGAAGCCGAACAGGCTGATGAGGCTCTGCAGAGCCAGGTAGACAGCGATCATGAAGAACGAGTGCGGGAGCCGGGGCCCGAGGAGGAAATCGCCCGCCTGCGCGAGGCCCTCCTGCGCACACGGGCGGAGATGGACAATTTGCAGAAGCGGGCTGAACGCGAAATTGAAAAGTCGCGACGCTTTGCGGTTGACAGCCTGCTGCGTGACCTGGTGCCGGTCATCGATAGCCTCGACCAGGGGCTGGACAGCGCAGGCGACGACACCAGCCTGAGTGAAGGTCTGAGCTTGACCCGGCGCCAGCTTCTCAAGGCACTGACGCGCTTCGGATTGGAAGAAGAGGATCCTACCGGCAAGCCGTTTGACCCGCAGTGGCACGAGGCGATGAGCATGCAGGCCAGCGATGAGCATGCGGCCGATACCGTCATTGCGGTGCTGCAGAAAGGCTATCGCCTGCACGACCGCCTGCTGCGTCCGGCCCGGGTAATCGTTGCCCGCGCGCCCGATCAATAGGGCCCAAATTTGAAAAGCTGACCGTTTAGCCCCACTAAACGGCCATGAGTATCGAGACTGTCTCGAATCGAATCTGAAATTTCTAAGGAACAGGATTGAAACAGCCATGAGCAAGATTATCGGCATTGACCTGGGAACGACCAACTCCTGCGTCGCCATCATGGAAGGTGGCAAGGCGCGGGTGATCGAAAACGCCGAAGGTGACCGAACCACGCCATCAACCGTTGCCTTCACCAAAGACGGTGAGGTGCTGGTTGGCCAACCGGCCAAGCGCCAGGCGGTCACCAACCCCGATCGAACCCTGTACGCGGTCAAACGATTGATCGGCCGCAAATTCAGCGAAGACGTGGTGCAAAAGGACCGCGGCCTGGTGCCGTACAAGATCATTGAAGCTGACAACGGTGACGCCTGGGTCGAAGTCGACGGCAAGAAAATGGCGCCGCCGGAAATCTCGGCGCGCGTGTTGATGAAGATGAAAAAGACCGCCGAGGACTATCTGGGCGAGGAAGTCAGCGAGGCGGTGATTACCGTACCGGCCTACTTCAATGACTCGCAGCGGCAGGCAACCAAGGACGCCGGCAAGATCGCCGGGTTGAACGTGCGCCGTATCATCAACGAGCCTACCGCAGCAGCCTTGGCTTATGGCCTGGACAAGAAGAGCGGCGATCGCAAGGTTGCGGTCTACGACCTCGGCGGCGGAACGTTCGATATTTCCATCATCGAAATTGCCGATGTCGACGGCGAAATGCAGTTTGAAGTGCTCGCCACCAATGGCGATACCTTCCTCGGTGGGGAAGACTTTGACAAGCGCCTGATCGATTACCTGGCCAACGAGTTCAAGAAAGAGCAGGGAGTCAACCTGCACAACGACCCGCTGGCGCTGCAGCGTCTGCGTGAAGCCGCCGAGCGGGCCAAGATCGAGCTGTCTTCATCGCAGCAGACCGAGGTCAATCTGCCCTACATCACTGCCGATGCCTCGGGTCCGAAACACCTGAATATCAAGGTCACCCGATCCAAGCTGGAGTCGCTGGTCGAGGACCTGGTCAAGCGCTCGATCGAACCGTGCCGGACGGCGCTCAATGATTCCGGCCTCAAGGTTGCCGAGGTTGATGAGGTCATCCTGGTCGGTGGCCAGACCCGAATGCCGGCGGTGCAGCAGGCCGTGGCCGACTTCTTCGGCAAGGAACCGCGCAAGGACGTCAATCCCGACGAAGCCGTTGCCGTTGGTGCGGCGGTGCAGGGCGGCGTGCTGGCCGGCGATGTCAAGGACGTGCTGCTGCTTGACGTTACCCCGCTGTCGCTGGGTATTGAAACCCTGGGCGGCGTGTTCACCAAGGTGATTGAGAAAAACACCACGATTCCGACCAAGGCTTCGCAGGTATTTTCCACCGCCGACGACAACCAGAGCGCGGTCACGGTGCACGTACTGCAGGGCGAGCGCGACCAGGCCGCGGCGAACAAGTCGCTGGCTCGCTTTGACCTGACCGGTATTCCGGCCGCACCGCGCGGCATGCCGCAGATCGAAGTCACCTTCGATATCGATGCCAACGGTATCTTGCACGTCTCGGCAAAGGACAAGGCCACCGGCCGCGAGCAGCGCATCGAAATCAAGGCCGGCTCGGGCTTGAGCGAGGAAGAAATCGACAACATGGTGCGCGATGCCGAAACGCATCGCGAGGAAGACAAGCGCTTCGCCGAGCTGGTCACGGCGCGCAACCAGGCCGATGGCGTGGCCCATTCCACCCGCACCAGCCTGAAAGAGCATGGTGACAACCTCGATGACGCGGTCAAGCAGCGTATCGAAGATGCCTTGAGCAAGGTTGACGAGGCGATCAAGGGCGACAGCAAGGAAGCCATTGATACGGCCGTCAACGAACTGCAGCAGGCTGGCGCCGAGCTTTATCAGAAGGCGGCTGAAAAGGCCCAGGCCGAGGCCGGCGCCGAAGCCGCTGGCGGCGAGCAGGATGCCGGCGACGCCAGCACCTCTGCTGACGACGTGGTCGACGCCGAGTTCACTGAAGTAGACGACGACAAAAAATAACAGATACACCCTATGGCGGCTGACTACTACGAAGTACTGGGCGTGTCCAAGAACGCGTCTGCCGATGAGCTGAAAAAGGCCTATCGACGGCTGGCGCGGAAATACCACCCCGATGTCAGCCAGGAAGCCGACGCCGAAGACCGCTTCAAGGAAGTCCAGAAAGCCTACGAGGTGCTAAAGGACGACCAGAAGCGGGCAGCCTATGACCGTTTTGGCCCAGAGGCCGTCAACGGCATGGGCGGTGGCGCACAAGGCGGTGCCGGCTTTGGTGACATCAACGATATATTTGGTGACATTTTCGGCGACATCTTCGGAGGTGGCAGGCGCCGCCAGAGCCAGCGTTCGCGACGCGGACAGGATCTTCGCTATACCCTGGAGCTGGACCTGGAGGAAGCGGTCAACGGGATCGACAAGGAAATACGCATTCCTACCGTCGGCCGCTGCACGACCTGCGATGGCACGGGATCGAAAAGCGGCAAGCTGGAAGTTTGTTCAACCTGCGGCGGCCAGGGCCAGGTGCGCATGCAGCAGGGTATTTTTTCTGTGCAGCAGACCTGCCCGACCTGCGGCGGAAGTGGCAAAGTCATCAAGGACCCCTGCGACGTCTGTCACGGCAGTGGCCAGGTTCGCGAAACCCGCACTCTGCAAGTCAAGATTCCGCCCGGCGTTGACGAAGGGGATCGGATTCGGTTGACCGGGGAAGGTGCCGCCGGTGCCCAGGGTGGACATGCTGGCGATCTGTACGTCGATATCCAGGTCCGTCCCCACCCGTTGTTTCAGCGCCAAGGCGATGACCTGTATTGTGAGGTGCCAATCCCGATTACCACGGCGGCGCTGGGCGGTCAGTTCAAGGTGCCGACCCTGGACAGCTCGGTGATGCTCAAGATTCCCGCAGAAACCCAATCAGGCAAGTTGTTTCGGTTGCGTGGCAAGGGCGTTCAGTCCGTTCGCAGCCGCAGCGCCGGTGATTTGCTGTGCCGAGTGGCAGTAGAGACGCCGATCAACCTGACCCGCGATCAAAAGGACCTGCTGCGCCGTTTCCAGGAGTCTTTCGGCGAAGGCAGCGACCACAATCCCCAGTCCTCCGGCTGGGCCGACAAAGTCAGAAGCTTTTTTGATCGGATGGGTTTGTAAGCTGGGGTCGGACAGTCTCGACCGGCCTGACGGTCCGCCGTGAATGCAGCGAGCAAATCGGCTATGCTTTAGCCATGAGTCTCGGTATTCTAGTCAGTGGTGCCAGCGGCACTATCGGTCAATCGCTGATCGAAGAGGTCGGCGCAGATTCGCGTTTTGCCATTCTGGGCACGGCCACCAGCGAACGTTTCTTCGAGCCGGATCTGAATGCCGACGCGATTATCGATTTTTCGCATCCGCGCCTGCTTGAGCGCACCCTGGACTATGCCTTGCGGCATCGTCTGCCCTTGGTAACCGGGACTACCGGTCTACCCGGCCTGCTCGATGAGCGCTTGCAGGAAGCGGCTCGTAGTATTGCAATTTGCCAGGCCGCCAACTTCAGTATTGGGCTCAACCTGATGCTACGGCTGGCCGCCGAGTCCGCCCGCGCGCTTGGCGACGATTTCGATATCGAAGTGCTGGAAATGCATCATCGCCGCAAAATTGACTCGCCCTCCGGCACAGCGCTGGCCCTGGCCAGGTCGCTGGCCTGCGCGCGCGGGTTGGTCACCCACGAGGCCTTGGTACATGACCGCAGCCGGCATCGAATACCGCGCAGCCGCGGAGAGCTCGGCGTTGGGGTGCTTCGCGGCGGGGATGTGGCCGGGGAGCATACAGTTTATTTTCTCGGTGAGGGCGAGCGCCTGGAGCTTACTCACAGAGCCACTGATCGCCGAATCTTCGCGCGTGGTGCGCTATTAGCTGCGCTCCGCCTGCAGGATCAGTCTCCCGGCTTGGTCGAGTTCTCGGACTTGGTGCTCGGTCAAACCGCCAAATAGCGGCTGGTTAGGTTTCTTGAATCCGGCCGCCGCTTCGACGGCCGGACCCAAAACAGATTACTTGTCGTTGCTGTCGGAAAGGCGATACAGCCCGCCTTCTTCCTTGACTGGGCGCGGGTCCGGGTCAGGGTGCTGTTTTTCCTGAGGCTTGGTCTCCTGCTTGCCGGAATCACCGCCAGACGGCGCGTCGTTCCGCTTTGCCGATTCTGGAGACCGGGATTCAGACCTTTCCTTGGCCGGCGGCGGGCTGCCCTGGTCCAACGGCTTGCTGTTGTCCTTGGGCTTTTCCTGATGGTGTTGTCGCTGTTTCTCTTGAGAGCCGTTGTCTTGCGACGAATTGTCTTGCGCCGCGCCGGGCGCGGGACGGTCCTGGCGCTGGGGCTGCTTGTCGTTACTGCCGGCATCAGCGCCCTTGCCTGAGTCTTTTTTTGTATTGCCGCTGGACTGGTCGGGTGATCCTGACGGGCTGGACTGGTTCTGCGCCGAATTGCCACGCGCAGTTTTACGTTTCTTGCCGCCGCGCCGGCGCCGCTTTTTTTTCTTTTTCGGACGATTGTCGTCGGTGCCGCCGGCATCTGGACGATTGCCCTGACTGACATCTTGACGCTTGTCCTGGTTGTTGTCGTTCTGGCGATTGTCACCTTGACGAGCGTCGTCGCTGGCGGTCTTGCGCCGCGACTTCTTTTTCTTCTTGCGCCCGGGCCCTCCCTGATCATCTTTGTTGTCGGACGAGCCATGATCAGCCTTGACCCGCTTGCGATGGTGATCTCTGGAGAACTGGCCCTTGCGCGAAGCCCCGGGCTTGGCCTGCTTGGCCGGGCTATTGTTTTCCTTTTGCCCAGTGCCGAAGAGGCTTGCAAAAAATGCCTTGATGCTATCGATCAGGCTGCGCTTCTTGCGCTCCGGGGCTGGCGCTGCCGGACGCACCCCCGAAACGGCGGCTTGGGCAGGTGGTTTCGGTGGTGGCTGCTGAACGTCGTGACGCTGGTAGCCACCGTGGTTGTCGACTTCTTCGCTGGGCGTCAGCGCGTAGCTGGGTTCATCAATGTTCTCGTTGGTCCGCAGCCGCTGCACTTCGAAGCGCGGTGTTTCCATGTCGTCGTTGGCAACAATGGTGACCGGCAGCTTGTTGCGCTGCTCGATCTCGGCCAGGGATGCGCGCTTTTCGTTGAGCAGGAAGTTGGCCACGTCGACCGGCGCCTGAACGATCACCCGCGAGGTGTGATCCTTCATCGCTTCCTCTTCGGCCAAGCGCAAAATGGACAAGGCCAGCGATTCAATCGAGCGGATTGAGCCATGCCCGTCGCAGCGCGGGCAGGTTACATAGCTGGACTCGCCCAGCGACGGCCTGAGGCGCTGACGCGACATTTCCAGCAGGCCAAAGCGTGAAATACGCCCGATCTGAACCCGGGCCTTGTCCATGCGCATGGCTTCGCGCAGCCGGTTTTCGACCTGGCGCTGGGCGTCCTTGCTCATCATGTCAATGAAGTCGATAACCACCAGTCCACCCAGGTCGCGAATTCGAAGCTGGCGAGCGATTTCGTCGGCCGCTTCCAGGTTGGTCTGGAGGGCGGTTTCTTCGATATCGGCGCCCTTGGTCGCCCGGGCCGAGTTGATGTCGATCGACAGCAATGCCTCGGTGTGATCAATCACCACGGCGCCGCCCGATGGCAGGCGCACTTCCCGGGCAAAAGCCGATTCGATCTGGCTTTCGATCTGGTAGCGTGAAAACAGCGGGATGGGGTCACGGTAGATTTTGAGCTTGCGCAGGTTGTGTGGCATTACCTGTTGCATGAATTCCCGCGCGTCCTCGAACACCTGTTCATCGTCAATCAGGATCTCGCCGATATCTTCACGCAGGTAATCCCGGAGCGCGCGAATGATCAGCTTGCTTTCCTGGTAAACCAGAAACGGTGCCTTGCGCGCTCCGGCTGCTTCCTGGATCGCGCTCCAGAGCTGGGTCAGGTAGTCAAGATCCCACTGCAGATCTTCCTGCTCGCGCCCGACACCCGCGGTGCGCACGATCAGGCCCATGCCGTCGGGCACCTCGATTTTCTTCAGCGTGTCGAGCAGGTCCTTGCGATCATCGCGCGAAATCTGGCGCGACACGCCGCCGGCACGGGGATTGTTCGGCATCAATACCAGGTAGCGCCCGGCCAGGCTGATAAAGGTGGTCAGCGCCGCGCCCTTGGTGCCCCGTTCCTCCTTGTCGACCTGGATGATGACTTCCTGGCCTGCCTTGACCGCGTCCTTGATGTCGACCCGGTTGCCGCCATCGAGCTGCTTCTGGGCCTCTTCGCTGAAGTACTCGCGACTGATTTCTTTCAGCGACAAGAAGCCATGGCGCTCGGAACCGAACTCGACAAAGCAGGCGTCAAGACTGGGTTCAACGCGGGTAATGCGGCCCTTGTAAATGTTGGATTTCTTTTGCTCCTGGGCGGGAACTTCAATGTCCAGATCCAGCAGGAACTGGCCATCAGCAATCGCGACACGCACCTCTTCGGGCTGGGTCGCGTTGATCAGCATGCGTTTCATCGTTGATGATCCTCTTGCGCCCCAGTCCTGGAGTACAGGCCATTGAAGAGGATGCCGCCGCAACAGCAGATTGTGCCCGCTTGATTACGGCATGCGTGCCTGACAATCGCACCACGGGGAAGCCCGAAGACCAGGCCTTATCTGGACAGGTCCCATGCCGGTTTGCCAAATTGTCTGCACTTTCGTTGTCGTGACGGCCCAACTCGTGAATCGAGTTGCGGCAGCCACTTGGCATCCATTCCCGGGCTTGAAAACTCAATCGCGTACCGGGAGCGCGTCATTTTTGTTGTGTCGGGCCGGCACCCGCAGTGCTGGCCGTCTCTTCAAGGTCGCGGACGGGGCGTTCTGGCCGGGACGGCGCTGCCATCTCCAAAGCCTGTATCGCGATTGTCCTGCGACCGGTTCATTTTCTGGCGCGGTTGCCTGCACTAATCGGCAAGAACCACGCGGTAAAGCTTTGTTGTCGAGGTTTCCCGCTGTCGGCCGCTAGTGCCGGTGTCGGGTTCACGATCGATTCTTCGCTGCCGCCAGGCGCTTGATGACTGTGGCAAAATGGCGTCAGGCGGCTGGGAAATCGGATGCTAGTCAAAGGTCGCGGTGCCAGTCGGGCGCGCAGCCTTGTGCCTGAATAAACCCCAACCGCAATATATTATCATTTATCCACCGTATTGGAAACTCTCGTGGGTCGCCTGAACCCTTGGATCAGGCAATGCCGAAACAAGGATGCGACTCGATGATCGTAACAATGGGCGATGACTGATCAAGGAACCGGCGCTCGCGTTCAACACGTCAAAGTGGCTGCCGATCGCGCCGGGCAGCGCTTGGACAATTTTCTGATCGGGCATCTTGGCGGCGTGCCCAGAGGCCTGGTCTACCGCCTGGTGCGAACCGGCCAGGTGCGCGTCAACGGCTCGCGAGCCAAGCCGATGCGCAAGCTCGCCGCCGGCGATCAGGTGCGCATTCCCCCGGTAGCGACCGATGCGCCCAAACGCGGCGCGGTTCCTGACGGTCTGGTCGAAACCATCCGCCAGCGCATCCTGCACCACGACAAGCATATCGTGGTCATCGACAAGCCGGCCGGGCTGGCCGTCCATGGCGGCTCGGGACTTAACTACGGGCTCATGGACGCGATTCATGCGATCGCAAAAGACTGGAAGCCAGTACATCGTCTCGATCGACCGACCAGCGGCCTGCTGCTGCTGGCCTGTCATCACCAGGCCGTGGTCAAGTTGCAGCGGGCCTTTGCCGAGCGTGAGGTCGACAAGCGCTACCTGGCCCTGCTGCGCGGCAGCCTGCCCGAAGATCGCATTCGGGTCGAGGCCAGCTTGAAAAAGATTCGCGACGGCAGCGGCCAGCGGCGCATTATCGTGGCTGATGATGGTCAGCCAGCGGTGTCGGAGTTCCGCTGCCTGGAGCGCTTGCCCGGCTACAGCTTCGTCGAGGTCGAGATCGAAACCGGGCGCACCCACCAGATTCGCGCGCACGCTCGCCACATCGGCCACCCGGTTGCCGGCGATGACCTGTACGATGAAATGGCAGGACCAAAGGAATTGAAGCGATTGTTCCTGCATGCCCACTACCTGCGCCTGCGCTGGCCAGAAGATCGGGTGTTCAATGCGCCCCTGCCAGATGAACTTGGCGAGGTCATTGAACGTCTCAAGGCAGACTTCTGAACCCATAGCGCAGACTTCCAAGGAAATCCCGACCGTTCATGTATCAGCCTCTAACCGTTTTTGTTGGCCTGCGCTATCTGCGCGCCAAGCGCCGCAATCATTTCATCTCTTTCATTTCCCTGATCTCCATGGCCGGGATTGCCCTGGGCGTCATGACCCTGATTACGGTGATCAGCGTGATGAACGGTTTCGAGCGCGAGCTGCGCGAACGCATCCTGGGCATGATCTCTCATGCCACGATTCAGGCGCCGGACGGGCGTTTTTCCGGCTGGGAGCGGGTCATCGAGCAGGCTCGCGAACATCCCGAAGTGATCGGTGCTGCGCCTTTCGTCGAACAGGAAACCATGCTCCGGGCCGGTTCGCGCACCTCCGGCGCGCTGGTCCGCGGCGTTGATCCGGCATCCGAGCCCGAGGTGTCCGACATCCATGAACTGATGGTGCGCGGTGCGCTTGAAGACCTGGTACCCGGCCAGTGGCAGGTGCTGATCGGCGTAGGCCTGGCCAATCGCTTGGGCGTGGGGCCGGGAGATTCAATCACCATCTTCGCTCCCGAAATTCGGGCCACGCCGGCTGGCGTCGTGCCGCAAGTGCGGCGCTTCGTGGTTGGTGGCCTGTTCGAGGCCGGGGTGCACGAGTATGACACCGCCCTGGCCGTGATTCACTACCAGGATGCCCAGCGCCTGTTTCGCCTGGAAGACAATATCGGCGGCATCCGCCTGAAGCTTACCGACATGATGCGTGCCCAGCGTATCGCCCGCGAGCTCAGCGCCGAACTGCCCGGGTTTTACCGGGTTCGGGACTGGACTCAGCAGCACGCCAACTTCTTCCGCGCCGTGCAGACCGAGAAAACGGTGATGTTCATCATCCTGTCGCTGATCATTGCGGTGGCGGCGTTCAACATTATTTCAACCCTGGTCATGGTCGTCACCGACAAGCAGGCCGACATTGCCATTCTCAAGACCATGGGCCTGGGCCCGCGCCGGATCATGGGCATCTTCATGATCCAGGGTTCGCTGATTGGAGTGATAGGAACCATGCTTGGGGTTGTTCTGGGTATCATCCTGGCGCTGAATGTCGAGACGGTGGTCTCGGCCATCGAGGGCGTGCTAAGTATCGAGTTTCTATCGGCCGAGGTCTATTACATCTCCGATTTGCCGTCTGAACTTCGTGCCAGTGACGTGACTCGCTTTGCCCTGGTTGCCCTGGCCCTGTCGCTGCTGTCGACCATTTACCCGGCCTGGCGAGCGTCCCGGACCGAACCGGTGGAGGCGTTGCGCTATGAGTGATCCGACCTCGAGCAATCAAGCCGTCATTCGCTGCCGCGGCTTGGTCAAGCAATTCATCCAGGGTGAGTCTGTCCTGCAGGTACTCAAAGGGGTGGACTTCGACGTCATGCCGGGCGAAAGTGTGGGCATTCTTGGCGCCTCCGGCGTTGGCAAGAGCACCTTGCTGCACATTCTGGGCGGGCTGGACAAACCGACCGAGGGCGTGGTTGAAATCGAGGGCCAGAACATGGCCGCGGGCAATGAACGCAGCCGGGCCCGCATTCGCAACCGCTCGCTGGGTTTTGTCTACCAGTTTCATCACCTGCTGCCGGAATTCACCGCGCTGGAAAACGTCGCCATGCCGCTGTTGATTCGCGGTGATCAGGCCGCCGCCGCTCAGGCTGCTGCCGAAGCCTTGCTTGATCGGGTTGGCCTGGGCCAGCGCCTGCATCACAAGCCGGGTGAGCTGTCTGGCGGTGAGCGTCAGCGCGCGGCGGTGGCCCGGGCCCTGATCAATCGACCGGCCTGCGTGCTTGGCGATGAGCCAACCGGCAACCTGGATGAGCGCAATGCCGCCTCGGTCTATGACCTGATGCTCGAACTCAACCAGGAGTTCAAGACTTCGATTGTGCTGGTCACGCATGACCCGCGGCTGGCCAAGCGACTCGACCGGCGCATGGAAATGACCGGCGGCCAGCTGCACCCGATCGACTGATTCCTGTCATGGACTGGCGGCTCCCGCTCAGCTTTGCTGTCGGAGTCTTGCTGGCCACGCTGGCGCCGGCCCCGCCGGCCCTGCTATGGAGTCTGGCACTAATGCTGGTTGCCGCCGCGCTGCTATTCTGGGCGCCGGCGCGCATCACCGCGCTTCTGGTGCTGGGCGCGTCCTGGTTTTTACTCCAGGCCGGCATTGAGTCCGAGCGGGCCTGGGATCGGTCCGACGCCGGTGAACGATTGCTGGTGACTGGCACGGTTGCCGGCCTGCCGCAGTCCAGTGGTCAGCGTGTTCGCTTTGATTTCATTCCTGACCGCGGCCAGGAAGCCAACCTGCCGCGGCGCATCCAGGTGACCTGGTATCGACCTACCGAGTACATCCGGCCCGGCCAGCGCTGGGCGTTGCCGCTGCGCCTGGATCCCGTGCACGGTCGCTTGAATCCCGGCGGTTTCGATCTGCATCGCCATCTGCTGTCGCTGCGTATCGGCGCGCTGGCCAGCGTTACCGGCTCACCGCAAAGCCTCGGTCAGTCGCGCTGGCGCGGGGCGGTCGATCGCCAGCGCCAATTCCTGGGCGAAGTACTGCAGGCAGAAACCCGCGACCATCGGGCCGCGGCCCTGAACCGGGCCCTGTCCCTGGCTGATCGAGGCGGCATGGACCAGGAACTCAGCGAACTGCTGCGGCGCACCGGTACCGCCCACCTACTGGCCATTTCCGGGCTCCATGTCGGCATGGTCGCCGGCCTGGCCGCGTTTCTGGGCGGATGGCTGCTGGCGCCGCTGGTGCTGACCAGCGCGCGCCTGGATCGGCGGCGGGTTGCCCTGGTGTGCGCCTTGCTCGCCGCCACCGGCTACGGTTTTCTGGCCGGCTGGACCTTGCCTACCCAGCGAGCGCTGATCATGCTGACGGTTGCCGCCGGCGCTTTTCTGCTGCGACGCGGCCTGCAGCCTGCCCATGCCCTGGTCGTGGCCCTGGCCGCGATCCTGCTGATAGACCCGCTCGCCCCTCTGGCCAGCGGTTTCTGGCTGTCGTTTGCCGCCGTGGCCGTCTTGATCTGGGCATTCGCCTGGCGACCGGCAGCCGAGGGTGGCAGCGCCGGCTGGCTGACCGGCCTGCTCAGAGCCCAGCTGGTTATCGCGATCGGGATGCTGCCGCTCAATGTCGGCGTCTTTCAACACCTGATTCCGCTGGCCTTGCCGGCCAACCTGGTAGCCATTCCCCTGGTCGGGCTGCTGATCCTGCCCTCCCTGCTGGTCAGCGTTGGCTTGATCCTGTTCGACCTGCCGGCGGCCTGGCCGCTGTGGCTGACTGAGACCGGCCTGGTCTGGCTGCTGCAAATCCTTGAAGCACTGGACGGGCTGGAACTGGGCTATCGACAGGTGCCGGGTGCCGGTCTCTTGGCCATGGGCTTAGCGGCGCTGGGCGCGCTCTGGCTGCTGGCGCCGCGCGGCTGGCCGGGGCGCTGGCTGGGCCTGGTGCTGCTGCTGCCGCTGTTGTGGCCGCGGCTGCCGGTGCTGGATGAACGGGCCCTGGAGCTGACCGTGATGGATGTCGGCAATGGTCTCGCCGTCCTGGTCCGCACCGCCGACGAGGTGCTTTTGTATGACACCGGCCCTGGCGACCGCGAAGGCAATGATGCGCTGGGCCGGACCTTGCCGGGGTTGCTGCGCTCGACCGGCGTTGACCGGCTGGATCGACTGGTGGTCTCGCACGATCATCGCGACCATGCCGGTGGCCTGGGTGCGTTGGCGCCGCAGCTGAAAGAACTGACTGTTTTCAGCGCCCACGGCCTGGTCGGTGAGGCGTGCGTCAGCGGCCAGGGATGGCGCAGCGGCGACTGGGCGTTTCGTTTCCTGCATCCCTCGTCGGGCCTGCCCGATCTGGGTGCCAACAGCGCCTGCGTGCTGCATATTGCCGGTCCTGGTGGCAACGTTCTGCTGACCGGCGGCATTGATCAAAGCGTGGAGGCGCGCCTGTTGCTGGAAAACCCGGCGCTTGCCGCCGACGTGCTGGTGCTGTCAGCCGGCGGCCACCGCCGCGCCGGCAGCGCTGAATTCCTGCGCCAGGTTTCGCCTGCGCTGGCCCTGGCATCAGTCTCTGCGGTGGATCGTTTCGGCCGCCCGCACCCGGAACTGGTGAATCGACTCGATCGGGCTGGCACGCGCCTGGTCAGCACCGGCTGGTGCGGTGCCATTACCGTGACTTTGCAGCCCGATAAAGAACCAAGGCTGAAGACCCAGGCCGGCCAGCAGCCGCGCTTCTGGCGAAAGGGAGATTCTTGTTGAGTAGCCGGGTCGAATAGTTCAGCTCAATCCCGGTTATCATTTCAAGCTGTTTGCGCAGAAAGAGTCGAGCATGCTTGAAATCGTGATTGCTGGCGGCTGGCTGATGGTGCCCATCATCCTCTGTTCGATCCTGGCCGTGGCCATCATCATCGAGCGCTTTCTGGCCTTGCGGGGTGGGCGCGTGATGCCGGCGGCGGTGCCCGGCCAGGTTCGGCAATGGGCCGCTCAGCACGAGCTGGACGAAAAGCACATCGAACAGCTCAGGCGCTCTTCGCCGCTGGGGCAGATTCTGGCCGCGGCCCTGGACAATCGCCGGCGCCCACGCGAAATCATCAAGGAAGCCGTGGAAGATACCGGCCGCCACGTGGTGCATGAGTTGGAGCGCTTCTTGAACACGCTGGGCACCATTGCCGGCATTACCCCGCTGCTGGGCCTGCTCGGCACCGTGGTCGGGATGATTCGGGTGTTCAGTGCCATCATGGTCCACGGCGTTGGTGACCCCAACGAACTGGCCGGCGGAATTTCGGAAGCCTTGATCAC
>SKKV01000246.1 GCA_007123575.1 Wenzhouxiangella sp.
CTCGTTTGGGCTCGCTCATTTGGAATGACCAAACCACGCTCGCCCAAGCCGAACCGGAGACTCCCGCAAAGGTCCGTCGCGCCCGAGCATAATTGTTCAGAGGCTCCTTAAGGGAGAGAGACCATGACTTTCACGCTGGCTCGTTTCGAGTGGCGCTATCTGCGTCGCCTGCCTTCTTTCTATGTCACCGTCGTTACCTTCTTTGTGCTGACCTTCCTGGCCACGGTTGTTGACCAGGTTCAGATCGGCGCGCCGGGCGCGAACGTGTTGCTCAACGGGCCGTGGAGCATCGCCATGACCCAGCTCATCATGAGCCTGTTTGCGATGTTCCTGGTGGCCAACTTCATCGGCAATACGGCGACCCGCGACTGGGCCAGCCAGATGGATGGCATTGTGTTCAGTACGCCGCTGAAACCCTCGGCTTACCTGTGGGGGCGCTTTGCCGGCTCCCTGGCCGTGGTGCTGGTTGTGTTTGCCACCGTGCCGCTGGCGATCTGGCTGGGCGGCCTGATGCCGTGGGTGGATGAAGAGCGCTTTGGCCCGACGGTGCTGGCCTATTACCTTTGGCCCTACCTCATTCTGGTGCTGCCTTCGCTGCTGTTTTGCGCCGCCTTGTTCTATGCCCTGGCCATTGCGACACGATCGATGATGGCGATGTACCTGGGCGTAGTTGGGTTCTTCATTCTTTACTTCAGCGCCCAGGGCCTGCTCAGCGATCCTGAGTATCGCGACCTGGCCGCGCTGCTGGATCCGTTCGGCATTGGTGCCTTTGCCGCCGCCACCCGCTACTGGACTGCGTTCGAGCGCAACACCATGCTGCCTGCCATGGAAGGCGTGCTGCTGTACAACCGGCTGCTGTGGCTGGGTTTGTCCGTGGCCCTGATTGCGATGACCAACTGGCTGGTCGATCTGCGCCGCCAGCCGCGTACGCGCGGCCGCGACAAACCTTCGGACAAGCCACCGGCGATTGATCCGGCCGCCGCCCGCCTGCCGGCTGCCAGCACACCGGGGCTTGCGACCAACCTGGCCCGGCTTGCCCTGAGAAGCCGCTTTGAAGTGGCCCAGATCGTCAAGTCCTGGCCGTTCATCATTTTGCTGCTGCTGACCGTTTTCCAGTTCAGCAACATCCTGATGTATGACCCGAACAGCTGGTACGGCACCGATCCCTGGCCGATTACCCGCTACATGGTCGACTACATTGGCTGGGCATTCGAGCTGATCATGCTGATCATCATTGCCTACTACACCGCCGAGGTGGTCTGGCGCGAGCGTCAGTCCGGCATGGGCGATATCGTCGACAGTCTGCCGGTGCCGAACTGGGTGCTGTTTGTGTCCAAGCTGATCGGCCTGTACGTGGTGATCTTTGCCCTGCTGGCGCTGGGCACAGTGTTTGCCGTGCTGTACCAGATAAGCCAGGGCTACTTCCTGTTCGAGCCCGGCCAGTACCTGGTCAGATTGAGCCTGTTCCTGGCCCTGCCCTTCATGCTGATGGCCGTGCTCGCCGTGCTGCTGCAAACGCTGAGCCCGAACAAGTTCTTCGGTATCGGGCTGTTTGTGCTGTTCATCATCAGCACGCTGGTGTTTTTCAACCTGGGCCTGGAGCACCGCGCCTTCAACTTTGGCAGCGCGCCGACGTCAACCTACTCGGATATCAATGCCTACGGCCCGTTCGCCCGCACCCAGTTCTGGTACATGCTCTACTGGTTGGGCCTGACCCTGGCCCTGGCCGTGATCAGCTACGGGCTGTGGCGGCGCGGGCCGGAGAGTGCGCTGCTGCATCGGATCAAACGCCTGCCATCGCGCCTGGGCACGCCCGGCAAGGGTCTGGCTGCCGCCGGCCTGATTATCTTTGCCGCCACCGGTGCCTGGATTGCCTACAACACCACGGTGCTGAACGAGACGACTACCCGCAAGGCCGGCCTGGACCTGCAGGCTGAGTATGAGCGGCAATACCGAAGCTACGAAGACCTGCCTACGCCCGCCATTGCTGCGGTATATCTGGAAACCGATCTGTTTCCCGAGCAAAGAAGCCTGGAGGCGCGCGGTCACTACCTGCTGGAAAATCGCACGGATCAGCCGATTGATCGCTTCCTGCTGATGCGCCCGCGCCATGTCTCGCGCGCCAGCAGCATTGCTTTTGACATCGAGCAAGGCCGTGAAGCCGTGCGGGACGAGGAGCTGAACATGTCCTGGATTGCCTTCGACCCGCCGATGGCACCGGGTGAGCAGCGCCGTTTCGGCTTTACCGTCAATCGCATCAACCAGGGTTTCAATGACCGCGAAACCGACTTGAGGCTGGTACGCAACGGCAGCTTCATCAACAATTTCGAGATGCTGCCCCAGCTCGGCTATCAGTCGCGATTCGAGATCAGCGATCGGCACGAACGGCGCAAGCGCGATCTGCCGCCGCCGCGTCGTCTGCCCGACCTGGACGACAGCACGCAATACGGCAACAACTACATCACGCCCAGCACCGGCTTTATCGACTTCGAGATCATCATCTCCACCGATCCCGAGCAGACCGCGCTTGCACCCGGCTATCTGGAGCGTGAGTGGATGGACAATGGCCGGCGCTATTTCCACTACCGCATGGATGCGCCCATCCTCAACTTCTTCAACATCATGTCTTCAGACCTGGCGTTGACCAAAGATGAGTATGACGGGGTTGCGATCAAGGTCTACCATCATCCCAACCATGCTTTCAATGTCGATCGCATGATCGAGTCGGTGCGCGATTCGCTGGACTACTTCAACCGCGAGTTCAGCCCTTATCAGCATCGCCAGGCCCGGATCATCGAATTCCCCGGCTACAGCCGTTTTGCCCAGGCCTTCCCCAACACCATCCCCTATTCCGAAGACATCGGCTTTATCGCCGACCTGCGCGACCCGGAGGACATTGACTACGTCTACTACGTGACCGCGCATGAAATGGCCCATCAGTGGTGGGCCCACCAGGTGATTGGCGCCAACGTGCAAGGCGTGGAGGTGTTGTCGGAATCCTTGTCCCAGTACTCGGCCCTGATGGTGCTGGAGCACAAGTACGGCCCGGCCCACCTGCGGCGCTTCCTCAAGCACGAGCTGGACCGCTACCTGCGCGGCCGAACCGGCGAGGTGCTGGAAGAACAGCCGCTGAAACGCTCTGACCAGCAGGCCTATATTCACTATCAGAAAGGCTCACTGGTGATGTACGCCCTGCGCGATCGCATGGGCGAGGCCGCCGTCAACCGCGCCCTGCGCCGGCTGATCGACGAGTATGCTTTTCGCAGCGATATCTACCCCACCACCCGCGACCTGATTGCCGCCCTGCGCGCCGAAGCCGGCCCGGATGAGCAGCAACTGATCACCGACCTGTTCGAGCGCATCATCCTGTTCGAACTCAAGGCCGAGTCTGCCGAAATCGAGGAACTGCCCGACGGTCGTTTCCAGGTCGAGCTGACCATCAACGCGCGCAAGCTGGAAGCCGATGGCCAGGGCCAGGAAACCGAGCAGCCGCTGGACGAGCTGTTTGACATCGGTCTGTTCAGTGTCCACCCCGACGACATCGACAGCGACGACCAGGTGCTCTACTTTCAGCGCCACCGACTGAGCGACGGCGAAAACACGATCACCCTGATTGTCGATCAACGCCCCAGCCACGGCGGCGTCGACCCGTACGTGAAGATGATCAACCGCTTCTCGGACGACAACGTGATCAGGCTTTGATCAGGCAAAGCCTTGGGCTGGCGGCTGGTTATTTTTACCGGACGCCTGGTTTATTTCGCCATCGGGCGCCAAAAGCCTGCCTGAGAAAGCGCACAAGCCTATGAACAAAAAGCGCTTTCGGATCCGGCCCCTGATTGGCACTTTGATTGCATACAGATACTCAGTTTTGGATAACTGATCGCAGAACCAGGGAGCAAGCCATGACCAAAGAACAGCGCTCGACGATTCATTCCATCCATGAAGCCAAGCCCGGGGATGCTTTTGCCGTGCCCGCCGAACAGCTCGAACGGGTGATTGCCCGGGCCAGCGTTCTTCAGCACGCTGCCGGCGAAGGCGAGCAGCGCCAGCTCAGCGAGGAAGAAATCATCGCGATCGGGCGCGAGGTCGGGCTTGAACCCGAGCACGTTCGACGGGCGTTGGCCGAATACCGTGCCGAGGCACTGTCACCAACGCCGCCGGACGATCATCCGCTGCTGGCGCGCCACTTCGGCCAGCCTTTCGCCCGGGTTCGACGGGTCATGCGCGGCGATCCGCAGGACATCCATCTGGCCTTTGAGCGGCACCTGCGGTCTGAGGAAAGCATGCGTGCGATCCGCAGGCACAGCACGGCATCTGTATGGGAGCCGGACTCGAGCTGGAAGGGCAAACTCAGCCGCGCTCTGAACCTGGAGGGACGAAGCTTCGAGATCAGCCAGCTCAAGTCCTTCAGCATCAGCACTGCCCCTGCCTCGCCAAACGAGTCGCTGGTGATCGTGACCGCCGACCTGAAAGAAGAACGCACCGAGCAGATTCAAGGCTGGGGCTTCAGCCTTGGCGCCCTTACGGCAATTGCGTTTGTTGGGGCGGCAGTTGAAGGCTTGTCGGTCTGGTACTGGATGCTGATCATGGCTCTTGCCGCCAGTGTATCTGCGCTAGGCGCTTTTGCGATTCGAACCAGCATGGACAATCGCCGCCGACGAGCAGCGCTGCTCCTGGAGGGCCTGCTGGACCAACTCGAATACACCCGGAATCACTGTTGACCAGGCGCAAACCAACGCGCCCGAATCAGGCGCTTGAGTGCTTGGTGAATGGCTTTGGTTTGCTTCATGCCAAAAGCCTCAGGCCGGAGTTTCCTGACCCGAATCAATTCGGTTGCGACCGCCGGCCTTGCCGACATAGAGCCGTTTGTCGGCCAAATCGATCACCGCGTCATAACCTTCTTCCAGGGTGTGAGCTACACCGGCCGAAATGGTAACGATGCGGCTGTCATCGGGCCGGTACTCGTGCACTATGGCCAATTTCTCAACGGCCTCGCGCAGTTTTTCCACGGCTACGGATGCACCCTCCAGCGGGGTATGCGGTAGCAGGACGACGAACTCTTCGCCGCCGTAGCGATACACCGCATCTCCCGATCGGCTGACTGTGTCCTGCAGCGCCTTGGCCACGCTTTTGAGGGTGCGGTCGCCGGCCTGGTGTCCGTAATGATCGTTGTAGCGCTTGAAATAGTCCAGATCGATCATGGCCAGCGCGTAGTGGTCGGACCTGGCACGCATCCGGGCAAGGTCATGGTCAAGGCTGCGGCGATTGAGCACCCCGGTGAGGCTGTCGGTGGCGCTGGTGATTTCGATCGCGCGCTTGGCCTCTTGCAAATCCTGGTTGTCGACACTCAGCATCGTCAGCGCGCTCAACTCGGCATGCTTGCTGCGATAATTCTGCACGCAGACAATAAATGCCATAACGGCCATAATGCCGCCGTTGACAAACAGACTGGCGCGGAATGCTGGCGCAACGTCAGGCAGGATCTGAGAGGCGCCGATCAGGTAAATCGCCAAACTCCCAAAACAAAACAGTACAGCAATGACGGGCGGCATAAACAACAGTGCGCAGTAAACGAACAGCCCGATCAGGAATATGTCCAATGACAAGTTGATCTGAAGTGCA
>SKKV01000021.1 GCA_007123575.1 Wenzhouxiangella sp.
CCGCCGCGTTCGGAGATTTCGGCCTTGATGTCCTGATGGTCGGGCGTGCCGTAGAACAGCATATGCTCAAGCAGATGGGCCATGCCGGTTTCGCCGTAACTTTCATGCTTGGAGCCGACGAAGTAGGTGATGTTGATGGTGGCCGTCGGCCGGCTTTCATCCGGCATCAGCAGCACGCGCAAACCGTTGTCGAGGCGGTATTCGCTAATACCTTCAACCGTGGTCACGTGCTCGATACGAGGTTGATCGGCGAAGGCTGCCCAGCTCGTCAACAACAAGGCCAGTCCCAGGCAAAAGGAAAGCGTACGGATGGATCCGGTCATTCGGTTACTCCCAGTCGCAAAATATTTGGTCTTTTAGGTCAGGTTGCCAATGCCTGCCGCGGCCGCTGGCGCAAACTTCGACCGCAATTATGACAGGGGATTCCGTTCCAAACGGGGTCTTAGCCGCCTGCCTGGTCGCCCCAAAGCTGCTCGAGGCGCTGGTCGCGGCCACAGCGCCAACGATAGTAGCGGTAGCGAACCGGGTTTTTCAGATAGTAGCCCTGGTGGTAGTCCTCGGCTGGATAAAAGGACTCGAACCGAAGGATGCGCGTATCGATCGGCCCAGGCTCCGGACCGTTGGCGGCAAGCTCGGCCAGGGACTCGCGGGCCAGCCGTTCTTGCTCCTCATCGTGGAAGAAAATGGCCGAGCGATAAATCTCGCCGCGATCACAGAACTGGCCGTCGGCCTGGTACGGATCGATATTGCGCCAAAACACTTCCAGCAGGCGTTGGTAATCGACCAGGTTCGGATCAAACACCACCTGCACTACCTCCAGGTGCCCTGTGCCGCCGCGAACCACTTGCTCATAGGTCGGGTTCGACACATGACCGCCGCTGAAACCTGAAATCGTCTCTATCACCCCGTCAAGCCGATCATAGGGTGGCTCCATGCACCAGAAACATCCACCGGCGAAGGTCGCCCTTGCCAGTGGCGTTTCGTCGTCGGCCAGCACCGGTACTGCCGCCGTGGCGACAAGCAGGATCAGCAGGCCAAGTCGGGTCGGGATGGCGTTCATCCATCGATACCTGTGCGCAAGGCCGGCAAAGCCTGGCCGGCCGGAATGAAATTCAAGGCAACACCGTTGTTGCACCAGCGCTGACCGGTCGGCTCCGGGCCATCGTCAAAAACGTGACCCTGGTGGCCACCGCAGCGGGCACAGTGATATTCGGTGCGCGGGATAATCAGGCGGAAATCGCGCTTGGTGCCGATATGCTCATCGTTGATTGGCTGCCAGAAGCTGGGCCAGCCGGTGCCGGAATCGTACTTGTGAGCGCTGGAAAACAGCGGCAGAAAACAACCGGCGCAGACATAAGTGCCGTCACCGAACTCCTTGTCCAGCGGGCTGGAAAAAGCCCGCTCGGTACCGTCCCGCCGAAGCACCCGATACTCTTCGGCAGTAAGAATCTCACGCCACTGCCGAGCCGTCAGCTCCAACCGCTCAAACGGCAAGCCCTGCTCAGCGTCGGCAAAAATGCGACCGCCAAACAGTCCCAGCGCCGGCAATCCGAACCCCAGCCCCAACAAAAGGCGTCTTCGCCCAGTACGACTACTGTTGTTTTCCATACCCCAATTGAACCACACCCCCACGCAACCGGCGTGAAAGCCCCAACGACCTCCAGCCTTCAAACGCCGTAAACTGTAAACCGTAAACCGCCCCCTAAACCTCCACCTCAGCCAAATTGCCTTTTTCTTCCAACCAAGCCCGCCGGTCAGCGGCCCGCTTCCGGGCCAACAACATATCCATGAGGGCATGGGTGGCCTCGTCGTCGTCGATGGTCAGCTGGATCAGGCGGCGGGTGTCGGGGTCGATGGTCGATTCGCGAAGCTGCAGCGGGTTCATTTCGCCCAGGCCCTTGAAGCGGGTTTCAGAAATCTTGCCCTTGATCTTTTCGGCCTCGATACGGGCCAGCAGGCCCTTGCGTTCCTCGGCATCCAGCGCGTAGAAAGTCTGCTTGCCGACGTCGATTCGAAACAGCGGCGGCATCGCCACGAAAATCCGGCCGGCTTCGACCAGCGGCCGGAAATGGCGCACGAACAGCGCCGAGAGCAGGGTGGCGATATGCAGACCGTCGGAGTCGGCATCGGCCAGGATTATGACCTTTCCGTAGCGCAGCTTGGCGAGGTCCGAGGAGCCGGGATCGACGCCGATGGCCACGGCCAGGTCGTGAACTTCCTGCGAGCGCAGGACCTGGTCAGGCTCGGTTTCCCAGGTGTTCAGGATTTTTCCCCTGAGCGGCATGATCGCCTGGTATTCGCGGTTGCGGGCCTGCTTGGCGCTACCGCCTGCCGAGTCGCCTTCGACCAGAAACAGTTCGGTTTCTTCCAGATCAGTGGAGGCGCAGTCGGCCAGCTTGCCGGGCAGGGCAGGGCCGGCAGTGACCTTGCGCCGGGCAACCTGCTTCCTCGCCTTCTGGCGTTTCAAGGCATTGTCGATGGCGAGTTTTGCAATGGCCTCGCCGTCGGCCACATGCTTGTTCAGCCACAGGGCAAAGGCATCCTTGACCACGCCGGAGACGAAGCTGGCCGCCGAGCGCGAACTGAGGCGCTCCTTGGTCTGGCCGGCGAACTGCGGGTCGGCCAGCTTGACCGACAGCAGGAAGCTCAGCCGCTCCCAGACGTCCTCGGGGGATAACTTGATCCCGCGCGGCAACAGGTTGCGAATGTCGCAGAATTCGCGCAGACCCTCGATCAGGCCCGTGCGCAGGCCGTTGGTGTGGGTGCCACCGGCCGGGGTCGGAATCAGGTTGACGTAGGATTCCTGGACCAGCTCGCCTTCGGGGAGCCAGGTCAGAGCCCAGGCGGCTTCCTGATCGGCACCGGAAAATTCGCCGGTGAATGGTGCCTCGGGGATTCGTTCGCGAGCCTCCAGGCTTTCAGTCAGGTAGTCGGTCAGGCCGTCTTCGAACTGCCAGGTTTCGCTGTCGCCGCTTTTCTCGTCCAGCAGGGTGACCTTCAGGCCCGGACACAGGATGGCCTTGGCCTTGAGCAGGTGTTTCAGGCGTGGCCGCGAAATGTTGGCTGAGTCGAAATATTGCTCGTCGGGCCAGAACTGAACCCGGGTACCGGTATTGCGCTTGCCGACCTCGTCGATGACTTTCAGCGATTGATCGGTATCGCCGTTGGCAAAGCTGATTTCATGCAGCTTGCCGTCGCGCTTGATCTGGCAGACTAGGCGCTTCGACAGGGCATTGACCACCGACACGCCGACCCCGTGCAGACCACCAGAAAACTTGTAGTTGTTGCCGGAAAATTTGCCGCCGGCATGCAGGCGGGTCAGGATCAGCTCGACGCCGGGCAGCTTGTGCTTGGGGTGGGGGTCAACCGGCATGCCGCGACCGTCGTCGACCACGGTTACCGAGCCATCGTCGCGCAGGGTGACGTCGATGGACTTGGCATAGCCGGCCAGGGCCTCATCGACCGAGTTGTCGACCACCTCGGCCACCAAGTGATTGGGTCGCGTGGTGTCGGTGTACATGCCCGGACGGCGCCGGACCGGCTCCAGGCCCTGCAGGACTTCGATGTCGGAGGCTTGGTACTGGTTGCTCATGACCGCGGCACTGGGAGACAAGGCGCCGATTATCGCAGCCTGGGCCGGTTCTGTGCAGTCCGTTTCCGCATGGCCCACTAACCGCCGGGCCGGCTTGCGCTATAGTTTCACCAACATGTCCGTGAAAGACTGCTGCCGCTCAATGGTCCGACCCGCATGAGGCTGTACCACATTGTCGTGCGCTTTCTGGCGCTGATCAACCAGCTCTATTTCGCTGAAATCCGGGCGACCAACGTCGAGCGGGTGCCGGCGCGCGGCCCGGTCATTCTGGCGGCCAATCATCCCAGCTCCATCCTCGATTCAATCGTGCTGGCCACCCAGATCGAGCGCCCGATTCACTACCTGGCCCGCAGCGGGCTGTTTCGTTACAGGCCCCTGGCGGCCCTGTTCAAGCGCCTGGGTGCGGTGCCGATTTATCGCGCCAGCGAAGTGGGCGATGCTGCGGCCAGGAACGTGGAAGTTTTCGACAAGGTCTATGAGCTTTTGGAGACTGGCGGCTGCATCGGCGTATTTCCGGAAGGCCGCAACTCTCCTCCGACCCGAATCGGGCCATTGCGCAAGGGCACGGCGCGCATAGCCTTGGGCGCCGAGGCACGCAATGACAACCAGCTCGGACTGGTCGTGATTCCGGTTGGCGTCAACTTCGAAAACCGTGGCTTTCTGATGTCGGCCGTGCTGCTGCGCTTCGGGCGGCCGATCCGGGTGGCCGACTATGCCCAGCGTTACGCCGAAGATCCGGCAGCGGCGCTGTCGGAACTGACCGCCGACATCAAGCAGCGTCTGGGCCAGCAGGTGGTCACCGTCGAAGATGCCCGCTTGAGCCAGCTGGTCGAGGACCTGGCCGAGGTGTTCGGTGAGCAGCTTGGTCAGCGCTTCAATCCCGATGCAGCCCGACCGGTCAATCCGGCCTCGGACCAGCGCTTCATCAAGCGATGGCTATGGCGGCTGGCCGCATGGTACGTGCGGGCGACGCCGGAAAGCAGCCTCGCCTTCGAGCGTCGCATGCACTCGCGTCAGCATATTCACAATGTGCTGGCCGACTGCTGGACCAGTGATCCGGAGCGCGTCATGGCCTTGCGCAACCGCCTGGAACGCTACAAGGACCACCTGCGCCAGACCGAAATGCGCGGGACGCTCGGCCAGGCGTTCGACGAGCCGGTCCGCCAGCGACTGATTCGCCTGCGCATGACGCTGTATGCGGTGCTGATGGCGCCGATCGCCCTGTTCGGCCTCGTCCACAATCTTGTTCCCTACCTGGTCGCCCGAAGTCTGGGGAGGCTCGGCTCGGATGAGGCGGTACGCGCCTTCACCCTGTTTGGCTGCGGGGTGCTGGCCTTCGGCGCTGCCTACACCGGCATCGGTCTGTGGTTGTGGAAATACACCGAGCTGAGTCTTCCCCAGACGCTGCTTTACGTAGCCGCCCTGCCACCGACCGGCTTTGCCGCCCTGCGTTATCGCCGCAACGTTCTGCTCTACCGCGATCGCATCCTGGTCCGAACCGTGTTCTTCAACCAGCGCGAACTGGTCGACCTGCTACGCCTGGAACGCCGCCTGCTACACGAGCAGTTTCTGGACTTGGCAGAGGTGTACGGGGACTTGTAGCCCGGCCCAGCGCAGGTTGGAGCAAGGGTGCGGTTTGCCGCAGGCAAGAAGCACCCGCGCGCAAACCGTTAAGCGCGTGCGGCCGGGGCTGAGAGCGAAACCATCGGCTAATTCAATCCGCGCTTCAAAATCAAAAGCGCTAAATGACCACCTCCCCAGCCGGCTCCCGCAAGTTATACCTGGACCCCATCACCGCCCCATAAGCCCCGGTATTGGCAATCAGCATGACATCGCCCTCGTGGCACTGCGGCAACAGGCGGTCGAGGCCGAGAATGTCGCCGGTTTCGCAGATTGGGCCGACCACGTTGTAAACATGGTCACCGGGTTCATGCAGCCGGCTTAAGTTGACGATCTCGTGCCAGGCGCCGTAAAGGGCGGGGCGGATCAGTGAGTTCATGCCGGTGGCAATGCCGACGTAGCGAACCTCGCCCTTGCCCTTGGTCTGGTTGACCCGGGCCAGCAGCACGCCGGCCTCGCTGACCAGGTAGCGGCCCGGCTCGATCCAGATTTCAACCGGCCGGACCAGTTCGCGGCGCAGCTGAATCAGGCCGGCATCAAGCGCGGTCAGATCCAGCGGCAGCTCGTCGTGGCGGTCGGGCACGCCCAGGCCGCCGCCCAGGTTGATCACCCGGACATCCGGCAACTCGCGCGCCGCCTCGCCCAGCGTGGCCAGGGTGCGGTGCCAGTTGTCCGGGTGCAGAATGCCGGAGCCGGTATGCGCGTGCAGGCCGGTGATGCGAATATCGTGGGCCTCGCTCAAGCGCCTGATGCGTTCAATCTCACCCAGCGGCACCCCGAACTTGGCGTGCGATCCGGCCGTGCGCACCATCTTGTGATGGCCCAGGCCAGAGCCAGGGTCCAGGCGCAGGAAGATCTCGCAGCCGGCCAGGTCGGCACCCCAGTGTTCAAGAATGTAGCTGTTGTCGACGGTCAGGCGCAGGCCGGCGTCACGGGCGGCAAAAAACTCCGCCCGGCTGGCAAAGTTGGGTGTCAGCAGCAGGTCAACTTCCTGAAGCTTGCTGACCGCGGCCAGCGCGTGATGTGCCTCAGGCAAGGAAACGCACTCAATCCCCAAACCTTCTTCAATCAGGGCCTCGAGGATGGCCGGGTGCGGATTCGCCTTCATCGAATACAGCACCCGGTCCACACCCTTTAGCTCACGCAGGCGCCGCGCTGCAGCGCGCACGCAGGCCAGGTCGTAAACATAGGCACAGTCGCGCCCGTCCACCAGCGCCAGCAGTTGTTCGCGCTTGTCCTGCCACCAGCGCCGCCGCGGCGCCTGGCCGGTCTCGCGTCGGAATAGCTGCTCCCAGGTCGGCCCGAACACCGAGTCGCCACCGACACCGCCGGGAATGACCTGCTGATGCAGCTGCTGAACCAGACGGTCGGCGTGGCGTGCTTCGACCACGAAAGTCAGGTTGAGATCGTTGGCGGCCTGACTGACCTGAAAAATGCGGCGCTGTTCGAATACTTCCAGGGCCGGGCCCAGGCGATGCAGAATGGTGCGAATGCCCAGCCCGACCAGGCTGACGGTTGCGCAGTCGGCGCGAATTTCGACCTTGCAATGGCGTTCCAGGCGGCGTTGCAGCGCTTCCAGGGTGCCCTGGTCGGCCAGGTTGGCGCCTGGGTCCAGGGTCAGCGTGACGTTGGATTCGGACGTCGAGACCTGGTCCACGGACAGGCCCAGGGCCTTGAACTCGGCAAATGCATCGGCCAGGAAACCCACCTGCTGCCACATGTCGATGCCTTCCATCGACACCAGGGTGATGTTTTTGCGCTGAACAATTGCCTTGACCTGGGCGCCATGATCCCTGGCCTCTGGCGTAATGCGGGTGCCTTCGATGTCGGGCCTGTCGGTCTGGCGCAGCCATAGTGGTATGCGCTGCTGGTGTACTGGCAACAGCGAGCGCGGGTGCAGCGCCCGGGCGCCCATGGCAGCCAGCTCCTGGGCCTCGCGATAGCTGACCATCTTGAGCAGCCTGGCGGCTGGAATTCGGCGCGGGTCGGCAGAAAACAGGCCAGGCACGTCGGAGCTGATTTCAACCCGGTCGGCCTCCAGCAACGCGGCCAGCGTGGTGGCCGAGGTATCGGAGCCGCCGCGGCCCAAGACCACGGTTTCTCCGCGGCTGTTGGCAGCAGCAAACCCAGGCATGATCATGGCCGCACCTTGCAACGATAGACGATGACGCAGCTTTGGGTCGGGCTGGGCAGGGCATTGTGCGGACAAGTATGCGGCGCGCGGGCTTCTGCGAGGATCATCCGGGCAGATCAAGACTTCGCGGCTGTCCAGCCATTGAATCGGCAGGTTCTGCTTGGCCAGCCAGATGGCACCCAGACGGCTGGACAGCATTTCGCCCATGGCCAGCAGTTCGGCCTGCAGTGGCAGGGCAGCGCTGGCCGCGACCGCATCCAGGCGCTGGCGGAGCTCGCCCAGCGGCCTATCGAGGGTGTCGGCCGGCAGCCCCAGCGTGACAAGTAAATCGCGATGGCGTTTTGCAACTTCTGCATGGACCGTTTCAGCAGGCTGGCGCGTTTCGGCTTCAAGTTGGGCTTCGAGCAGGTCGGTGATGCCCCGGAGCGCCGAGACCACGACGACCACGCAAAATCCGGCGTCTAGCGTTTCGGCGATTCGTTGGCGTATGATTTGCCAGTGGCTGGCTTGCGTGACAGAGCTGCCACCAAACTTCAGAATGCGCCATGAACTGACATTGCTGGATTGCACGGTGCTCATCAGGTAGGGTATGCGGGGATATTGACAAGGGGTGAGTGATTCTGACGAAGGTGCCATTATTTGGCACTTTTCGACTGAATTTTACGCTATATATAAATGATGAATCAGGTAACGCCAGATCGGCAAGCCCAGCGTTCCGTTGGCGTCAGTGATACCGGACGGGTCCGCGAAAACAATCAGGATGCCATTTTGGCAGACGACGGTCTGGGCTTGTGGCTGGTTGCCGACGGCATGGGCGGCCATGCTGGTGGTGCTCGCGCCAGTGAAATTGCGCGTCACACGGTTCGTGAACGTTTCTGCCAAGGCGCTAGCCTGCGCGATGCCGTACTGGAAGCCCATCATGCCATTCGATCCGAACAGCGCGAGCAGCCCGACTATGCCGACATGGGCACCACCATCGTGGCCGTGGTCGAACGCGGCGAAGGCTACGAGATTTGCTGGGTCGGAGATAGTCGAGCCTACCGCTATTCTCTGGAAAAAGGCGCTCTGGAACCGCTGACACGAGATCACAACGTAGCCGGCATGCTGGTCGCGGCCGGCGCGCTTAGCGCCGATGAAGCTGCGCGACATCCACAGCGCCATGTTCTGACCGACTGCCTGGGCCTGACCGGCGAGCATGAGCCTCGAATCGGCACCCTGGAAGATCGTTGGCGCGGGGGTGAATGGTTGCTGCTGTGCTCCGATGGTTTGACAGGTGAGCTACATGATCGGGAGATTGCCCGAATTCTGGCTGGCAGCGACAGCCTGGCGGCGGCTCAAGAGCGCCTGTTGGCTGAGACTTTGGCCGCTGGCGCTCACGACAACGTGTCAATGGTGCTGATTGCCAGTCCGGAGGGCAGTGGCAAGGAAGTCAGTTTGGGTCGCCCGCGTTGGCGATGGCCATTCAGCAAGCGACCGCTATAATCATGTCTTAAACAAGAGGGTTCGGCCATGAGTGAGGAAAGCAAGGGAAAAAAAGCGGCAAAACGTGATCATGGGCCCCAAGGAACCCATGTCTTTAGCCGCAATGAAGTCGACAAGCTGGTGGAAGATGCAGCTTCTGAAGCAGCGGATCCAGCCAGCCGAGCCCAACTCAAGGGCGTCAGTGTCGAGGTCAAGGGGCGTGAATTCCCGCTCTCCGGCATGCGTCACGTAATCGGTCGAGCCAGCTCCTGCGATATCATTTTGTCCGATTCCAGCGTGTCCTCAGAGCACGCCCGGATCAACCACGATGCGGATGGTTGGCGGGTTATCAACCTGCTGTCGACCAACGGCACTTTTGTCAATGACAAGCGCGTATCCAACGAAGCCTTGAATCACGGCGACAGGGTACGATTCGGGCGCGTCGAATTTCTGTTCCAGGATGTTGCCCAGAAATCGGCCTCCGCAGCTTCAGGAGCATCTGCCCCGTCCAACCGCAGCTGGCTGCCTTGGGCCATCGCCGGTGGCGTAGCAGTGATTGCCATCGCCCTGGTGATTCTGCTCTAATGTTGGCTGCAGACACCATCTCCCACCAGTTGCTGCGTATTGCGGGAGCCTGACGATGGAGCGCCTTGGTCGCTACCAGATCGAAACCGAGCTTGGGCGCGGCACCATGTCGATCGTCTACAAGGCCTTCGACCCCCGCATTGATCGCTACATTGCCGTCAAATTGCTGCGCGACCAGTTTGCCCGCAACGTCAACTCGCGCCAGCGTTTTCTTCGCGAGGCGCGTGCAGCGGGTGGGTTGAATCATCCCAATATCGTTACAGTGTTCGACGTGGGCCAGGTAGATGGCGTTCCATACCTGGCCATGGAGGTGCTTGAGGGCGCCACCCTTGCAGATCGACTGGGCAGCGATCAACCGCTCAAGCCCGATGCCGTGATTGAACTGGCTATTCAGCTTTGCAGCGCGTTGAGCTACGCCCATGAACGCGGTGTCATTCATCGCGATGTCAAGCCAGCCAATATCCACTTCGACAGTGCCAGCGGTATTGCGAAGTTGCTCGACTTTGGCATTGCGGGCATCGAGGGGCGGCGTGAAAAGCCCGCTTCCGAAGGCGGTGTCGTGGTCGGTACGCCGGCCTACATGGCCCCGGAGCAGATGCTTGGCGAAGCTGTTGACGCGCGCTGCGACCTGTATGCGCTGGGTGTTGTGCTTTATCGCTTGCTGGCCGGACGCTTGCCGTTTGATGCTGACGACATCAATCAGCAGGTGAATAACGTGCTCAATCAGCCCCCGCCGCCGCTCAGCCCGCTGGACGAAGACACGCCCCGGGAGTTGGTCGAGCTGACCATGCGCCTGCTCTCGAAGCGCCCGTCTGGCCGCCATGACTCGGCTGCCGAAGTATTGGAAGAACTGCAGGATTTGCGCGCCCGCAAGGCCCGTGGCGTTTTGAGCGTCAGTCGCTACCAGGGCCTGGCATGGCGCTGGCCTGCACTGGCCGGCGGGCTGGTCGCTTTGGTCCTGGTACTTGGGTTGGGCTATGTATACCGTAGCCAGAACGAGGCGATGATTGCCACGACATTCGGCTTCGGCGAAGGTCTTGCCAGCGTGGTTGCTCGTGAAGTGGCCGAGCCTTTGTTAATGGATGATTCGACGGCGCTGGGCACGCTGGTGTCGGACTTCGCTGCCAATCCCCAGGTGTTGTACCTGCACGTGGTGGGTCGTGACGGGTCGATCAGGTCCAGTACCAACCTGTTCTTGCAGGATGAGATGGCACCCGAGCTGGAGGCTGCGACGGTTAGGCGCGAGGAGCCAACGATTCGAATTCTACAGGCCAGCAATGGCAACCTTGAATTCCAGGTGCCGGTTCGCTTTCAGGCACGAAGGATTGGAGAAATTCAACTTGGCCTGGACGGTTCGAGCCTGTCGGTGGCTGCGCGCGGCACGCTAACCATGATGGCGGTCGTGTTCCTGGTCGCGCTCTTTGTGATCGTGGTTGCGGTGACGCTGATGGCGCGCCAGCAGCGCAAATCGATCGAGCGCCTGACCTGGGGTTTGCGCCAGATTGGTAAGGGCAACTTCGATTTCCGCCTGGAAGCAGATCGGCGCGATGATTTCGGCTCGCTTTATCGGCGTTTCAATGACATGGCTATGCGGTTGCAGGAGCGCCACGGTGTGCGAGATGCGGCCGGGCCGCCAGCGCGTATGCCCAAGTTTGACGATGTTGACGAAGATATGGAACAAACCCGCGAAATGGCTGAGAAGACCGAGGAAGACTCGGTCAAAGAACAAACCGCTACCGCGCCCTTCAGCAAGGTCACCCGCTTTCCGGGGCCGGGCTCCTGACAGGTTAGCAACGGGGGCGGGAAATCAGTGGTCCGCCGAGCCCTTGTGGCGGCCCAGAATAACGACGGTTTTCCCGGATGCGCGCAACATGCCGTCTTCTTCGAGTGACTTCATGACGCGCCCAGCCATTTCGCGTGAGCAGCCCACGATGCGACTGAGTTCCTGACGAGTGATCTTGATCTGGGTGCCCTCCGGGTGCGAAATGGCATCTGGCTCGCTGCACAGGTCAATCAAGGCCTTCGCGATTCGCCCCTGGGTATCGAGAAAAGCGAGGTGAAATACCTTGCGACGTGTTTGCAGTAGGCGTTGAGCCAGCTTGGAGCCAATCGCGGTCAAAATTTCAACCGCGCAATCTGCCAATTCATTGTCCAGCGCTTCGCGCAGGTGGTTGTATGAAACTTCTGCCAACTCGCAGCGGGTGCGCGTACGGACCAGCACCTCGCGCTCCCTGGGCTTCATGAACAAGCCCATTTCACCGAGGAAATCGCCGGGATTCAGGTAGCTCAGAATCAGTTCGCGACCATCGTCACCTTCCGTGGAAACAGACAGCGAACCTTCAATCACATACAGTAGCGACTGCCCTTCATCGCCAGGCCTCATTACGGTGCTTTTGGCCTTGAATTGCTGACGTCGGCAAATGCCCAGAAAGCGGTCCATTGCGCTCCTGTCGACCGGATAGAATTGAAAGTCTCGCATTGGGCTGTTTGCCTGATCTCGTGTGAAAGGTGCGGCGCAGTGCACTCCGCCTGCTGCCAATTTTGCACTTGGTCACGGTTTTCGTCAAACCATCAGGAAAACCACCTTGCGGATCGCTGGAACTTGGCCCCCGATTGCCAGATAATAGGCGGTTAACCCGCGACTCGTCCACTGGCCGCCAATATGACTTTACGCCGAATCAAACTGCATGGCTTCAACAACCTGACCAAGGCGTTGAGCTTCAACATCTATGACCTTTGCTACGCCACCACCGAGGGCCAGCGCAAGGACTATATTGCCTATATCGACGAGGCCTACAACGCTGAGCGCTTGACGCAGATTCTGACCGACGTATCCAACATCATTGGCGCCAATATTCTGAATATCGCCCGCCAGGATTATGATCCCCAGGGTGCGAGCGTGACCATACTGATCTCCGAAGAGCCGATCGTGGCCGACCAGGATGTCGCTACCGCCGCCCCGGGCCCCCTGCCGGAAACGGTGCTGGCGCACCTGGACAAAAGCCACATTACCGTGCATACCTACCCTGAAAGCCATCCCCATGACGGTATCTGCACGTTCCGGGCCGATATCGACGTGGCGACTTGCGGGGTGATTTCGCCGCTGAAGGCCTTGAATTACCTCATTCACAGCTTCGAATCAGACATTGTCACGGTTGATTATCGGGTTAGGGGGTTCACCCGCGACGTGCGCGGCCGCAAGCACTTTATCGACCACAAGATCACCTCGATCCAGGATTACTTCAGCCGCGACACCAAGAATGCCTACGACATGATTGATGTCAACGTGTACCAGGAGAACCTTTTCCACACCAAGATGCGACTGAAAGAATTCGACCTCGACAATTACCTGTTCGGCTGCAATGCCGACGACCTGCCGCGCCGTGAAAGCAGCCGGATCGAGCGCCGCCTGCGCAAGGAAATGCAGGAGTTGTTCTACGGCAGAAACCTGTAGGACGAATTCAAGAGCTCTTCAACTTTTTGCCAGCGGGTCGATAATGGCGCCGTTGATCCAGGCGCGCAGGTCGGTCACCCGGTCGGTTGGAATATCGGTGGCAATGCTGATCTCGGTGGCGCTCATTCGCGCTTGGCCGGATTCCTCGTTCAAATAGCCGGCCTCTACCAGCCAATGCTCCAGCTGCTCGATGGTGTCGCTGCGAAAGCGGCTGACTTCGCCTTCTGTTAGCCCATTGATCAGCTTGCGCGGATGTCGGCCGACCTTTTCGGCCAATTCGCTGACCCGGGCCATGAAGTTGTCGCTGATCAGGTCTGTTTCGTTCAAGACGGCCTGGTCCACCGGTCGGTCACGCCGCTGTTGCCAGTCTTTCAGAATCAATCGCGCGGCCTGAATGCGGCGACTTAATTGATTGCAGGTGTCTGAATCGAGCTTGGCTTCTGCCTGTCCGGAAGCCAGGAATGCCTCCAGGTCACCGAGGCGGGCCAAGTCCATTTTCATTAGCCTCGCGCTCAGTTCCACCTGGTCGTGCAGCAGGTGAAAAACGTGCATCGCGCCGGCGTCCTGCCACGGATCGATGGCATCGACGCCCGCCTCGTCGGCCCACTCCAGCGCATCGCGACCGCTGGGGTCCGGGATGTCGCGACTGCTGTCGAGGCTGCGCGGCATCTCGAACTGCAGTGGCACCACTTGCCTGCCGCGGACCTCGGCCATGTCGACGCGATGCGGCGTCGGCCCCTGCTCGGCCCATTCCGTCCAGGCCCTGGCATCATCGGTCTGCGCGGTCAGGTAAAACACCTGGCGCCCGCCAACGACGATTTCCTGCACCGACTGGACGATAGCCCGGTACCGGTCCGGATCCGTAGTGGTGAGGACTTCATCCAGGAAAACGGGCAAGGCTTCGGAGTCGGTCTCGGCCCGCTCTATCCAGGCCAGGCGCACGGCCAGCAAAAGCTGAACGCGGGTGCCGGTGGACAGCTCGGCCAGGGCGCGACGGCGGCCGTTACGGCCATCCAGGGCGAAAAATTCGCCGCGGCTGAATTCCAGGCGATAGCGGTGTCGGGTAAAGCGATCAAACCAGCGCCCGGCCAGCGCCAGCGCCTCGGGTTCGTTGCTGGACTGGTGGGCAGAGCGAATGTCCTCGATCAGGCTCTCGCCGGCCGCGGCCAGCAGATGTCGATCCAGTTCCTGGTCCAGCTCGCGCCGGTGGCGTTCCTGCTCGTCGAACAAGGCCTCGAGCTCGCGCCGGCTTAGCACTTCTTCATGGCGAGTTTGCAGTTCGGCAATCCGGCGGTTGAGGCGGTCGCGCTGTTCAAGTTGTTCGGCCAGGGACTCGTGCAAGGTTTCCAGTGCTTCACGTTGCTGCGTTCTGGCCTGGTCCAGCAAATGCTTTTCGCCGGCCAACCGTTCTTCCAACCGAGTAACCTCCAGCGAAAGATCACGCCGCTGCTGTTCCATGGACTGCCAGCTTTCAAACCGATCAATGCGGTGCAGCAGGGCATCCTTGTCGCTTGCGCGCACCCCGGTTTCGTCGAACAGGCGCTCCAGGCCTGCCTGCTGCTGGGCAATGTCGGAATTGAGTTCGTCAATGCGGCGCTGGTGCGCGCGGATGTTGTTGTGCAGCTCGGTATTGCGGCGCATGCGCGGCGCTAGCTGATGTATCAATCCTGCAATCACCCGGCTGCTGATTTCCCCTTCCTCCGCCATGCCGTGCCGTTTGAGCATCTCTTGCGCCCTGGCCTGGGCAGCGATGTATCGGTGTTGGAACTGCTCGAGCAAGGTTTGTGCCTTGATTCGCTGATTCTGCTCGCGCTGCCAATCGTGCAGGTGTCGGCACCAGAGCTGAAAACCGGTCTCGAGGCGGTTTTCCGCGCTCACTCCCAGCTCCTGGGCAAAGGTCTGCAGCTTTTCGCGCGCTTTATCCAGGGCGGCGCGCTGGTTGTTGAGCTGGTCTCGAACCTCGGCCGCCCGCGCCTGGCTGATCTCATGGCGATTGGCCGATTCGAGTTCCAGGTCAAGGCGTTCCAGGCGCGCCTCGACTTCTTCCTCGGCCCAGCCCAGCGGCGGCTCAACCTCGGTGTCGAGAAAATCCTGCTGGGCCCGGCCCAGATCGCGCCAGCGGTTCAGGAAACTGGCCAGCAGGCCTGCGGGAATGCCGGCTGCGAGCAGAATCAGCAAAATCAATTCCGGCGAGGCCGGCACCGATTGTGGTCCCAGCAGGCGCCAGCCGGCCAGGGCGGCTGATCCGGCCAGTCCAGCCCAGAGCACGCCTTCCAGCGGTGACAGGCGGGCGCCATCCAGCCAGCGTTGCAGGGCCTGGCGGGCGCGCCGCAGGGTTTCGACCGGGCGCCCGGTGACCGAGCGCGACGCGTGGGCACGGGCCAGTTCTCCGGTCAGGTTGCGAATTTTCTCGCGCAGGGTCTGCACCCGATCGACCAGCTTTTCCAGGTTTTCCAGAGCCTCCTGGTCCAGCGCCTGCGCCGGTTCCGGCTCATCGGAACCCAGCCGGCGAGCGGCCAGCACCAGCGCCTTGTCGTGCTCGGCGATGCGGTCCTGCTGGGCCTCGATCTGGCGTTCCAGCTCGGTCAAGGCATCGCGCTGATCGTCGAGCTCGGACTGCAGGGCCTCCAGGTCCTCGGGCCGAATTGCGCCGGTGCGCTCGAGACGTTCGCGGGCCTGGCGCAGCGCGCCTTGCTCGATGGCCAGTTCCTTTTCGCGTTCGGCGGCGGCCTGTTCTATTCGCTGCAAGCGTTCGGCTTCATCGCCTCGCAGGCGATCCATGCCGCCGGGAAACTCTTCGATCAGTGTGTTTTCCAGTGCCTTGCGCCGTGCGTAGGCCTCGGCCAGGGCCAGCGCATCCTCACAGGCGCGCTGGCGGGCGCTGGCGTCGCGGGTTTGTTCCAATTTTGTTTTCAGCGCGCCGATCTGGGCCACTTCCTCGTCCAGCCTGGCCTGCTCGTTTTCCTTGTCGGCAAGGCGGGCTGTCGCGTCGGTCAGGGCCCGGGCCAGCTTCTGCGGACGCGGACGGACTTGCAGAGGGGCGTCTGTCAGCACGGCATCCAGGTCATAGCCGCCGGCCAGCATCGTTCGCAGCCGGGACGAAATATGGGCATCTGTGCTGCCAAGGGCGGTCAGGTCTTCGGAGCTGATCAGAAACGCGCCGCTGCTTTCCCGGCTCGGCAAGGCAGGGCCCGCGCTTGGCTTGCCCTCGCTCAGCCAGTTCACCTGCCGGCCGTGGCGCTCACAAAACAGCTCGCCCGCGCTGGTTTCCCAGCTTGCGTTCAGATCCAGAAACTGCGGGTCGTCGGGATAGAGCAGGGCCCTGACCGCGCGCACCAGGCTGGATTTTCCAGAAGCGTTGGGACCGGTGATGACGTTGACTGCCGACGGTTCAAAATCCACCGTGAAAGGCTGGTCGATGCCGGGCAGGCGACGGATTTCCAGGCGCTTGAGTTTCATCGGAGTTCGCGCTGGGCCAGCAGCCGCGACAAGGCGACCAGGGCGGCTTGTTCAAGCGCCTTGGCGACGGCCTGGTCATCAATCTCGCGCTCCAGCAGTGCGAACTCGCGCGCTTCGGCAAGTTGGGCAAGCTGTGGGCGGTGGTGGTCGATCAAGGCCTGTCGTTCCGGTCCCTGCGGACCGCGCAGCAGCAGCAGACGACGCGCCAGCAAGCCCGCCGGGTCCGTTTGGATGGCCAGCTTGTCCAGGTTGGCAAACGGCTCCACCTCGACCTGGATCCGGTCCAGAAAGCAATCGATGCCGGCCTCCTGCCAGACCGTGGCCTCGACCATCAGCTGCTCGGCCATATCGGGAAAGGCCTTGGCCTGCGAGCTGCGCCCGGTCAGGACGACGCGCAGCCCGACGGCTAGTGGCGGTGACTCCAGTTCAGCCAGGGCCTGCAGTTGCTGGCGCGCGGCTGAGGAAATCAGATTGGCGCAGTCGCCCACCGCTTCGATATCGCTGACGT
The DNA here is from genome assembly GCA_007123575.1 of Wenzhouxiangella sp. GTDB lineage: Bacteria > Pseudomonadota > Gammaproteobacteria > Xanthomonadales > Wenzhouxiangellaceae > Wenzhouxiangella. Next base: position 16,814 of record SKKV01000021.1, read on the forward strand.
CCACCGGCATATGCTCATAGCGCAAGGGCGCAAGCACAAGCTGGCGGCAGCGGATGCGGCGATCGTTGATGTCTATCAGCCAGGGCCCGCGGTCGCCGGTTTCGCTGGCCCGCAGCGCGCTGATCGAGCCCAGGTAGCCGATCGGGCGGTCGCCGCTCAGCGCATCCGGTCTGTGGATATGGCCCAGCAGCCAGGCATCGACCGGCGCATCAGCCAGCTCGGCCGAGGTCACCGGGGCGTAGGGGCTGTCGCTTTGATCGCGATCGCAGTGCAGCAGACCGATACGAAACTGGCTGTCATCGAGCTGGGGCAGGCTGGGTACGGGGCTGGATCGGACCTGGATCTGGGGAAAGGACCAGCCGAGGACGGTGACCTGGTCAATTTTGCGCGCTTGCCACTGGCCGCCGGCGCCGAGCAGTTCCAGGCTGTCGATCTCCGCGGCCAGCCGCGGCAACACGTGGGTATCATGATTGCCGGCCACGGCCAGAACCGGAATCTCGGCCTTGGCCAGTCGTTCCACCCCGGCCTTCAGGTCACCGTAGGCGACAAAGAAGTCGCGGCTGCGTTCGACCACATCCCCGGCCAGCAGTACCGCGTCAACCCGGCGATTCACCGCCTCGGTCACGGCCCGGTTCCAGGCCGCTTCCGGGCCCAGATCACGGCGCCGCGCGGCCAGGGAGCCAGGCAGTCCGGCCGGCAGGCGGCCAAGATGAATGTCGCCGACGGCGAGCAGGGTGGTCATGAGCAGGTGTTCGGATTTCCTGGGTTTGGACGTGGTCTTAGAATCAGGGACACAAGCCTCCTCGATCAACATAATGGATTCGGTGAAAACGAACAAGCACGGATTTTCCAAAGTGCAGGCCAAAGGCGGGTGGCTGTTGGCCCTGCTGCTGGCGCCGGCTGTACTCAGCGGCTGCGCGGCGACCTTGCACCCGCCGCCTCCGCCAAACGACCCGGCACCAGTGGTTGTGCTTGACCACGGCCGCCACAACAGCCTGGTGCTGGTCGTGACCGATGATCGGGTGATGCGCTATGCCTTCGGTGAATGGCGCTGGTACGTGGATGGCGAAACCGGCCTGATGCGCAGCCTCGATGCCTTGCTGCGACCGACCCCTGCCGCCCTGGGGCGAATGCGGCTGTCCGGGCC
>SKKV01000034.1 GCA_007123575.1 Wenzhouxiangella sp.
CAGCCAGGCCCAGCGCGCCGGCAGCAGGTCCTCGACGATGCGTCCGCCATCCAGCGGCGGTATTGGCAGCAGGTTGAGGTAGTTGATGACCAGCAGCAGCCAGGCCAGGGTGCCCAGCCAACCTGGTGTCGTGTAAGGATCGAACAAGCCGCTGTTCAACCCCCACAACAGGCCCGCGCCGACCACGATTCCCGGCAATGGGCCCATCATCGACACCCAGCCGCGGCGGACCGGATCGGGCTTTTCCTCGTAGCCAATGGTCACGCCGCCAACCATGGGCAGCAGCATCATGCGCACCTGGCGATAGCCGAAAGCGCGCATGGCGAGAAAGTGGCCCAGCTCGTGGAACGCGATGACGACGGCCACCAGCAAGGCAAAGGTCAGATCGAAGATCAGGCTGCCCAGCAGCAGAAAGGCCACCACGCTGCCGCCGAACAGCGTCCACTGCATGGCCTTGGTGGGCGCGTAGCCGCGCACCCGGTCCACCACCCGGTCCATCAGCAGCAGGCGCGCCAGCGGTACCGGGTCATTGATCGCCGGTGCCTTCGGCCGCCGCAGCCAAGCGCGCAGCATGCGAAATGAAAACCGCAGGCCCGGACGGGCAGCGCCATCAGCCGATTCAACCAGCAGCCGCTTTTTGATCAACTCCGCGCGCTGCTGGTTGAGCGCGCCGGCCAGCAGCTCATCGACCAGTCGCGACCGGGCCAAGGTGCGATCCAGCGGCGCATCCTGTGTATTGACCCACTGTCGGTGCAGCTCGACTTGTTCGGCCAGACTGTCACCGGCAATCACCCGGCCCTGCACCAGCATATTGCTGCCAATGGCGAAAAACGGGTCGTAGGCCTGCGAGATCAGCAGGCGACCATCCTTCAGGCGGCTGAGCAGGATGGTGTTGAGCTGGCCCGGATGGTCCTGGTTTTCCGGCGGCAACAGGTAAACAATGATTCCCTGTTCCGGATGCACCCAGGCCGTCTGATGGCGGCGGCTGACTTCGCTGCCGGCCTGATCTTCCAGCCAGGCCGCGCGCGGCCCCTCGAAACCCAATGTACACAGTTCTTCCGCCGCCTTGTCGACCAAATCGGCCATGCCGTCTGGCGGCCGCGCGGCCGAGCCACTAACCGGTCGCGCCCGAATCCGTACAAATGGCAAACTCGACACGTTTTGCAACAGTGTCGCCACAACCAGCCAGCCCACGGCTGGAATAATGAACAATAGCTCCACGGTCCAACTCTCCCTGACTCCTGGGCAGGATTATGCATGGCTGGCACCTGATCGCCAAACCCGGCTTGCTGCCGGTGACGGTCAGGGCTTGAAATAGGACTCGGCTACTTCGCGGTAAACCGGCAGATTGCCGGGCCAGGGCGGGCCTGGGGTCAGCGTCAACGCCGCCAAGCCGGGCGCCAATGGATGGTCTTGTGCCGGCCATCCCAGCGGAAACTCGAACACGCTGGCCGCATAAATGGCCTGAGCTTCCGGGCCGGCCATCCAGATGGCAAGCCGTTCGGCCGCCTCGGTCTGGCGACCGCCGGCCGGCATCGCGATCCCACTGACATTCACCGCCACGGGTGTGGCCGGGTCCGGCCAGCCGAAGACCAGTCCCTCGGTGATGGCCTGTACCTCGGGCTCGTCGCTGACCATCCAGCGCATCAGGTAGTAGTGGTTGACCAGGGCCACTGAACAGCGACCGTCAGCCACGGCCCGGATCTGGTCGCGATCGCCACCGGGCACGTCAAAACGGTAGGTGAAGACCGTCTCGGCCCATTCGGTCGCGGCCTGGTCATCGGCATTGGCCGCCAGCCATGCCAGCCAGCCCCGATTGTAGACATGCGCGCCTTCGCGCACGCACAACTCACCTGCCCGGGCCAGTTCAGGCAGGGCGTCAGCGTCTGTGGCGCGGGTATCGTCGGCTCGCCTGACTACGGACCGCGCACGCCAGGAAATCCCGGTCCAGTAGCCGTCGGCATCGCGCCACTTCGGATCGATATCTGCGATTGCAGCCTCTGGAAGGGGGCGTAGTTTGCCAGCGCGCTTCAGGGTATCCAGGCGCAGCGCATCAACCACCAGCACCAGATCGGGCACTTCCGGCCCGTCTTCCAGCAGGGCCTCAACGATGCCGTCCCCACCCATTACCTGGAACTTCACTTCCAGGCCGGTCTGTTCACGGAACGCGTCCAGCAAAGGCTCGATGACCTCCCCTCCTCGGTAGCTCCATACCAACAGAGGCGGCTCGTCTGCCCAAACCGGCGGCAAACAACAGACAAGGGTCAAGACAAGGACGGACAAATAGCGGCAGCACATCGGAATTGGCTCCGTTGGATGAGGGGGCTTGCAGCGAGAAAGCTGAGTCTATACCATCCGTAATGCAAATGCGACTAATTCGTATTACGGATGCCAAATCACTAATCAAATTCAGGGACGCTCATGAATACCTCTTTCCAATACCTTGGCCTGGCCCTGGCCAGCGCGCTTCTGCTCGGCCACCCCGGAACACTCCGCGCCGAAGAGCAAGCATCGCAGTCCGACACGACTGCGGATCCGGATCAGGCGGATCTGCCCCGCGTCACCGTCACCGGTCAGCCGCTGCCCAATCTGGTCGACGCGCTGCCGCGAACGCAGGCGCGCGATGTGCGCGAAATCTTTGCCGAGGAGGCGAACATCGACATCGGCGGCGGCACGCGAACCGGCCAGCGCCTGTATCTTCGCGGCATCGAAGGCACCAATCTCAATATCAGCGTTGACGGCGCCCGCCAAGGTCAGAACCTCTACAACCACCGCGGCGGACTTAGCAACCTGGATCCGGCCATCCTGCGCCAGGTCGAGATTCAGCCCGGACCACCGGCCGCCGACCAGGGGCATGCCGCTTTGGGTGGCAGCATTCGCTTTGAAACCATCGATGCCCAGGATCGGCTGGCCCCTGGCCAGCGATTCGGTTTCTTCGCCCGCACAGCGGTCGCCAGCGCCGACGACACCTTTCGCAATCTCGGAGCCGTGTACGGTGACCTTGGCGCGGGCGTCGGACTGCTCGCCTACCACAGCCGTTCCAGTTTCAGCGATCTTCGAATTGGCGGTGGCGAGAAGATTCCGTTTTCCGGTGGCCGCGATCAAACCCGCCTGTTTCGCCTGAGCTGGTTGGCAGAAACCGGCCACCGCCTGCGCCTGGGTGCTGAACGAAATGAAGCCCGGGGATTGAACTTCCAGCAGCGCGGTGACTACCCCTGGCAGGTACAGCCGGAAGATTTTCGAGCGCGCCCGCCGCGCCCGCAGTCCCTCACCCGAGAGAGTGTGACCCTGGAGTATGGATATGACGGCGCCAGCCCCTGGCTGGATGTGAGCTTAAAGGCCTACGACCGCGAAGACGACTGGTTTTCACCGGAGAACAACGAAGAACGTTTCAACAGCCAGACCACCGGCTTCGAGCTGCGCAATGATGCGATCGTGACCATCGCCGACTGGGTGGCACAGCTCAGCTTCGGGCTGGACTGGTTCGAGCAGGACGGTCGCAACACCCGCACCAATCGCGAAGCGCGCTTCAACAGCTACGAAAACCTGGGTTTGTTCGTTCAAAACCGAATGAGCCGGGGCCGCTACAGCCTGTCATTCGGCGTTCGTCATGATGATTTCGAAACCAGCTTCCGTGAGTCCAGCAGCGGCAACTCGAAAACCCTGTTCAACCTGGGTGGTGATGTTGAAGTGGGCGGCGGATTCAACCTGTTCGCAGGCTACGGTGGGGCGGTGCGCGGCGCCGGCACCATCCCCATCCATTTTGCCGGCAACGTAGTCGAGGGCGTCCTGTTCAACGGCGAACCCGATGGCAAGATCCAGCCGGAAACCTCGGGCTCGACCGAGGCCGGCTTTCGCTGGCGAGGTGGCCTGCACCCCAACCGCAACGACCGGCTCGACCTTCGCCTGTATGGCTATCGGACTCGGATCAGCGATCCCATCGTTTACGAGCAGCCCGGCTCTGGCGGCCTGGGCGGGCGGCCGGTCACCGAATTCCGAAATGCCGAAGAGACCATTACCTTTGAAGGCGTGGAGTTGAGAAGCAACTACAACCTGGGGCCGCTTCGCGCATCGCTATCGCTGGCCCGGATGCGCACCCTGGATCTGCCCAACCTGCCCCAGTTCCTGGCCCGTTTCGGGGCGCCCACCGGCAACCGTGGCGTACTCAATCTCAGCTACGAAATCCGGCCGACGATTGAAGTAGGTTATACATTGACTGGCGTCCGTCGCTTGTCCTCGGTTCAGGAAGACCAGATCGTATTCATTCCTCGCGCCGGCTACAGCACCCACGACATTTTTGCCAGCTGGCGGCCTGAGGCGGTCCCCAGGCTTGATGTGCGCTTGGCCGTGCTCAACCTGGGTGATCGCGAGTACGCGCGCCATTCCACGTTTACCCAAAACGGCTTTGCCACCCAGGAGCCGGGGCGCGATTTCCGACTGAGCGTGGGCTACGAGTTCTGAATCAATCCGCTTCCGGGTCGTCGGCTACGGCCGCCCGCGTGGCCTGCCAGGTGAAGGCCTGCCACTGGCCTTCGCTGCGTCGGAAGACGCCGGTGTTGAAGAAATACGTTGCTTCGCCGGTAGTGTCAGTGGCCACCAGGCGGAAGGTGATGACGGCCGTTTCTTCACCCACGCGCGCCTGGAACTGATCGGCCGAGTAGACCGGGCCGTCGGCGTCCGGCTCGGCCTCGCCGAGGCCTGACAGGATGTCGGACTTGCCAAAGCGCAGCCCGGCGGCGCTGGTGTAAATCAGGTCATCTGCCCAGAAGCGCTCATGCACGTCGTGATCGTTGGCCGTGGCGCCAGCCAGAAACTCGTCCAGTAAAGCGCTCAGCGCGGCTTCATCATCGGTGGAGGCCGCATTGGCCGGCCAGACCAGCAACAACAGCATGCCAATGATCAGGGTTTTCATTGCGGGAGCTCCTTCTCGTATGTGTGAAGGCATCCAATAGTAATTCCTGAACGACCAGGATAGGCGTATGATCGAGCTTGCGCCGCTGTGGAGGCCCTTTCATGACGAGATCATTGAATGCTATCGATCTTTACGGTCTCAGTCGCCTGGCCGTGCACGCCGTGGCCGGGACCACGGACCTGGTCGAGCAAATGCACCGCACCATCGCCAGGGTGTCGGCGCCGATCGGGCGATCTTCCAGCGGCCGCACGCGTGGCATTACCGGGCTGGTCTATCGCTCCATCCATGGCGTCACTGGCCTGGTCGGCGGTTCGCTGGACCTGGCCGGACGCCACCTGCTGAGAGCACCCGAACAAGAATCATCCAGCGCTCCTCGCGAGCGAATGTTGTCGGTGATCAACGGGGTGGTCGGCGATCATCTGGAGGCCACGTCCAACCCGCTGGCCATCCCCATGCGCCTGCGTTACCGGGGGCAAGCGCTGTCACTGGAGTCGGTCGACCTCGCGCAGTCGATTACCCGACCACGATCGCGCTTGCTGATTGCCGTTCACGGTCTGTGCCTGAATCATCACTGCTGGTCCTCGCCAGCCGAGGAAGGGGGTGCGGATCTGCCGGCTGAGCTGGCCCGGCGGTCGGGCTTTACTCCGCTGCACCTGCACTACAACAGCGGGCGACCGA
>SKKV01000297.1 GCA_007123575.1 Wenzhouxiangella sp.
TCATGAACGCACTCAAGCCCATCACGCAAACCATGGTGACCAGCATGGTCCGAAGCCAACTGGCACCGCTAAGCCGGCCAACGACCCGCCCCATGGTATCGATGACGCCGGTTTTCTCCAGCGCCGCAGAGATGATGAACATGGCACCAATCGTGATCGGCGCGTGATTGCTGAATGATCCCAACAGTTCGACCGGGCTGAGAATGCCGGCCACCAGCAGCGCGGCCACGCCAATCATGGCAGTCACGTCGGGGGGGAAACGCTCGCGGATGAAGCTCAAGAAAACAAGTGCCAGTACAATCAGAACGATGGCGACCTGCAGGCTCATACACTTCAAACTTGTGCATTCGGGGCTGCTAGTGTAGCGTCTGGCTGCGCTCAGACGCCAGCCGTTCGGGCGAGCACCAATACCTGTAGCTTTGCGGGGCAACTATGCAACTTGACCAAATCCTGGCTTTCCTGGTCCTGGCCGCCACGCTGGGCATGTTCATCTGGGGCCGCTTTCGCTACGACGTGGTTGCCGCCATGGCCCTGATTGCGGTCTGCCTGCTGGGCCTGATCGATCTCAATACGGCCATTTCTGGCTTTGGTAACCCAGCGGTGATCACGGTCGCGGCCGTGCTGGTGATCAGCCAGGCCCTGAAGAACTCGGGCGTGGTCGAGCTGATTGGCGAGAAGCTCGACCCTTTGAGCGTGTCACCGGTGCTGCATATCGGCTCCATGACCCTGGTCGTGGCCGTGGCCTCGGCGTTCATGAACAACGTCGGGGCCATGGCGGTGATGCTGCCGGTGGCCCTGGCCAGCTGCGCGCGCCGCGATCGCTCACCGGCCATCGTGCTGATGCCGCTGGCGTTTGGCTCGTTGCTGGGCGGCCTGATGACGATGATCGGCACGCCACCGAACATTCTCATTGCCCAATACCGGGCCGAGGCCCTGGGTGAGAGCTTCGGCATGTTCGACTACGCCTGGGTGGGCGCGCCCGTCGCCCTGGTCGGCGTGCTGTTTGTCTCGGTGATCGGCTGGCGCCTGTTGCCCAAGGAACGACGCGGCAAGCGCAGCCCCGACCAGCTGTTCGAAATCGATGACTATTTCACCGAGGTCAAGATCGAGGAAGACTCACCGCTGATTGGCAAGCGCTACGCGGAAATGCAGAGCCTGCTGGGCGAAGACGTCGAACTGACCGGTCGACTCAATGACGCCGGTCGCCTGAGCCGGATTGATCGCTCCGCGAAAATCAAGGCCGACGACCTGCTCATCGTCAAGGCCGACACCGCCGATCTGCGCTCGGCCCTGGACGACCACCGCCTCGCCCTGGCCTCGGAAACCCCGGCCAAGATTCTGGAAATGGAAGCCAACGACCTGGTGTTGATGGAAGCGGTGGTCTCACCGGGTTCCCGCATTGCCGGGCGTACAGTCCACGTCTTCGAGCGCTGGGCCGCGCAGCGCCTGCACGTGTTGGCCATTGGCCGCCAGGGCAAACCGATTCGGCGCCGTCTGAAAGACGTGCAGATCCAGGAAGGCGACGTGCTGCTGATGCGCGGCGACGAGGTCGACCTGAGTGAAACCTTGAGCCGCTTGAGCCTGCTGCCCCTGCCGGAGCGCGGCCTGCAGCTGACCTCACCGCGACGCGTGCTGACCTCGCTGCTGGTGTTTGCCGTGGCGATCGGCTTTGGCGTCTCCGGCGTTCTGCCAACGGCGGTTGCCTTTATCGGTGCCATCATTGCCTACGTACTGCTGAACATTCTTTCAACGCGCGAGCTCTACAACGCCATCGACTGGCCCATCATTGTGCTGCTGGGCGCCCTGATCCCGGTCGGCCAGGCCCTGGAAAACACCGGCGCTACCCTGTTGATCGCCGAGCAGCTGGTCAATCTCACCGACGCCCTGCCAATCTGGGCCTTGCTCGGCCTGGTCATGATCGTGACCATGTTCTTGTCCGACATCATCAACAACGCCGCTACCGTGGTCGTGATGGCGCCGATAGGCATTGCCATTGCCAATGTGACCGGCGTTTCGCCCGATCCCTTCCTGATGGCGATTGCGATCGCCGCTTCCTGCGCCTTTCTGACCCCGATTGGTCATCAGAGCAACACCCTGGTCATGGGTGCCGGCGGCTACCATTTCGGCGACTACTGGCGCATGGGCCTGCCCTTGGAAATCCTGATCCTGATCATGAGCATTCCGCTATTAATGTGGATCTGGCCGCTGTGACCGCGCCGAAGAAAGGATCCCGAGCGGCGCTGATCTCCTCACTGGGGCTGGCCGCCGGCCTGCTCCTCATCGCCAGCGCCAGCATGGCCGGGCAGGCACGCATCGTGACCCTGGCCCCGCACCTGACTGAACTGGCCTACAGCGCAGGTCTAGGCGACAAGCTGGTCGGCGTGGTCGAATACAGCGACTACCCGCCGGACGCGGCCGAACTGCCCAGCATCGGCAATGCCTTCCGCTTCGACATGGAAACCATCATGGTGCTCGGCGCCACCCGGGCCCTGGCCTGGGAAGGTGGTACGCCGCAAGCCGTTGGCCGGCAACTGGAAGCGCTGGGCGTCGAGGTGACCTGGATTCAAACCCGAAGCCTGGATGACATCACCGCCGCCCTAATCAAGCTGGCCGAGCTGGCCAGCGACGCAAGTTCTGGTCAGGCTGCTGCCAAAACCCTGGAACAGGCGCTGACCGAACGCCGCGAAACCGAGATCGAGCCGCGCGGCAGCGCTTTCTACCAGGTATCCTCCCGCCCGCTCTATACTCTGGGCAGTCGTCATGTCATCAACGAAGTGCTGGCCCTGTGCGGGCTCGAAAATCTGTTCTCTGACCTGGATATCGAGGCCGCCGTTGTCGATCTGGAAGCCGTCCTGGCCCGCCAGCCCGACTGGATCATCGTCAGCGAGGAATCCGGCAATCCGACACGGCCGAGCCCCTGGCAAGCGCGCGGATTCCCGGCCCAACGACTGCTCAAACTCGACCCAAGCGTCCTGATCCGCCCCACCCCACGGATCATCGAAGGCGTGGACATGCTGTGCAGGCTGACGGCACTTTAGCCGGTCGGTGTAAACTTTCGGGCATGCAGAACTGTGATAGAGAGCGGCTTCTTCCATCCACCCTGCAGACTAGTGGCGTTATTTGCGACATGTTGACTGGCTGGCACTCATGCTGAGCAAGCCGACGCTAAGCACCGCACCGCTGGAACCGCTGGAGCGCTTTCGACTGTCGCTGTCGACAACCGGTTTACTGGTGGCTACCTTGTTTTTTGCCACCTCGCTGTCGCCCAGCCTGGTGCCGCGGCCGTTCATGATGCAGGCGCTGCTGTCGGGCGTGGCCCTGGCAGCGGGTTATGCGGTAGGCGTTTTCCTGCACTGGCTGTGGCATTTCATGGAGCTGCCCGAGCTGCGTGACCGGGTGCTGCTGGTCTCCAAGATCATTGCCTGGTTGCTGTGCGTCACGGTGGCCATTGCCTTTCTGGTTCGCGCCTCGGCCTGGCAGAACAGCGTGCGCGAGCTGATGATGATGCCGCCTGTGGAAACCGCAAGGCCATTCTCAGTCGGCCTGATTGCCGCGCTGGTGTTCGTGTTTCTGCTGGCCCTAGCACGCCTGTTTCTGTTCATCAAGCGCAGCGTGGCTCACCGGGTTGACCGGGTGGTACCAACGCGGATTTCGCTGGTCATCGGTGCGCTGGTTGCGGTGCTGCTGTTCTGGGGCGTGATTTCCGGCGTCCTGGCCCGTTTTGCTCTAAACAGCTTCGATGCCTCGTTCCAGCAACTAGACCTCTTGATCGAAGACGAACTCGACCCGCCCAACGACCCCCGCCACACCGGCTCTGAAGCCTCGCTGCTGGCCTGGGATGATCTCGGTCGCCAGGGCCGTCGCTTTATTGCCCAAACCCCCAGCACGGACGAGTTGGCCAGGATCAGTCCTGGTCCCGTCATGGAGCCGATTCGGATTTATGTCGGCCTTAATTCCGGCGAAAGCATCGAGCAGCGCTCCGCCCTGGCGCTTGCGGAAATGGAACGGCTGGGTGCTTTTGAACGCGATTATCTGGTCGTGATCACGCCCACCGGCACCGGCTGGGTTGACCCCGGCGGCATTCGCAGCCTCGAATACCTGGTCGGCGGAAATGTGGCCAGCGTGGCCGTGCAGTATTCCTATCTGCCAAGCTGGCTGTCGCTACTGGCCCAAGCCGAATATGGGCAGGAGACGGCGCGCATCTTGTTCGACCTGGTTTATCGCACCTGGCGCGAGCTGCCGGCCGACAGCCGGCCCCGCCTCTACCTGCATGGCCTGAGCCTGGGGGCGCTCAACTCGCAGCGTTCGGCGGATATCTGGGACCTGGTTGGCGATCCGATTGACGGTGCCTTGTGGAGCGGCCCGCCGTTTCGCAGCAACACCTGGCAGTGGGCGACCGAGCAGCGCAATCCCGGCTCACCGGCCTGGCTGCCGCGCTTTCGCGACGGCTCGGTGATTCGCTTCGCCAACCAGCACGGCGGCCTGGACGATTTCGCCGCGCCGTGGGGACCCTTTCGGGTGGTTTACCTGCAGTACGCCAGCGACCCGATCAGCTTCTTCTCCACCAGCGCCTTGTATCGCGAGCCGGCCTGGATGCGCGGCCAGCGTGGGCCGGATGTTTCGCCCAAGCTACGCTGGTATCCGATCGTGACTTTTCTGCAGCTGGCCGCCGACATCGCCGCCGCCGAAGTCGCGCCGATTGGCTATGGCCATGCCTATGCCACCGAGCATTACATCGATGCCTGGCAGGCCATGATCGAAGCACCGGGTTGGGATGATGAGCGTCTTGAGCGCCTGAAACAGAAAATTGGCAATTTGCAGGGTGATTAAGGGGATCGGAGCAGCTCAAGCATGGCGTAGCGGTTGTGCGTCAGTACTGTTTGACCAGTACTGATGTTCAGCGGGCTGTTGAAGATTGGGCCGTCGTGGACGAAGCTGTGAAATTCGCCGTTTTCGCCGCAGGGATCGACGCCATCCGGCAAGTCTGCCAGCAGGTCTTGGTCAAGTTCACGGCCAAGGAAGTTCTGATCCAGCAAATGCGTATCGACACAGCTTAAGCGGGCACGAAACCCCCTGGCAATCAGGTCGCGAGCCATTGCTGGCGTGGCCTCCTGCCACAGCGGGAACACCGGCTCGAAACCCAGCCGGGCAAACAAGGCCTCGCGCCACTGCCGAATATCGGCCAGAAAAAGATCGCCGCAGGCAACATGTCTGACCCCCTGCTTGCGCCATTGCTTGAATTCTGCAGCCAGGCGCTGCTCGTAGGTGGCGTTATCGCCATCCTCGGGCAAAGGCACCAGAGACAGCGGCAGCCCAATGGCATCAGACTGAGCCATGATCAGCTCGCGCGAGGTGCCGTGCATGGCCACGCGCCCGTTACGCTCGTTGATTGTGGTTACCAGGCTGACAATGCGCCAGGCAGGGTCGCCCAGCAGGCGATCAACCATGTAGATGCTGTCTTTACCGCCTGAAGACAGCGCCAGGA
>SKKV01000083.1 GCA_007123575.1 Wenzhouxiangella sp.
TCTGGGAGCAGATGAACGCGCTGTACCTGTCCGGCAACGAGCAGCTGGTCGGCACCATTGGCAAGCGCCGCCGGCACGAATTCTTGCGCCAGGTCATTCTCGACTGCCAGCAAATGGCCGGTACCCTGCTCGGTAGCATGAGCCAGGACCATGCCTATGACTTCATCCTGATCGGCCGCTACCTGGAGCGGGCCGACATGACCACGCGCACGCTGGAAGTGCGCGGCCATGATCTGCTGCCGGAGGCGCCCGACGCACTCGGGCCGTTCGAGTCCATTCAGTGGATGAGCGTGCTGAAGTCACTGACCGGCTACCAGATGTACCGCAGGCACGTGCGGATGCGGGTCAACGGCAACGACGTGCTGCGATTTTTGCTGCGCGACGAGCAGTTCCCGCGCGCGGTGATGTTCTGCCTGCGTGCTCTGGAAGACCTGTTGGCCGGCCTGCCCGGCGACGATGACCGCGCGCTGCGCACCATTACCCGGCTTGAGCGCAAGCTCCACGAAACCCGCCTGGCCGGATTGCGCGGCCGACCTTTGACTGAACTGATGGACCAGCTCCAGTTAGAATTGGCCGCCACCGACAAGGCCATTCGCGAGACCTGGTTCCCGAAGTGAAAACCTTTCGTTGCCACTGCGGCAATCAGCTTTATTTCGAAAACGTCCAATGCCTGGCCTGCGGTCGCAAGCTGGGTTTTTTGCCTGACGTACTGACCCTGTCGGCGCTGGAACCGGCCGGTGACAATCTGTTTCGCGCTCTGGCACCGGAAGCGCAGGGCCGACTGTATCGACCCTGCCACAATTACAGCCACGAGGACGCCTGCAACTGGATGGTGCCGGCCAACGAGCCCGACGCCTTCTGTCAGGCCTGCCGCCTGAACGAAGTCATCCCCAATCTCGACAAGCCCGGCAACCGCACCCTGTGGATCCGCATCGAGCAGCGCAAGCGGCGCCTGGTCTACGATCTGCGCCGCCAGCATTTGCCGGTGTTCCCGCGCAGCAGCCATCCGGACACGGGCCTGGGCTTTGCTTTCCTGGAAGACCACCCGGAAACAGAAACACTGGAGTTCAGCGACCACATCAACGACAACCCGGTCATGACCGGCCATGCCAACGGCCTGATCACGATCAACATCGCCGAGGCCGACGATGTCGAGCGCGAGCGCATGCGCGTCCAGATGAACGAAAGCCAGCGCACCCTGCTCGGCCATTTTCGGCACGAAAGCGGTCACTATTACTGGGACAGGCTGGTTGCGGGCAGCCCTTATCTGGGCCGGGTTCGGGAGCTGTTTGGCGACGAGCGCATCAACTATGGCCAGGCGCTGGAGCGCTTCTACAATGACGGGCCGATGCCGGACTGGCAATTGCGCTTCGTCAGCGCCTATGCCAGCTCACACCCCTGGGAAGACTGGGCCGAGTGCTGGGCTCACTGGCTGCAAATCAACGACACCCTGGAGACCGCGGCAACTATCGGCTTGGCGCCGGTCGAGTCCATGAAGGCGGACTTGCGCGAACGCATCGACCACTGGATTCGGCTGGCTGGCCATATCAACCTGCTCAATCGCTCGCTGGATCAGCCCGACCCTTACCCCTTTGTCCTGTCGCCACCGGTTGTCGACAAGCTGGCCCTGATCGACGAAATCATCGCCAATAGCGGGTTTACCGACTGAAGTCAAACTACTCCCAGTCGAACCTGGGCAAGTCGGCAAACAGTCGATTCAGCCCCTCGGCCCAGGCACCGCTCAAGGCTTTCAGGTAGGGATTGTCGGCGTCATACAACAGTCGCTGAACCGGCGCCAACCTGTCGGCCTGGTAAAGCAACAGTTCGATTGGTGGGCCAACGCTCAAGTTTGAGCGCATCGAGGCATCCATCGACAGCATGGCACAGCGCCCGGCCCGCTCCAGGGTAATTTCTGAACTGATCATCCGATCGAGAATCGGCTTGCCGTACTTGGTTTCACCAATCTGCAGAAAGGGCTTGGCCCGCGAGGCAGCGATGTAATTGCCCTGCGGGTAGATCATGAAGGCTTCATGCGGCTGACCCTGAATCTGACCACCGAGGATGAACGAGGCCTCCATCAGTCCGCTGGCCTGCTCCGACTGGCCGGAGAAGTCGCTCTGTACGTACTGGCTGAGCTCACCCACATAGCGAGCTATTTCATCCAGGTGCCCAATGCTGTTGAGATTGCGCTGGCCCCCGGCCAAGTCTCGTTCCAGGCGCGTGGTGACGGCCTGGGTGGTGGCCAGATTGCCGGCCGACAGCAACACCATAAAGCGATCGGGCGCGGTGTCAAAAACGTGCATCTTGGAATACACGCTGACATCGTCGACGCCGGCGCTGGTGCGCGAATCGGAACAAAATACCAGACCGGCCTCAAGCCGGATGGCCACGCAGTAGGTCATGCGAGTCCTGCTGAGTTCAATCGGCAGATTATAGTCTGCTGATCAGCCGCGCACCGTCACTTCCTGACCCGGACGCAGGCGCTCGTTGCCGCGGACCACGACCTTGTCGCCGGCCTGAATCGGTCCACGCACTTCGATCCACTCGCCCGCACCGATACCGGTGGTGACGCGAATGCGCCGGGCCTTGTTTTCGTCGTCAACAATGAATACGGCAATGCCGTCACCGCGCAGCACCAGTGCGTCGCGCGGCACCGCCAGCACCTCGCGCACATCGGCGGTCGGAATGGTCACCCGCACGGTCTGGCCTACCGGTAAAGAAACATCCACGTCCAGCCTGAGCTCGAAAACATGGCGCGACTCATCGCCGACACTGACCACGGTCCTGACCGGCACCTGGTAAGCCTCATCAAGGCCTGCCGTAATCGCCAGCTCATCGCCTGGCCGGACATAGCGATAATAGTTCAACGGCGCACGCGCAACCACTTCGAGTCGCTCCGGGTTGACCAGGCGCACGACCCGCGTGCCGGTCGACACGCGCTCACCTGCCTGGGTCTGCCGCTCGGCGACCACCCCCGGGAACGGGGCCCGAATCTCGGTGCGTTCGAGCTGATCTTCAACCTGGCTTAAGCGGCTGTTGACCACGGCCAGGTCAGAGGCGGCGATATCGCGCTCGGAACGAGTTTGCTCGATCTGGCTGGCAGCGGCCAGATTGGTTTCGGCCAAGCGTTCGAAGCGCACCAGCTCGGCCTCGAGAAAATTCAGCCGCGCCGTCGCTCGGGCCACTTCGGCAGCCAGCTCTTGAGCGCGCAGGCGCAGGTTGGTGTCTTCGATTCGGGCAATCACGTCACCTTCGTCGACGCGGGTACCGACGTCGGCGACGCTGACCAGGCGCCCCTCGACCTCGGCCGACAGGAACGCATCGGAACGCGACACCACCGTGCCGGCCACCTGCATGGTCGGCGACATCGCCGTGAACCGGGCCTCACCGATTTCAACAAGCGACGCCCCGCCCCACTGCGCATGGACGTTGGCGACCGCGGCCAGCATGGAAACCGCCGCCAGGACTTTGAAACGATTCATTACTAGGCTCCTCATGCCGGCACCACCTCGCCACTGGCTGAGGGGACCTCTTCTTCGTTGACCCGCAGCAGGCTGGGCAGCAGGATCAGGGTAAACAGGGTTGACAGCGCCATACCGCCGACAATCACCGCCGCCAGGCCGCGGTAAAGTTCGGTACCGGCACCCGGCAACAGCAACAACGGCAGCATGCCGAACAGACTGGTAAACGTGCTCATCAAGATCGGACGCAGACGCAGGCGCACCGCCTGCTCGACGGCATCCCTGCGGCCCATACCTTCGCGCTCGCCGTCGCGGGCCCGGTAGACCAGCAGAATGGCGTTGTTGACCACCAGGCCAAGCAGAATCACGAACCCGATCATGGTCAGCATATCCATGGCCTGGCCGGTGACCGCACCCACCAGGCGCAACGCAAGAATGCCGCCGACGGTGGCCATGGGGATGGTCAAAAGCACCAGCACCGAATCCCGGAATGATCGAAACAGGGCCGAAATCAGCAGATAAAGAATGATGATGGCCAAGACAAAACTGCCGGCCAGGTTGCGCAGGGTCTCACCCAGCGCCTCAGCCGTACCACGGTAGGTGATCACCCCGTCGGAGGGCAGGACAGCGCGGATCTGCGGTTCAACCTCGGCCTGAAGGATTTCGATCGCCGTCTCCATCGGCATGCCTGTGGGCGGGGTGACCTGCAACGTCAGCGTTCGGCGCCGGTCGATACGGCGAATCTGATTGGGGCCGGCGGTCTGCTCCAGGCGAGTCAGCTCGCCCAGGGTGGCAATCCTGCCGGATGGGGTCGAGACCGGCATCGCCATCAACTCCTCAGGCGTCAGCCAGCGCTCGCCGCGCAGAATCACGTCCAGGCGGCGGTCACCGTCGAAATAATCACCCAGGAAGGCGCCGTTGCCTAGGGCGCGAATCAGCGTTGCAACATCGTTACGTGTCCAACCCAACTCGGCGATGCGGCGATCGTCGGGCACCAGCCGCAGTTCAGGTTCAGACAGATCCAGGCCCGGCTGCGGCCGAACGCTGGCCTGCGGCATGGCCTGGCGTATCGCCGCGAAGCCAACTTGCCCGGCATCGAGCAGGTCCTCGAAGTCTGCTGCCTGTAGGTCGACGTCAATCCGGCGCCCACCGCGACCGCCGAAAATCGGCGAGCGGTTGGCAAAACCCACCGTATCCGGCAGATCCACGAGAAACTCGCGATTGACCACTTCCAGCAACTGATCGACTTCGTTGTCGTTCTCAGCCCTCACTCCCATGAAAGCTCCGCTGCCGAAGAAACCTAAAAATGCATTGAAAATGCGCGGCTCTTTCTCGCCTTCGATGTACGGCAACATGCGCTGGTTGATGACATCGATCAGCTCGCGCTCGGCTGTTCCCGGCCCGATTCCGGGCGGAGTCTGGATGAACCCGAAGATGAAGTTGCGCTGACCTTCAGGCAGATAGTCGGCCGGCGGCAGCAGCAGCAGGGCGACCAGTACCGGAACCGTGGTCAGCCCGGCAATCCAGCTCCAGCGCCGGCGCGGCGTATCGGTCAGACGCATGACCACTCCGGTGGCCTGCTGCCACCATTTCTGGTGGCGGTCGACCAGACGCGCTTCGCCCAACAGGCGATAGCTGGCCGCGGGCAGCACAACAATAGCCACCAGCAGCGAGCAGACGATGGCTGCGGCGATGACCACCGCCAGGTCAGCGAAGAGCTGGCCAGCTTCATCCTGAAGAAAGATCACCGGCAGGAAAATGGCGACCGTAGTGGCGGTCGAGGCCAGCAAGGCGCCCCAGACCTGGCTGGTGCCGCGGTCGGACGCTTCCATGGGTTCTCGGCCCATTTCCCGCTGTCGGACAATGTTTTCCAGCACCACAATGGCAGCGTCAAGCACCATCCCGGTCGCAAACGCCAAACCCGCAAGGGAAATGACATTGAGAGTGCGCCCAACGCCGTCGAGGACCATGAAGGAAAAACACAGACACAGCGGAATCGCCAGCGCTACCATCAGGGTCGCGCGCAGCTTGCGGAAGAAGAACCACAGCACCATGATGGCCAGGCTCATCCCCAGCAACAGGTTGGTGGCAACCATGCGAACGGATTGACGAATATAGATCGTGTCGTCGGTCACCTGCACGATGTAAAGACCGGCCGGTCGCAGGTGCGACTCCTCGAGATCAGCGACGGTGGTGCGGAGTTGGGCCATCACCTCGAGTACGTTGACGCCAGGCTCTGCGATCACGTTCATGGATATCGACGGGCCTGCGTTCTGGGTCATGACCCCGGTGTTGTCACGCATGACCCTTTCGACGTTTGCAACATCTCCAAGGAACACCGGGCGACCATCGCGCCAGTCCAGAACCAGATTCTGGAGATCGGCAATCTGATATTGACCGGCAAAACGCAGGGTGTACTGGCGTCGTCCGACCTCCTGGAAACCGCCGGACACGTCCGCATTCTGTCCCAGTCGCTGGCCGATCCGGGTCAGATCAACACCGATCGCCGCTGCCCGAAAAGGATCAAAGGTAATGCGAACTTCAAAAGGCCGGCCGCCGCGTGGATTGGCTGAAGACACCCCCGGGATACGTTCAAGGCGCTCCTTGATGATTTCCTCGACGAAATCCTGATATTCGATGATCGGACGGTCATTGCCCGGCAACGGTCGAATCGAGAACCAGGCGATGGTGTCGCCAAACTGATCCGAGCCGACCCGCACCGTGGGCTCGGAAGCATCGGCTGGATAGCGCTGGACTTGGTTGAGGCGATTGATGACCTCGATCAGGGCTCGGTTGATGTCAGCGTCCACCCCAAACTCAAGCGTGATCGAGCCACGCCCCTGGCTGGCGCTGGACTGCATCCGCTGCAAGCCGGGTACGTCGCGCAGCTGGTTTTCCTGCGGCTCGATGATCTCGGATTCGATCTCGGCCGGGGACGCTGCCCGCCAGCCAGTGGAGACCGTGATGGACGGGCGGTCGATATTGGGTGTCATTTGCACCGGCAGACGCGACAGACTGATCAACCCGAAAATGACGAGCAAGATACAGCCAACGGCAACGGCAACCGGATTGCCCAGTCCCAGGCGGGTTAACGGCACGGACGAATCTCCTCTCCAAACGGACGCAGTTTAGCGGCGCCGCGTGCGCCCTTTGTCAACCTGACAATCATCGTAGATATGACCATGCATTTTCTCAATAGTGCCCCCTACAAGCATAGATTTGTTGCTCCATTGGGTGGCGACAACCGACCTCGGATCGGGTAATGTAGTAATGGGTGGAAGCTGGGGAGGCATGGCGTTTCGATCAGGGTGAGTAGCTCTGAGGTCATGGATTCAAGGAGGGCACCGGCCCGTGCAGGCGATCGAAATAATTACCGCGGTTCAGATCGCCCAGTCGGTTTTCAGTCTGATCCTGGCTGCCCTGCTGCTTTCCTTTCTGTTCGCCTTCAAGCACGATTTTCTGCGGCACTGGGCCCTGAGCTGCCTGGCCATGTCGCTGTACCTGGCGACAGCGGCTTTCATTACCGGATGGCTGACCGTTGGTAACTTCGACCCCAGCTTGCGCCTGGCCCTGTCCATGTTTTCGCTGGCCATGGCCTACCTGCACGTACTCTGGCTGATCATGGGGGCGTGGGAGGCGGTGACCGAGCGGCCAGTGCCAGCTACCACGAATCTTACCCTGGTGGCGCTGATGGCTGGTGTTGGCATGGCCAGTACGCTGATCGCCCCTTTTGCAGCCGATGCCGCGGTGCTGCGAAACCTGGTTCGTTTCTCCCTGCTGCACGCGGTCACCGGCATCGCCTTCGCCGTCACCGCGATGATGCTGTGGCGGTCGCTGAAGCCGACCGGCATGCTAAGCGCCCGCCTGGTGCCACTGACCTTCTCTGCTTATGCCCTGTTCATGATTTACGTCAGCGGGATCAGCGTCTGGATGACCTTGAACAATGTTTTGCTGACCCATGCCCGCTACCTTGGCCTGATCGGCTTTGTGCTGCAAGTCTTGATCGGCTACAGCATCGTCATCTGGCTACTGGAAATCGAGCGCAGACGTGCTGTACAAGCACGCAGCAAGGCAGAAAGCGCGCAGCAGCGCCTGGTACATTTCCGCATGCATGACCCAGCCACAGGCCTGCCGAACCGACGCCAGCTGCAGGACCAGCTTGCCTCGGAGGTCAGCTCGGCTACGCGGAAACGCAACCGGGTAGCGGTTCTGGCGGTCAGTGTCCAGCGTTTCAAGGTCATCAGCCAGGCTCTGGGGTGGCATGAAACCGACCGCATGATGCGCAACCTCGCCGAGCGGTTGAAAAAGCGGTTGCCCGTCGATGCGTTCCTGGGCCGAGCCGGAGAACGTGACTTCATTATCGTCATGCCCAATATGGGCAGTCGACAACGGGCCATCGAAAAGTGCGAGCAAGTGCTGCCGACCGCTCCTGAACCGATGGTTCACCACGGCCAGGAGTTTTTCCTCACGCTCAGCGCCGGTTTGTGCCTGGCACCTGACGACCAGATTGATGCGGTTGCCCTGATTGATCTGGCCCAACATGCCCAGATGCAGGCCGTCGCCACCGGCAAACCGCTGGTCATCCATCAAGGTGGGCAAGCCGGTAGCGAACCACACAATCTGATCAAGCTTGAACAAGAACTCAGGACCGGGGTCCGCGAAAAACAGTTCGAGCTTTACTTTCAGCCGCTGGTCAGCATCCGTCGGCGTCAGATTACGGGGTTTGAAACGCTGTTACGCTGGAACCACCCCCAGCGCGGCGTACTGACCCCCGGCACATTCCTGCAACAGGCGGTGCGCATGGGCATTCTCGATGAACTGGAAGACCAGATTCTTTTCCAGGCACTGAGCCAGCTCAGGACATGGCAAAACGACCTGGCCGTGCCGACGGTCACTGTTTCGGTCAACCTGTCCGCCCAGCGCTTTCAGCAACCCGACCTGGCGGGCAAGCTGGCCAAGATGTGCAGCGACATGAAAGTGAATCCAAAAGATTTGCATCTTGAGATCACAGAAAGCACAGCCATGCAGGATTTCGAAGCGGGTCTCAATACCCTCTACCAGCTGCGCGAACTAGGCTGCAAAATCTGTCTGGATGACTTCGGCACAGGCTATAGCTCCCTGGCCCACTTGCGGCGACTGCAGGTCGACTATGTCAAGCTGGATCGAAGTTTCATCGTCAACCTGGAGCGCGACCACCACGAACGCGCCATGACACGAGCCGTGGTTGACCTGATTCACAGCCTCGGCATGACGGTGCTGGCCGAGGGCGTGGAGACGCGTCAACAACTTGGCTACCTGATCCAGTGCCGGGTGGATGTTATCCAGGGGTTCCTGATGGGCAAACCGCGCCCGGCCAAGACCTATCGTCGGGCGCTTTTGGAGCCGGAACTGCTTATGCGGGAGGCGGCACCGGAAAGTCAGCGCGGAGCTGAGCAATCCGCTTGATTCGCTCGCGGCGCATCGCCCCGGCAATGGCCGGCCCGGTGAGCCCCTGATCGACGAATGGTCGCGCCTCCACCGCGGCTGATGCAGCGTATGCCCGGTCAAGAAATTCAGCCTGGATGTAAGGATCATCTTCACGCCCCAAGCGACCACGCAGGTCGGCCTTGCAGGCCAGCAGGAAGCCCCGCAAGCGCTCGGGGCGACGCCAGGCGTCAAGCTGGCCAAACAAACGCTCGACCGTCGCCGGCTTCAGGGTCAGCGCCCGGTGGCAATGCAGGTGGAATTCGCCAACGCGCAGGGCCAGATCGCGGCAGGCCACCGGTACCGCCAATCGCTGACAGACTTCCGCAATTGGTTTCAGGCCGCGCTTTTCGTGACCGCGATGGGACGGCCACTCCGCTTCTGGCGTCAGCGCCTTGCCCAAATCATGCACCAGACAGGCAAATCGGACCGACAAGGGAGCCTGCAGGCGGGCCGCCTGGTCCAGCACCATCAAGGTATGGCGGCCGGTATCAATTTCCGGATGATACTTGGCCGGCTGCGGGATGCCGAACAGAGCATCCACCTCGGGCAGGATGACGGCCAAGGCGCCGACCGAGCGCAGCACCTCGAAAAATCGCGAGGGCTGGTCATGCATCAGCGCGCGCTGCATTTCCTGCCAGACCCGCTCCGGCACCAGGTGGTCGACTTCACCATCAGCGACCATCTGCCGGCACAGCGCCAGGGTTTTGTCGGCAATCTCGAAATTGCCAAAGCGGGTCGCAAACCGGGCCAGGCGCAAGATGCGCACCGGGTCTTCGCGAAACGCTTCGCTGATATGGCGCAGAACGCCCTGCTGCAGGTCAAGTAGACCGTTGAGTGGATCGATCAGGTGCCCGTCCGGGGTCAAGGCCATGGCGTTGACGGTCAGGTCGCGCCGTGCCAGGTCCTGTTCCAGGCTGACATCGGCGCCGGTGTGAAAGACAAAGCCATGATAACCACGGCCTGCCTTGCGCTCGGTCCGCGCCAGGGCGTATTCCTCGTGCGTGTGCGGATGCAGGAAGACGGGAAAGTCTCGCCCCACCGGCCGAAAGCCGCGCTCGGTCATTGTCTCGGGCGTTGCCCCAACGACCACGTAATCCCGATCGGGGGCCGGCAGTCCGAGCAAGCTATCGCGTACCGAACCGCCGACCTGGTAGACCTCGAGTCTATCCAGCAGACGATCAGTTTCCGCTTTAGTCACGCCGGCTGCGGCTCGGATGCAGCTTGTCCTTGCTGCCGTTGCCGCCAAGCCAGGTTGGCGCCAGCTCGCCCATGCCCCACGGCTGGATATCCAGGCGCAGGAAACCATTGTCAGCACAGACACTGTCGAGCAACAACGACTTGAAATTGTCGCTGGAAAACGGCTTGCCGGGCACCAGGTTGAAGGCCATGCCCTGCAGTTTACCCAGCGCGTCGGGCAGGCCAACGACCGCGCGCTTCAGACCAAGCTGATTACGCAGCCAAATCACCAGCTCTTTCAGGCTCCAGACCTCTCGGCCACAAAGCTCGTAAATCTCTCCGCCCAGCTCCTTGGCGGCGATCACGCGCGCGAACGCTTCGACAACGTCACCGACATACACCGGTGCAAAGCGCGCGTTGGGCCGGGCCAACGGCAGCACCGGCGAAATCTTGAGCAAGGTGGCGAACCGGTTGAGGAAACTGTCGTCCGGGCCAAATATGGTTGATGGCCGAAAGATCGCGGTATCCAGCAGCCCGCTGGCGTTGGCATGGCGCACCATTTCCTCGGCCTGTCCGCGCGTGACCAGGTAATGGCTGCGGCCTTCGCCGGCGTTGATCGAGCTCATCTGGATCATCTGCGGCACCCGTGCCGCCTCGCAGGCGATCATGATTTTCTCGACCAGCTCGACATGGGCGCGACGGAAGCCCTTGCCGTTGAATCCGCGCTCGTTGAGAATGCCGACCAGATTGATGACCAGATCATGGCCCTCGACCGCAGCAGTGAGGGATTCCAGGTCGTAGGGCCGGCACTGCTGGATGCGTACTCCGGGCACGATGGACAGATGGCGGGCAGCTGGCGCATAGCGAGTCGCCACAGTCAACTGATGCCCATCGGCTGACAGGCGACGTACCAGATGGCTGCCGACAAAGCCGGAACCTCCGAGGATGAATATCTGCTTTTTGCTCACTGTTGACGGCCAGGCAAGATTTGTCTTTCATTGTACCGTCAGGGCGTGCAGGTAAAACCCTGGCCATCCAGCGCCTGTTGCAGCAGGATATTTTCTCGCAAAACGCGCGGCGGGCGCTGCATCAGCCACTCATAGAGGGTGGCAAAGGCCAGCACCCGCGGCACGTAGTCACGGGTCTCGAAAAAGGGCAGCGTTTCCAGCCAGATGTCGGGCTCTGTTTCGGGCCGGCTGCTGCGCCAGCGTGCCAGGGCGCTGATGCCGGCGTTATAGGCTGCGGCCACGTCAATCCAGGCCTCGTCATAGCGCGTCTGCAGCTCGCCCAGGTGGGCGATGCCTAGCGGGATATTGATCGCTGGGTTCATCAGATCGCCCTGGCCGTTATACGGCAGACCATGGCGACGGGCCACGGCAACAGCCGTTCCCGGCATCAACTGCAGCAGACCGCGCGCCCCGGCCGGCGACAAGGCATCGGGCTGCATCGCCGACTCAGCCCGCATCAAGCCGTAGACCAGGGCCGGGTCAACATTCCAGCGCTTGCCGGCCGCTTCGACCCGGGGCTTTTCGACCATCGGGAAACGCCACGGATACGCACGCAGGCTGCCAGCATTTGCCAGGCCATGAATGGCCCGATCATGCCACTGATGAGCCGCCGCCAGCAACGCGGCCTGGCGCAGCTCTTCCCGACTCAAGCGCTGGCTCACGCGCAGCCAGGTTCGCCGGCCATGCATACTCAAGCCGACCTGCCACAGCTCCAGCGCGCGCTCGAACTCGGCATCGCGGATCAGGCGGCGTTGGGTAGCGCCGTCTGCTTTCAGTTCTTCACTACAAACCGTCAGATCGTGGCCAAGGCGTGTGGCCGCCAGGAAGCCGTAATAGTTGGCCTCTGATGCCAGGCTGGCATACGCGATAGCGGCATCAGGACGGTTCAGTGCAGCCAGCGCCCGGCCGCGCCAGTAGCGCCAGCGCGGGCGCGCCTGCTCGGTCAGCGGCATGGCATAGATGGAATCCAGCACCGTGGGCCAATCAGCGACTGCCAGGCTGGCACGGACTCGCCATTCCAGCATCTGCTGATCGATCAGGTCCGGATTCAGCTCGTCGATGGCAGCCAGTGCCCCGGCATCCAGGGCAACAGCGCGATACAGGGCTATTTCGCGCTCAATCCGACCCTGCTGATCCGACGGCCAGGCAAAGCGATCGCGTAGCAGTCGCCAGTTGGATTCGGCCCGCTCCCAGTCAGAGCGTGCCAGCCGAAGCAAGCCGGTTTCAACAATCAGGCGCGACTGTTCGTGATCCTGCCAGCGCCGCACCTCGCGCAGGGTCGGATGGAGCTGTGTGTGCAGGCTGATCCAGCGATCTGCCCAGAAGCGTCTGTCCTGGTCGAGATAGCGGCGCAGGTAACGGGCCAGGCCGGTTTCACCTGCGCGCAGGGCCAGGTGGAAGCGCTGCCAGGCAAGCTCCGGTGTCAGGTGACCTTGCCGACGCCACCAGGCAAACACAGGATCACAGGCGCGGTGCTGGGACTGCCCGACCAGCCACAGTGACTCAACCGCTGCGGTCAACTCCTCGGTCCGTCCGGCGGCCAGATCGGCACGGGCCAAATGGCATCGAACCTCGGCATTGGTTGAACCGCGGCCGTAACGGGACAGGGCCTCGTACTCGCCGCGTCGGGCCAGGCTGCGCAGCCAGGCCAGCTCGAGGGTGCCGGCAAAGCTCCAGTCACGGTGCCGGGCCAGGAACTGCTCGACTACCGATTCAGGCACCTGGTCAATGCGCTGGCGCATCAGCTCGAATTCAAGGAAAGGCGTCAGTGGGTAGTCGCGCAGGTCGATGATGGCCTGTAGGACAGTCGCCTGATCACCACGGCCGGCGGCCGCCCAGGCGGCCTTGAACTGCGCGCGTTGCGCCTCTCGTTCGGGCACTTGATCGGCGGCCTGCGCCGACAGCGAACAAAAGACCGCTACGCCGCAGGCCATCAGCCCAAAGAGCACGCCGCGCCAAACATCCACCCGTGCCATCATGTAGTTGTGTATTCCCGAATCATTTCTCGCGCTTTGACCGTGCCCGACAAGTGCTGTTCACCCTGATTAGCTTGTTATTGATCGGTTTGCTGGCCGGCGTCCTGGCTGGCCTGCTCGGCATTGGCGGCGGGTTGGTGATCGTTCCCGCGCTCAGCTGGATCCTCCTGGCACAGGGTGCCGGCCCCGACCTGGCTGTGCCGATGGCGGTTGCCACTTCTCTGGGCACCATGCTGATGACCTCGGCCAGCGCGATCTGGTTTCACGACCGCCGCGGCGGCGTAGACTGGGCTTGCGTCGGCAGACTAGCACCGGCGGTTGCCGTGGGCGCCCTGGCCGGTGCCTGGCTGGCGCTATTATTGCCCGGCCCCTGGCTTGCCCGCGTGTTTGGCCTCATCGCCGCGCTGATCGGCCTGCGCATGCTGTTGGCAACCTCAACGCCGGTTGCCGAATGCCAGCCCTGGCCGCGTGGCTGGTTCCTGTTGGGCCCGCTGATCGGTGCGGTCTCGGCCATGATTGGCATCGGCGGTGGCAGCTTCAATGTTCCCTACCTGGCGCGGAATGGTTATTCGATGGTGCGCGCAGTGGCTATTGCCTCGACCTGCGGCTGGCCGATTGCGCTCGGCGGTGTCTTCGGCTTTCTGCTGCTGGGCGGGTTCAGCGCGCAGCATTCGTTGAGTGTGGGCTATTTTTACGGGCCCGGGCTGGTGTTGATTGGCTTGGCTGGCATGGTTGGCGCGCCAGCCGGGGTTGCGCTGGCTCATCATTTGCCGCAGCAGCGCTTAAAGCGCGTTTTTGGAGTGGTCCTGATGCTGGTCGCGGCGCGGATGATCTGGTAGCGCCACGGCGCCATCGAGGTTTACCGTCATCGCCAGGGGACGGTGGTCTGAATAGGTCACCGGCAGCACTTCCAGGCTGGCGATATTCATTCGCGGCGACACCAGGATATGGTCGATGGCTCGCTGCGGGTCCCAGGATGGGAAGGTCAGAATGCCCTGGTCTGGAATGATCAAGCCGGCCTGATCGCAAAACTCCAGCAGCTCGCGCGAGCGCGGCCCAGTATTCAAATCGCCCATCGCGACCACGTTCGGATAGTCCCGCACCAGGCTGGCCACGTAGCGTAGCTGCTGGGAGCGCGCCCTGCGCCCCAGGGCCAGATGCAAGATGACCAGCCACAGAGCCTGCGGGCCTTCACCATAGCGCACGAACATGGCACCGCGCCCGGGGATGGCACCGGGCAACTTGTGTTCTTCGATAGCGCTGGGTCGAATGCGGCTTAGCAGCCCGTTACCGGCATGGGCCAGCACGCCCACCTTGCGATTACCCTGGTGACTCCAGTGTTCGAACGCTGCGTGCGTGGCGAGATATTTGGCCTGGTTCAGAAAGCCTGACCGCAAACTGCCGCAATCCACTTCCTGCAAGGCCACGATATCGTATTCAGCGACCAGATCGGCAATGGCATCCAGGTTGGCGATGCGCTGGTTGTTCGGCAATACCTGGCGCCAACTGGATGTCAGGTAGTCCCTGTATTTGCCCGTTGTAGTGCCGGCCTGGATGTTGTAACTGAGCAGCTTGAGCTGGTGTTTACCCGGTGCCACGCTGTCCCTTGATTCAGCAGCCGGCACTCTTACTCCGACGCCGCCTCGGATTCGGCCGCCGCGCTATCGTCTGCACCGTCACCGACCAGGCCCAAAGCCTCGGCCTCTCGGGCGACCAGATAATCGACTGCGGCAAGCATATTCTGGTAGCTGTCGAAATCACCGGGGCTGACACGCCACTTGCCCTGAACAACCATGGTCGGCGTGCCGCGAATACCAAACCGACCAACCTGAGTGCGATTGCGGCCCATTTGCGATTCAACGGCAAAAGACTGAGCCGTGCTCAAGAAGGTTTGAACATCGATGCCAAAATCTGCGTAAATACCGGCAATGTCTTCGAAGTTGCGAATCTGGCGACGTTCGTCATGCATCGCCTTGAATACGCCTTCATGCGCCTCATCACCGAGACCGAGCACCTGAGCGGTGTAGTAGGCGCGGGCAAATAGATCCCAGCCCCGCTGCAATGCGATCGGCAGGCGCGAAAACTCAACGTAATCCGGTGCATCATGCTCCCAGCGCTTGATAATCGGCAAGAAGCTGCGGCAGGCCGGACACGGATAGGCGAATGCCTCAATCACCTCGACCCGGTCGGTCGGGGCAGAAACAGGCGTACCAATGCGCTGGTAGTGCTGGCCTTCCTCAAAGGTAGCCGCGGACACTGGCAGGGAAATCAGCGCAACAAGGCCGACAAGGGCTGCTATCAATTTCATCTCGGATCTATTCCGGTTGTTCGTGAGGACAAGGCTAAAGACCGTCGCCAGCACTATCAGTTCCGACCAACCGTTGGCCACCGGGCCACGTGCAACCCTTCCATGTAGGAGCTGACGGCTTCAATTTCCTCGTCGGTCAGGCGCGCTGCAACGCCAACCATCATCAGACTGTACATGTCGTCGTCGCCATTATGTTCGCCGGCCCGGTAACGGCGCAGGCGATCAGCCGAATAGTCGGCGTGTTGGGCTCGCACAACCGGGTAATGGGCGCCGAAAATTCCTTCGCCGGCCGGACCATGGCAGGCCGCGCACGCCGGCACCCCCGTTTCGCGATTGCCATCGTGGTAAATCCGGCGCCCTAACGCCACCAGATCATCATCGGCCACGCCCGGTTCCAGCGCCTGCTGCTCGTAAAAGGCCGCGATATCGGCGATATCCTGGTCGCTCAAGTTCATGACGAACGGAATCATTTCCGGCACATCTCGCCTGCCGTCTCGCACTAGTCGCGTCTGGCGGGCCGCGTAGTCGGCATGCTGACCGGCAATCTTCGGCCAAGCCGATACGGCACTGTTGCCGTCCGAGCCGTGACAGGCCGCACATGAGGCCGCTTTCTGCTCCCCGGCTTCAGGGTCACCAACCGCCATCGCAAACACCGGCGCCAGGGCCATAAGCATCACCACGATTCGAGCCATTTTCCGCTTCACTCCGTTTCGCAAGGTCGTTCGATTCAAACCTGATATTATCGCTGCTGATCATCGTCGACGCCAGCCCGTGACCGATATTGTATCGTTGCTGCACCGTGCACAATACATCGACAGCATCCACAACCTGTCACAGCTTCCCCCTGACGCGGGTATCGAGGTGGCGATTGCCGGGCGCTCCAACGCCGGCAAGTCCAGCCTCATCAATCGACTGTGCCGGCAAAATAACCTGGCCAAGACCAGTCGCACACCGGGTCGCACCCGCCAGCTCGTGTTTTTCCGGCTCGATCCATTGCGTCACCTGGTTGATCTCCCCGGCTACGGCTATGCCAAGGTCAGCGGCGACTTGAAGCGGCACTGGCGCGGCTTGATCCAGACCTACCTGGACCGTCGCCAGGCGCTGGCCGGGTTGGTCGTGGTGATGGATATTCGCCACCCGCTCAAAGATCTGGACGTTGAATTGATCGAGTGGGCCGGCAGCCGCGGTCTGCCCCTGCACCTGGTGCTAACCAAGGCCGATAAGCTCGGTAGGGGCAAACAAAAGGACGCGTTCTTGCAGGTTCGGCGAATGATTGCCGAAGAGGTTGGCGTTCAGGTTTTCTCGGCGAGTTCCGGCCAGGGCCTGGACGAGCTGAATCAGGTCATGTCCGGCTGGTTCAGGCCGGATCGGGAACTGGGCGCGATGGACAGCCCCGGCCAGTAGTCAAGCTGGCTCAACTCGCGATCAAGCAGGCCAGCATCTCCCAGGTTGGCGACCACCAGGGTTTTCAAAACCACGAAACTTTCCGCCTCTACAGCCACGAAACGGCAGGCCAAGGTATCGTTTTCCACCCGAACCACCTGAACCATCATGTCCATTTCAGCCTGATCTCCCCGCACCAGGCCGCTGACATGGAGGCGGAGCGATCCCGCCTTGGCTGGCTGCCCATCAACATGATCGCTTAGGGTGGGCTCAGGCATGCGGACCAAGGCCCCATTCAAAGACAGATCCAGCAGTTCGCAGTCATGTTCTCCGGCGCTGCCAAAATCCAGGGTGCAGTCCGCGTCAAACGGAAAACGATGAAAGCGACGCCGTTCAGGTTGTTCAGCCATGACTTGCCTCTCGTTTGATTTCGAATTGCCAGCAACTGCACGTATCGTGGCGCCAACGACCCGATGATACACCGCTCTGACCGAAGGTGAGCGCGCTTACCTTCAGCATCGGCTAAACTGTTTGCCTGCCCCGGTTACCCTTTGAAAATCGACTCTGGCCATGCGCATCGGCCCTCACCTAATCGAACCTGCCATTGGCCTCGCGCCCATGGCCGGCGTCACCGACAAACCGTTCCGCCTGCTATGCAAGCGCTTGGGGGCCGGACTGGCGGTTTCGGAGATGACCACGGCCGACGCCAGTCTCTGGCATACGCGCAAATCGCGCAAGCGCATGGATCATGTCGGCGAACCCGAGCCAGTCAGCGTGCAGATTGCCGGCGCCGATCCCGCGCGCATGGCCGAGGCGGCCCGCCATAATGCAGCGCTGGGCGCCGATATCATCGACATCAACATGGGCTGTCCGGCGAAGAAAGTCTGCA
>SKKV01000192.1 GCA_007123575.1 Wenzhouxiangella sp.
CTTCATTCAGCGGCGTTTGCAGATACACCCCATCGGTCCAGCCGATGTTGAAGTTGGATGCGTCGTTGCGGATCAGGCTCTTGCCGGGAACGATCGGCAGGGTGAATGAAGTCGCAAACCGACCAATCCGCAGGGTGGTGCCGCTGTCGACATGCCGATAGAGAAGATTGAAGGTATCGACCGTCGCATCGCCCGCATTCACTCCCGTCCGGTTGGGGCGATAGCGGCGCACGTAGAAGTCAAATCCGTCCTGGTCGCTGGCGAAACTGCCGGCCACGCCGGTATTGAGCTGCCAGGCCCGATCCGCCGGACTGGCTACCCGAAGTCTCAGGCGCATCTGGAAATGGTCGTTGCTGTCGCGCTCACCGTCCCGCTGTTCGCTCCAGTTCGCCAGATAGCCCAGGCGCGCATCGCCACCCCAATCCCAGTCGGCGCCGGCTAGGCAGACATTGCAGGCCGCAAAGCCCAATGTTGCAGCCAGCGTGGCGGCACGGGTCAGAGACATGAAGTTCGATTCCAGCGGGCTGTTTCACAATTCACGAAAGTAAAGATCCTTGGTGGTCAATATCCCTGGTGTTTCGGACAGAGCCCGCGTAGCCCAGCACCTCGGTCGCATGACCGGATGCGGCATGGCCTTGATTTCGTGCCGGCTCGGAATTGCAGCGCCTGGATCGCGATTGGTCCAAATCGGTCAGGTTCTGACCAGGCTGATCGAACCATCGTCTTTGATCACGGCGATATTGCTGTTGCCAGCTCGTTTGGCGCGATAGAGTGCCCTATCGACCAGTTCCAGGGCCGACTGCCAGGAGTCTGTCCCGGCCCGTGCCACCACGCCAATACTGATGCCGGCGCGTATACCGGCTGCGATGTCGTCGAAGCGACAGTCTTCAACGCTGGTTGCTAGTTGTCTGGCCATGCTCATCAGATGGTCGATCTCCACGCGCTCGCTGAGAATGATGAACTCATCGCCGCCGATTCGGAACAGCTGGTCTCCAGCCTCCACACTCGAGCGCAGCACTTCAGCCAGCCGCTGCAGGACCAGGTCGCCGGCTGGATGCCCAAAGCGGTCGTTGGTCTGCTTGAAATCATTCAGATCGCTGGCCAGCAGTGCAAGGGGTTGACTGTGCTCGGCGGCGGCAAGCCAGGCAGCGTCGAGCTGGCGATACATGGCGCGGCGATTGGCCAGCCCGGTCAGAGGATCCTGGTAGGCCATGGTGGCGAGCCGATCGCGCTGCTGCCGAATTTCTTCGGTGCGTTGCGCAATAACCTGCTCCAGTTGCCGATTACGCGCAGCCTGGCGGGCACGAGCCAGCTGGGCGGTCAGTGCCAGCAAGCCCAAGGCCAGCAGGGCCCAGGTGGTCAGGGCCCACGGCGAAATGTACCAAGGCTGGGCGATCTCGAAGGAGAGGCTAGACACCGGGGATAACTGCCCGAGACCGTCACGGGCCTGAACATCGAGCTGATAGCGGCCGCCGGGCAGGTTCGTATATTCGCGAAAGGCAAGCTCGGTCCAAGGTGACCAGTCCTGGTCGAATCCGACCAAACGGCTGCGCCAGCGGCGACCCTCCGGAAAATCAAACATGGGCAGCGAGAACCGGAACGAAAGCGAGCTGCGATCCCTGGGGATGATGTGTTCACCGACCCTGAGTACGGGACCATCCGAGTCTGCCATGACGTGGATACGGGGGGCGAGCGTCGGTTCTGCCAGCGCTGCCAGCGGGTTGGTGGTGAATTCCAGGCTGCGATGACCGTGCAGCCAAAGGCCGTTGGCTTCGACCAGGTAGCCCTCGGCCTGTGAACTTGGCAGGCGGGAGAGTGCGCCGGGCAAGGCGCGAAAAATGCCGTCTTCGTCGCGGGCCAGCACTTCACCCCAGCGCTGCTCCCCCTTCAGTATCTGGGCATGAATTCGACCGTGCCGGTCCTGTGCGATTTTGTACCAGCCGTGGGTCCCGTCATGAAGGCGCGGTTCAAAGTGATCATCCGGCACCAGCTGTTGTCCGCTTTCGTCCAGGCGCAGAATGCCAAAGCGGGTACCGAAGCGGACCTGCCCATCGACAAGGTAGACCTCCACGTAGTTGCTTTCCGGCAATCCTCTGTCCTGGGCAAAGCGGTTGACCTCAATCGCGTCCAGTGAGTCCGCGCAGTCGGCGACCAGCCCTTTGACCTGAAACGCGGCACCATCGAGACTGCCGGCCCAGACCGTGCCTGAGTCGGTCGTGACCAGACTGCGAATGGTGGCCTCGTTCTCGGGCAGGCGTCGGAGTTGCCACTGGTTGTCGGACCGACAGACACTGACCAGGCCATAGTTGCCGCCGACCAGCCAGTGCGTTGGCCCGAGGGAGGTCATCGCAAACGCGCTGTCATCGTCAATCAGGAGCTCAGTGACCTGTTCAGTCCAGTGATAAAGGCCGGTGCTGGTGCCCACCAGGGCGCTGGCTTCATCGTCTGCGGACGTTAGCGCGTGCGCAAACCAGGCCTGCGTATCGAGTTCCGGAACGGCTTCGAAGCGACGCCCACTCATGCGCCAGACGCCGGCGCTGGTGGCCGCCCAAAGCTGTCCGTTGACGCGCGATAGACCGTGAGTGGTGCTGCGCAGGTTATGGCGCTCATCAAGCCGGCGCCAGGTTTGATGAATTTCAGCACGGGCAAAGCCGACCGTCATGGCGATCCATAGTCCACCTTCGGCATCCTGCCCCAGGCCGAGTACTGTATCAACCGGCAGGCCATTGACCTGGTCAATACGCGCGTCCAATTCGCCCTGCTCGCTAAAGACGAACACGCCGCTACCAGTCGTTGCCACCGCAATTCGCCCATCGGCAAGCACCTCAAGCGCCCGAACGCGGCTGCCGTCCAGGTAATCCGATGTTTCCTGCCAGTTGGCATGATCGGACAGTTGGCTGGTGAACCAGTCCCCATCGTGCAGCCCGACTAGCAGTCCACCCTGGTTGCCGCCAAGCATCAGCATGCGGCCATCGGGCAGTGTGGTCGTCGGTGTGACCGATGTATCGTCGAGCAGGGGGTGCTGGATGATGGGAATCAGCTCAGCGTCAACTACCTCGACCAGTCCCAGACGGCGATGGCCGGCGACCAGGCGGCCGCCAATGGCATGGAGCAGGTTGAAAGGACGTGCCGGGTCGTGGATGACGCGTGTGAACCGATCGTTGCAGAAGCAGAACAACGACTGGGTGGTCATTACCCAGACCTGATCGTCGATGACCGCCGAGCTTAAGCCGGTCCGGGGGTTGTCCTGTTCGTCGAATCTGAAGATTTCGACGAATTCGAAGCCTGTATCGGGGGACTCAACCAGCTCACCGACACTGATGCCGGAAATGACAAAGTGCCGTCCCTGGGCTGTGCGCTCCAGGCGAATGGCAGAAAAGCCATCGGTCGGCACCAGGTGTTCGAAGCGCTCGCCATCATAAATCAGAACACCGCGTCCATTGCCGATGACCATGCGACCATCGTCAAGCTGGAGAAAATCCCAGTTTTGGCCGTGGGCCTGGTAATCCTCAGGGTTGTAGACCTGTAGAAACGGTGCGGCCTGGCGTGCCTCCATGGGCATGCCAGGCACCGATGAGGCCGGCAACCACAGCAGCCAGACAAGTACGAAGACACGGTGAATCAGATCGGTATTGGTCGAACGTTTAACCACTTGTCTCGGAACACAGGATCGATGCCCTGAATGATACTCCACGCCACATGCCGCCATTTGGCAAGGCCTATCGGCGCAAAGCGTGGGAGTCACTGTGTCCTTGCTGACGAAAAAAGCTTTTCGAGAAGCCGAACGCAAAAGCGCGCGAAGTCCGTCGAATCGGTCTTCGCGCGCTTCTTGCTTTGGTGACTGCCTGGCTTCAAGCAGGCATTGTGATCAGCGGTTGCGATAGCGCTTGCCGCGCTTGTCCTGGCGGCGCTCGGCCAACAGGGCCTGCTGCTCCGGGGTGAGGATTTCGCTCATCGCCTGGCGCCAGGCTGCCCGGTCGGGGCGTTCGCCCTCGGCGCGCCAGGCCTGCATCTGCTCGCGCATGGCCGCGCGCTGCTCCTCAGTCAGGTCGAGTCCTGCCATCGGATGGCCTTTGCCATAGCGACCGCCCTGGCGGCGATGCTTGCGATTGGATTTCATTTCATCCAGCTGCTCGGCCTGTTCGGCGGTCAGTACATCGCGGATTTCCTCGCGCAAGGCCTGTCGTGAGGCGCGCATGGCTGAACGATCGCGCTCGCCTTCGGACCTCAGGGCGCGTCGCTGCTCGCGTTCGACTTCGATTAAATTGGCGATCTGGTCACGCTGGCTGTCGCTGAGTTCCAGACGCTCGGCCATGCGGTCGGCCATACGTTCCGGTGAAGGTGCCGAGCGATTGGCCAGGGCCGGGCCGCTGATGGCCAGCAGGGCGGCGACGGCCAGGGCTGACATGTGCTTGGGTGAGATTCGAATCAACATGGCTTGTACTCCTGTTTGGGTTTTTAGACCAGCTGTCGCAGAACTGTCCGCGACCTTGAGGCACAGCTTGCCGGATTGCCATGTGGACTTGGGTGGCGCCACTGCGGGAAGTGTGACGAAAGGTTACGCGGGCAGCTCGATGCTGAGCTTGAGGCCGCCATCGGGCCGGTTCTCGGCCCGGATGCGCCCGCCGTGCAGCTCCACGGCCGCGCGCGCGATCGCCAGGCCAATGCCGCTGCCGCCGGCATCGCGCGCCTCATTGACGCGCATGAATGGCTCGAAGATGTCCTCCAGCCGGTCCGGCGGCACGCCCGGGCCCCGGTCCAGCACTTGAATGTTGACCTGCGCATCCGTTGCTTCGGCCAGCATCTCAACCTCGCCGCCTGCGGGGCTGTGACGCAGGGCGTTGCGCAGCACGTTTTCCAGGGCGCGGCCGAGCAGCTCGGCATTGCCGGAGATGATCAGCTGCGCCGGCGCCTTGAGCTTGACCGCGATGCCGCGAGCGCTGCCTTCCAGGCGCGCCGACTCGGCCAGGTCGGTCAGCTTGTCGGTCAGATCAAAGCGCTGCCGTTCGAGGCCGGGTTGGTCTTTCAGGCGGACATAGCGCAGGATTTCATCGATCAGCCCGTCGAGGCACTCGATGTCGGACTCCATCCGGGCCAGGTAGTCGGCCCGTTTGTCGGCGCTGGCGCTGTCGGCGGCCAGGGTCAGGGCAACGCGCAGCCGGGCCAGCGGCGAGCGCAGTTCGTGGGAAACATCGCGCAGCAGCTGGCGCTGACGCTCGATCTGGCCCTGCAGGCGGTCGGCCATGCGATTGAAGTCGCGGGCCAGGTCGCCGAGTTCGTCGCCTCGGGCGGTGCTGGCGCGATCGGCCCGTGCGGCCAGCTCGCCGTCGCCCAGGGCCTGCCCGGCCTGTTTCAGCGCGCTGATCGGGCGGGTGATGGAGCGGGCCAGCCACAGGCAAATCAGGCCGCTGAACAGCATCGCCAGCGCCAGCAGGCCACCGCCGCCCAGGCCACCGAACAGGC
>SKKV01000299.1 GCA_007123575.1 Wenzhouxiangella sp.
ACGGCCTGACTGTCGATGAGCGTCTGGTTCTGTTTGGACAGGTAATGGCGGTGGTTCAATACGCTCACCAGAACCTCGTTGTCCATCGTGACCTGAAACCGTCGAATATCCTGGTCACCGACCAGGGCCAGGTCAAACTGCTGGACTTTGGCATCGCCAAGGTACTGGACGAGGAGCTGGCAGCCGGTGAGGCCACCGAGCTGACTCGCCTCAGCGGTCGGCCAATGACGCTGGCCTGGTCCAGTCCTGAACAGATCGCCGGCTCGACGATCACCACGGCGACCGACGTCTATTCGCTTGGCGTGCTGCTTTACAAGCTGCTGACCGGCAAGCTGCCGTTCACTGGCCGGACGTCAGGAGCGCTGAGTTATGCTATCCAGACCGAATCACCTGCTCCACCTTCTGCCATTGTCAATGCAAACCCCGGTTCGGCCAGAGCAATTGACAGCCGGCCTGAGCGCCTGCGCCGTCGGCTGCGTGGCGATCTGGACAATATCGTTCTGACCTGTCTAAACAAGGAGCCACAGCGTCGCTACAGCACCGTTGCAGAGCTGGATGACGACATCGAGCGACATCAGCACAAGCTGCCGGTACGGGCTCGACCGGATCGCTGGCGCTATCGAGCCAGTCGCTTTGTAGCCCGACATCGTCTTGGCGTCAGCATGGCCCTGATCATTCCGCTTGTGATTGCATTTGCGACAGGCTGGCACATCGACCGCCTCGCCAGCGAGCGCGATCGTGCCGAAGCGGCAGCGGTGACCGCCGATCGCGAGGCTGCCAAGAGTCGGGCCATCAGCGAATTTCTGGTTGATCTGTTCGATGCAGCTGACCCCATGCAGAACCCGGGTTCAGTGTCCGTGCTCGACATCTTGCAGCGTGGGGTTGAGCGAATTGACAAGCTCGACAGCGAGCCGCTGCTCCAGGCCGAGCTGCTGTCCACGTTGTCCCAGGTTGTCAGAAACACGGCCGATCATGAGGCAGCGAGTGCGCTCACAGACCGGGCACTTGAGGGCGCACTGTCAACGGGTACCGCTCCGCCAGAGTTACTGGCACGTCTTTGGATCGAAACCGCCGGCATGGCAAGGCGGATTTCGCAACATGACGACGCGCTGGCGGCTGCCCAGCACGCCATTGAGGCGATAGGGCGGGAAGACAGCCCGGAGCTGGTGGCAGCGCTCAATGAGTTGGGGCTGGCCTTCGGTGGTTTGGGGCAGTTCGACGAAGCCGAGCATGCCTTGTTAGCGGCCATCGAGACTGCCCAGAAAGTGGAAGCAGACGGTAATGAGCTGGCAGGCATCCAGAACAACCTTGCCTACCTGTATCGACACATCGGTCGTCATGAGGAAGCGCATGAACTATTTGGCCTGGTGATGGAGTATCGCCTTGAACACCTCGGCAAGGAAGATCCTCTGACCTTGACCAGCATGGGCAACTACGCCGCTACGCTGATGGACAGAGGGGAGCTAGATGAGGCCGAAGCGCTGACTCGTGAGGTGCTGTCACTCTATGAAGCCAGGGTCGGCCCGGATCATCACCGCAATGCCAGCCTGGTTTACCGGCTGGGCTTGATCCACCAACTTCGCGGCCAACTGGTCGAGGCAGAGACCTTGATTGAACGCGCGCTGGCCCAGCGGCGCAGCGGTTTCGGTGACTCATCGCGAACGGCCCATATCCTGATCAAGCTCGCTGAAATCAATTCGCAGATGGGTCAACATGATCGCGCCGAGCAACGTTTGCGCGAGGCGCTGGACATATTGACTGGCAACTTCGGCCCCGACCATCCAGCCGTTCAAAGCACGCTTGAGCTGATCGCGGAAGCCGAGCAGGCTACCCTGAGAAGAGATTAATTGACTTCGGCGCTGGTTGCGCTGAACACTGGAGCGAAAGGCTGCGTTAAGCCGGGAACCGCGCCTGGATTGTCGGGTCCATAAGCCTTGAAGACAGCAAAGACCGCCCGGGGACGACCCCGACGCGGGAATCATCAGACGGGGACGGCCCCAACGAAGTACCAAGGAGCCGTCATGATCTGGTTGATTCTTTTGCTTGCCGGGCTGCTGGAAGTTGTCTGGGCGACCGGTTTGAAATTCACCCACGGGTTTACCCGTCTTTTTCCTTCTCTGATCACGCTGGTCGCGATGGCCGGCAGTTTCTATTTGCTTGGCCTCGCCATGCGCAGCTTGCCGCTGGGAACCGCCTATGCCATTTGGGTGGGCATTGGGGTGATTGGTGCGGCCATTGCCGGCATCATCTTGTTTCGGGAGCCTGTTTCGACGCTAAAAATCATCAGCCTGCTGCTGATCGTCGCCGGCATGGTGGGGCTGAAGCTGGCGTGAGCCCGAGCCCAGGCCAGCGCCTTCACAAAAACATCATTTCGCCTTCACTAATTGAACATACGTCTATTATTGAATACAATTCATTTTTTGAAGCGAAGGACGACCCGTGGGCACCAAGGAACGGAGACAGCGAGAATTCGAGGCCCGCGAGCGCCTTTTTCTTGATACCGCGCGCACGCTGATTCGAGATGAAGGGATTCTGGCGCTGCAAATGGCGCGCCTGGCCCGCGCCTGTGATTACGCCACCGGCACGCTGTACCAGCACTTCAGTTCCAAGGAAGACCTGCTGGTTGCGCTGGCCACCCGGCGCCTGGAAGAGCACGCCCAGTATTTTTGCCAGGCCGCGACCTGGCAGGCCAGCACGCGCGAGCGCATGTTCGCGCTGACCGTGGCCGATTACCGTTTTGCCCGGCGCCATCCCGGCTATTCCCGCCTGCTGCAGTTCGCCTTTACCGAGGTGGTGTGGGACGGTGCCAGCGAGGCCAGACGCCGGGCCCTGCAGGACGCACTGCAGCCGCCAGCGCGGGCCGTTCGCCAGATCGTCCAGGAAGCGATTGATACCGGCGACCTGCCGGACCACGGCCAGGACGCAGGCGCCCTCATGCTCGGCCCCTGGGGCTTGTGCACAGGCATTCAGTCAATGATTCAAACGCGCGGTCTGCTGGAAGGTTTGGGTATTCCCGAACCCGGCCAGCAGCTCTTTCGCCATAGCCAGTTCTTGCTCAACGGCCTGGGTTGGCAGCCTTTGATGAACCCGGTGGACGACAAGGCCTTGTCCAGACTGGTTAGACGCATTGAAAACGAGGTACTGGCCAATATCGGCACTGCGGCAGACAACGGAATGGAACCATGAACAAGCGAATGATCATCATGCTGCTGCTGGCCACCGTGCTGTTCGGCGGCATTTTCGGCTTCAAGGCATTTGTCGATCAGGTCATTGCCGACGTGTTCGACAACATGGAGCCCGACGTGGTCACGATTACGGCAACCGCGGCCAGCACTCAGACCTGGACGCCGCGGTTCGAGGCCGTCGGCACCCTGGCACCGGTCAACGGTGCCGAGCTGAGCGTAGAAATTGGCGGCATCGTCCGCGCCGTGCATTTTGAAAACGGGCAGCGGGTCGAGGCCGGGCAGCGCCTGGTTGAACTCGACACCCGCGTTGACCGCGCCGAACTTGCCCAGCTGGAGGCGGCCCTGGAGCTGGCCGAACAGGAACAGGCACGTCTGCAACGCCTGGTCGAGCAGCGTTCAGTATCACGCGCCGAGCTGGATCGAGCTGCCAGTGAAGCCACCCAGGCGCGCGCCGCCGTCGAGGTCCGGCAGGCCTTGATTGATCAGAAGACCGTGGTCGCGCCGTTTGACGGCCGGGCCGGGATTCGGCGGGTCAACCCGGGCCAGTTCATTGGCGGCGGGGAGCCGGTGGTGACGCTGCAGTCGCTGGACCCAATTTTTGTCGATTTCAGCCTGCCGCAGCGCAAGCTGCCGCTGCTGGCCGACGATGCCGAGGTGCGAGTCAGCATCGATGCCTTCCCGGACCGGGAATTCAACGGCCAGGTCACCGCCGTGGAACCGCGCCTGGACCGCTCTACCCGCACCATTCCGGTACAAGCCACGCTGGCCAATGCCGACGAATTGCTGCGCCCCGGCATGTTTGCTCGCGTCGAGCTTGACCTGGGCTCCCCCGAATCACAGGTCGTGCTGCCGCAGACGGCCATTCGCCACGCCCCTTACGGCTCATCGGTGTTCGTGATTGAAAGCAAGGGTGATGACACCATCGTCGTACAGCGCTTCGTTCGCACCGGCATTCGGCGTGGCGATCTGATCGCAATCACCGAAGGTCTGGAGGAAGGTGAGAAAGTTGCCAGCTCGGGCCTTTTGAAGCTGCAGAACAACTCGCGCGTGCGCATCGATGATGACGAAGACGTGCAGCCCTCCGACGACGCCGATCCGCGTCCCGACAACGGCTAACGGCCACGGATTTTCCTCATGCGCTTTACCGATATCTTCGTCAACAAACCGGTGCTGGCCATCGTGGTCAGCCTGTTTATTGCCCTGCTCGGCCTGCGCGCCATGTTCGATCTGAACGTGCGCCAGTTTCCCGAAATTCAGAACGCGGTCATTACCGTCTCGACCCAGTATTTCGGTGCCGATGCCGAGCTGGTCCAGGGCTTCATCACCACGCCGCTGGAACGCGAAGTGGCCCAGGCCGAGGGTATTGACTATCTGGTCTCGACTTCAGTGGCCGGCTTTTCCACCATCCAGGCCTACCTGCGCCTGGACGCCGACCCCAACAGCGTGCTGACCGAAATCTCGGCCCAGGTCAACAAGCTGCGCTCGGATCTCCCGTCGGGCTCGGAAGACCCGGTAATCGAGCTGGCCGTGGGCGAACAGGTTGCGGCCATGTACCTGTCGTTTTTCTCCGACATTCTCGACGACAGCCAGATCACCGATTACCTGGTGCGCGAGGTCGAACCGCAGCTTGCCACCATTCCCGGCGTGCAGCGCGCCGAGATTCTCGGTGCCGGTACCTTTGCCATGCGCATCTGGCTGGACCCCGCGCGCATGGCCGCGCTGGGCGTGACCGGAGCCGACGTGCGCCAGGCACTGACCAGCAACAACGTGCTCTCGACCGTGGGCCGGACCAAGGGCCAAATGGTGTCGGTGGACCTGACTGCAAACACCGACTTGAGCTCGGAAGAAGATTTCCGACGCATGGTGGTGCGCTCTGAAAACGGCGCCCTGGTGCGGCTGGAAGATATCGCCGAGGTCGAGCTTGGACCCGAGAGCTTCGATGCCTCGGTGTCCTACAACGGCCTCGATGCGGTCTTCATTGGCGTGGAAATTTCACCTGAAGCCAATGCCCTTGATGTGGTCGCCGACGTGCGCGAAGTCTGGGACGCCCAGGTGATCCCGCGCCTGCCTGAAGGACTGAAGGCCACCATCTCCTACGACTCGACCGAGTACATCGAAAGCGCCATCAATGAGGTCGTGTTCACCATTTTCCTGGCCTTGGTCATTGTCGTGTTGGTGATCTATGCCTTCCTCGGCTCGGCCCGCAGCGCCATCATCCCGGCCCTGTCGGTGCCGCTGTCGCTG
>SKKV01000108.1 GCA_007123575.1 Wenzhouxiangella sp.
TGCGCAAGCACGGGGTCAAATCGCTGGTGGTCGAAAAACGCCATGACAGCGACGCCTGGGGCATGGTGACCTACACCACGGTACTGAAGACCATCATCGCCGAGGAAGGTGACGTTGACCTAGTCAACGTTTACGACATTGCCACCAAGCCGGCGATGGGCGTGCCGCGCCAGCTCGAAGCGCGCCACGCCGTCAGCCTGATGCTGAACTTCAACATCAAGCGTTTACTTGTCACCAGCAACAACGAGCTCGAAGGCATTTTGACAATGAACGATATCGTCGGCGCGATTCTTGAGAAGTTGGATGATTGACGAAGGACGGTTTACGGTTTACGGGTTACGGTTATCGGGTAGTGCATGAGGTTGGAGAGCGGCTTGGGCCAGGCTAGTGGCGAAGGATTCAGCATGGTCCCCGGCCACGTTGGGCCGGGCTACATACGGTGGCAGTTGGCGGTTAGTTGGTTATTAACCCGGCAACCAAACAGGTTGTCGGGTTAATGCCCGGCCGGAACGGCCGGGGCCGCGAAGCGAAGGCCTACACGGACATGCGCCGCAAATGCCGCGCAACGAATACCGTAGGTATTTCGTTGCCGGTTTAATAGATAACCGCGCGGACGGCTTTGATGACGGCTTCGGTGGTCAGGCCGTATTCGCTAAATAGCTGGTCGGCCGGGGCCGAGGCGCCGAAGCGGTCGATGCCGATGACGCGGCCGCGCGGGCCCACCCAGTGGCGCCAGTACAGCGACACGCCGGCTTCCACCGCCACCCGTGCCGTCAGCTCGCTGGGCAGCACGCGCTCCTGGTAGTCGGCATCCTGGCTGGCGAACAGGTCCGGGCAGGGCATGGAGACCACGCGCACGGCCAGGCCTTCGGATTCCAGCTGCTCGGCCGCGGCCACGGCCAGGCCCACCTCGGAACCCGTGGCCAGGATCACTGCCTGCGGGTTGCCGCTTTTCGGTTCGCGCAAAATGTAGGCACCACGAGCGATGTCGGCCAGCTGGGCGGCATCGCGCGGTTGGTGCGGCAGGCCCTGACGGGTCAGGATCAGGGCTGTCGGTGCCTGGCGGCGGCGTAGCGCTGCACCCCAGGCGACCATCGTTTCGGCCTTGTCGGCCGGGCGCCAGACTTCCAGATTCGGAATCAGACGCAGGCTGGCGACGTGCTCCACCGGCTGGTGGGTGGGGCCGTCTTCACCCAGGCCGATCGAGTCGTGGGTGTAGACGTGAATGTTGCCGGTCGGGATCAGGGCCGACATGCGCACGGCGTTGCGGGCGTAGTCGGAAAACACCAGGAACGTGCCGGTGTAAGGAATAAAGCCGCCGTGCAAGGCCAGGCCGTTGGCAATCGCGGTCATCCCGAACTCGCGCACGCCATAGTAGATGTAGTTGCCGCGGGCAGCGTCGTCCATGATGTCGACGCTGCCCGACCAGTTGGTGTTGTTCGAGCCGGTCAAGTCGGCCGAACCGCCAATCATTTCCGGCAGGTTCGGGGCCAGCTTTTCAATGCTCATGCCTGATGCCTTGCGGGTGGCCACCTTGCCATCATCGGCCTGCATCGCATCCAGGGCATCGGCCAGGATCTGGTCGAACTGGTCGGGCAGCTCGCCGTTCATGCGCCGGGCAAACTCTTCGGCCAGTTCCGGGTTGGCCTGCTGATACTCACTCCAGACCGCCTGCCAGGCCTGTTCAAACTCGGCGCCGCGCTGGCGCGCATCCCAGCCGGCGCGAATCTCTTCCGGGATCTCGAACGGCGCATGCGGCCAGCCCAGGGCCTCGCGGGTGGCGGCGATTTCGTCATCGCCCAGGGGCGCGCCGTGGGTATCGGCGGTGCCGGCCTTGTTCGGTGCGCCAAAACCAATCGTGGTCTTGCAGCAGATCAGGGTCGGCCGGTCCAGGTCCTCGCGGGCGGCACGAATGGCCTGGTCGACGGCTTCGGGGTCATGCCCGTCAACGGCCTCGATCACCTGCCAGCCGTAGGCGCGGAAACGCTCGGGGGTGTTGTCAGTAAACCAGCCGTCAATCTCGCCGTCGATGGAGATGCCGTTGTCGTCGTAAAAAACCACCAGCTTGCCCAATCCCCAGGTGCCGGCTAATGAGCAAACCTCATGCGAGATGCCTTCCATCAGGCAGCCATCGCCCGCAAACACCCAGGTCCAGTGATCCACCAAGGTATGCGCCTCGGTGTTGAAACGAGCCGCAAGCAGCTTTTCGGCCAAGGCCATGCCAACGGCATTGGCCAGGCCCTGCCCCAGGGGGCCGGTGGTCGTCTCGATTCCGGGCGCTTCGCCGAACTCCGGGTGGCCGGCGGTGGGCGAATGAAGCTGGCGGAAATTCTTCAGCGCCTCCATGTCCAGGTCATAGCCGCTCAAGTGCAGGGTTGCATAGAGCAGCATCGAGCCATGCCCGTTCGAGACCACGAAGCGGTCTCGGTCCCTCCAACCGGCATTGCCCGGGTTGTGGCGCAGATGGTTGTTGTACAGCACCTCGGCAATATCGGCCATGCCCATGGGCATGCCGGGGTGGCCGGAGTTGGCGCGCTGGACAGCGTCCATGGCAAGGGCGCGGATGGCATTGGCGAGTTGGCGGCGATCAGTCATGGCGTAGGGCCTGGAGAGGATGTTCGAATAAGCCGGCCATTTTGCCGCCTCAGGACACCTCAGGCAAGGATCCCAATCAATATGCTGCGAGGCAGCTGGCCGCCCCGGTCGACCATGTCCATTCGACTGGCGGGCTTCACCAGCCTGGAAGGCGGGTAAATCATTTAGCTTTCCGGCATTTGCACCATATTTTTAGTGCAAGCCGGCAAGGGCTCTGATAGACTCGGCTTTGAGATGAGGGAATTAACGCTAAATTAAACTTTTCGGCGTTTTCGCTATCTTAATGGAAACATGAGCCACTGCATCAAAACTGGTCATTTTTCGATGAGAATCCTAGCGCCAGCCCTGCTAACGTTCAGCCTGTTGGGCGCAGTCAATGCGTGGGCTGTTGATGGCGATGGTCTCGAGCCGGGTTGGCGCTTGGCTGAAGCTCTGCCCCTGCAGCCTCCCGTTTTCCTGGCTGGTGATCGCGACGCTCTCGGCTTGCCCGGCACACGACCGCGGCTGACCATGAATATGACCAGTTCCCAGAACGCGCTGGTCGAAAATAACGAGAGCGCATTCTCCTGGTCACTGGAAGCCTGGCAGCTCAATACGGCCAGCTTGGCGCATATTCAATGTAACCGCCACACCAGCACGGTTGACGCCTTTCTGGCTGAAGATTGCCGCTTCGTGGATCAGCCCGTACCAGAGGACGCAGTCAACTTAGTTCAGGTTCGCGGTGAGTGGACGGCAAAACCCGGTATCACATTGGGCGTTGGCGCCTTCCACAGCAGTGGCGGTCATGCAACATTCCGGCCAGGCATGGCAATGCTTCAACCCATGAGTCATGAAGCCAACGGAC
The DNA here is from genome assembly GCA_007123575.1 of Wenzhouxiangella sp. Classification (GTDB taxonomy): domain Bacteria; phylum Pseudomonadota; class Gammaproteobacteria; order Xanthomonadales; family Wenzhouxiangellaceae; genus Wenzhouxiangella. Next base: position 3,440 of record SKKV01000108.1, read on the forward strand.
TTTCTGGTCCGCGCGCGCAGTCGGTTGACGGGCTCGATGTCAATGTCAGTTTCGGCATCAGCACTGAGCGGGTCGGCGACTTTCTGGTCGGCCTGCAGCTTGCGCGCTATCGTCAGCGCATGAGCTTAAGCGATCTGGGCTTCACCCAGCCCGGCCTGCCCCCATCCCACGACTACAGCCGCTACGGCAATAGCGCCCAGTTTGCCCTGGGCTGGCGGCGAGGAAATTTCAGCGGCGATTTGCTCGGTCATCACTACCGCGATGTCCCGCTTTGGCTCGGCAGCCAGCCCGGCTCAATGTCCCCCTACAACTCTTTCGACCTGGAATTTTCATGGCGGCCGCGAAATGCCTCCATCAGCATAGGCATCAGCAACCTGCTTGATGCTGCGCCACGCGGCGAGGAAGGAGACACCGCATTGGAAGACCCGCTGGAGCATGTATTCGGTCGCATCCCCTACGTCCGCTACAAGCACGATCTGTAAGAAAACTCGCCCATCCGAGCAATGGCAGCATTCTGGCCTGTCCGCACCGCGCAAAACCGTTACACTTTAATCCCTTCACACTGTCGTATTGGTGTGTCCCACACCCATTCAAAATGATGAGAAAACCCAGATTCGCTACCCAAGCCCTGATTTTTGCCTGCTGCCTACTGCTGCTTGGCAGCAGCACACAGGCTAACCAGAGCTTTTCGTCGCTTGAAGAGCGCATGACCGGACGTGAGTTTCGGGAAACCGGCCTTCACAAGCTTAGCGACGAAGAGTTGGCTGCCTTGAATCGCTGGATTCGCCAGCGCTCACTGGCCGAGGGAGAAGTGGCCAGCCACGAGGGTCCTGGTACCGATGCGGCTGCAGCAGCGACTTCCGACGACCGCGGCCTGCGCAGCAGCGGCGGCGACCGCGAGACCATCCACAGCCGTATCGTTGGCAACTTCACCGGCTGGAGAGGTGGTACAGAGTTCGAGCTGGAAAATGGCATGGTCTGGCGGCAGATCGGCGGCGGAACCTTCCGGATTCCGGCCGAGGACAACCCCAGAGTAGAGATTCGACCGGGCGTGTTCGGCTCCTGGCGACTGCGGGTAGAGGGCTACAACACCCAAGTTCGCGTGGAGCGAATTCGCTGACGCTCAGCGCCTCGTGGTCGGCCTGTTGCGACCCAGCTTGAGCCAAAAAGTCCACGCTCTGGCACTAACGTAAAGCACGGCACCGAAAAACACCAGCAAGACGCCGCCCAGCGGCGGCGGCAGGTCCCAACCAGTAGGGCCATCAAACCACCACCAGATTGCGCCGAAAAGCAGCAGCGCCAGCGCCAGGAAAGAGAGCTGAGAGGCTCGGAACAGTTTTTCCTTCCACCGCTCGGATTGCAGGCGCTCGCGGTCTTCAGGACTCAGGTCGTCGAGTTCTTCTTTGCAGTGCGGGCAAGATTTCATCAGCGATGAAATGCGTCCGCCGCAGTAGGGACAGGTGACAATAGCCATGATGACACAAGACTAACGCAAACCCTCTCAGCTTGCAGTGTAGCTACCGGAACGATCGCGGTCGGGGAAGAAAGAAACGGTGACTCTCAGCCCGCCCTCCTGGCGATTGGCAAACTGCAGCTCCCATCCATAAAGTGCACAGAGCCGGCGGACGATCGAAAGCCCCAGACCAGAGCCTTTGCTGCCGCCAGACTGACGACCGCGGAAGTGGCGCTCGAAAACGCGTGGCAGTTCATCCTCGGGAATACCTGGGCCGGTATCGAGAATGTGCACCTTACCGCGGCGCACCTGCACCCGAACCTCGCCTTTGGCGGTATAGCGCACTGCGTTGCCGATCAGGTTGCCGAAAACCACGGCGATGACCGACTCCGGCGCAATGACGCTGACCTCGTCAATCGGCTCCACCACCAGCTTCAGGTCGCGCTCGCTGACCAGCGGTCGGTAGTTGTCGACCACTTGGGCAGCAATCTGGCCGGCATCCTGGGCTGGTTGGTCGCCGTTGGTACTGCGTTCGGCGCGAACCAGGTGCAGCAACGCGGTGGTGATGTCAGTCGACTGGCGCGCTGCGCGAGCGATGCGAAGCAGGCGTTCGCGGTTGCGCTCGGATAGATCGGGCTGGCTTAGCATCAGCTCGGTTGCACCGGATATCACTGCCAGCGGTGTGCGCAGCTCGTGCGAGACATCCGCATTGAAGGCCTTGTCCCGCTCGACAAGCTCCCGCAAGCGGGCCGCATAGTCATCGAGAGCAGCTGCTAGCTGGCCAACCTCGTCATCCGGGAAGTGCTGCTCCAACGCCTTCGGCGTCGACAACTCATCCAAGCTCTCAAGCCGCCTGGCCAAGGCTGTGACTGGCGCCATGACGCGCCCTGCCGACCACATTCCCAAAGCGAGCGACAGCAGGGAAAAGAACACGACGGTGGCAATCAGGCCAACCAGCAGCCGCCTGGCCAGCTCGCGATTCTCGGATACATCGTAGGTGAGAAACACCCAGAAATCGTCCTCCTTGGCCACCGCCGCCTTGAAGTGCGCCTCGCTGGTGCGCACGCTGTGAACGCCGCTGGGCAGCTCACGAAACGGCTCCGGCACGATATCCGGCCGGCCCGGCCGGGTGACATAACCCTGGATTCGCGAATAGAACGGCTCAACCAGGGTCGGGTCAACTCGCAGATCGCTGATGTACTGATCGACTTCATCAGCCAGGGTGCGCGCGATCAGCGCTTCTTCCAGCCAGCTTTGCAACAGGATGACGGCCACGGCGAACAGCACGCTCAAAAGCGTGCCGAAAAAAACAAACGACAGGATCAGTCGACTTCTAAGACGTCGCCGAAACTTCATCCGGCGCGACCAGGCAGTAGCCGATACCGTGGCGGGTATTGATCAGGGGTTGATCGAACGGCTTGTCAATCAGTGTTCGCAAGGTGTGGATGTGCACCCGAAGGCTGTCACTGTCGGGCAATTCTTCGCCCCAGACATGATGCTCCAGGTCGCGCCGGGTCACCACGGCCGGCGAAGCGCTCATCAATTTCTCAAGCAGCTTCAACCCAATGGGATTGAGGTCTATGCGCTTGCCCGCGCGACGCACGGTCAGCGTTTCCAGGTTGTATTCCAGATCGCCCACTTTCAACTCGCGCGGGCGGATGCGCTGCCCGCGACGGGCCAGCACGGCCAACCTAGCATCAACTTCCTTGAGCTCGAAAGGCTTGACCAGGTAATCATCGGCCCCGGATTTGAAACCGGCCAGCTTGTCATCCAGCTGGTCACGCGCGGTCAGCATCAGCACCGGGGTTTCCTTGCGTGCTTCTTCCCTGAGCTTGCGGCAGACCTCCAGGCCGTCCATGCCCGGTAAGGCCAGATCGAGCACTATGGCATCAAAATCATTGACAATGGCAAGGTGCAGACCGGTGACCCCATCGTAGGCGTAATCCACCTCGTGGCTGCGATCAGACAGGAAATCGCCGAGGTTGGCGGCGATATCGCGGTTGTCTTCAATGATCAGTATGCGCATGGCAGATTCCGAATAAGCGCTGGGAAGCCCGGCAAAAAAAATGCCCAGGCGGGAACCACCCGCCCGGGCTCACATTGCCCCGTAACCGTCGGCGCGCTCGCTTGCTGAAACGTAATGCGGCACCAACGACTTAAACAATACGCCCAGCCCGGTTAACGCGGCGTTAACCGAGCTGGAAAATTTTGCTTAGCGGGAAACCATCAACGATCGTCAACCAGGTTCAGGTTCTGCAGCCGACCGGACAGCGCGTCCGAATCGGCGCCTTCGCTGAGCTTGACAGCCAGACGCACATCGTTGGCAGAATCGGCGTGACGCAGCGCTTCTTCATAGGAGATGCAGCCATCCTGATATAGCGCCAGTAGGCTCTGGTCGAAGGTCACCATACCGTGGTGAGTCGAATCCTTCATGATCGATTTCAACTCTTCGATCTTGCCCTTGCGGATTTTTTCCTGAACCAGTGGCGTATTGATTAGCGTTTCCAGACCCACGTGACGGCGCGTCCCGTCTACCGACGGAATGAGTTGCTGGGCGATCACGGCCTTGAGGTTGAATGACAGATCCAGCAACACCTGAGCGTGCCGGTCTTCGGGGAAGAAGTGCAAAATGCGGTCCATGGCCTGGTTGGCGTTGTTGGCGTGCAGCGTAGTGAGGCACAGATGACCGGTTTCGGCGAAGGTGATCGCATGCTCCATCGACTCGCGGGTTCTGATCTCGCCGATCAGGATCACATCGGGTGCCTGGCGGAGCGTGTTTTTCAGGGCCACATCGAACGAGGCTGTATCAATCCCGACCTCGCGCTGAGTCACCAGGCTCTTGCGATGCTTGTGAACGAACTCAATCGGGTCTTCGATGCTGATGATATGGCCGGAGGCATTGCAGTTGCGATGTCCGACCATGGCCGCCAGGGTGGTCGACTTGCCGGTGCCGGTGGCGCCAACCAGGATAATGATCCCGCGCTTGACCATCGCCAGTTCGGCCAGGGTGTCGGGCAGGTCCAACTCGGCAAATGTCGGGATCTTGGTCTCGATGCGCCGGCAAACCATGCCAACGCTGTTGCGCTGGTAGAAGGCACTGACGCGGAACCGGGCCAGCCCTTCCAGCGAAATCGCAAACTGGCACTCCTTGGTCGTTTGAAACTCCTCGCGCTGATCCTTCGTCATGATGCCGTTGATGATATCGACCACCGTGTCATGATGTAGCGCCTCGCGCGTTAACGGCTTGATCCGTCCGTGAACCTTGATACACGGTGGAGCGCCCACCGTCACGAACAGGTCAGAGCCCTTGTTTTCGTGAAGCTGGCGCAGCCAGTCCTGAATGTTGGTTTTCATTGCAGTTCCTTGGAGTGGTTGGGCCCGAGCGCTCCGGAATCAAGCCAGCGCCGTCTTGTTCTGCGCCTTGCGCATGGCTTCCGGCCGGGTGACCAGGCCGCGCCGAACCAGCTCAATCAGCGATTGATCCAGGGTCGACATACCCACGTTCTGGCCGGTTTGAATGGCCGAGTACATCTGCGCCACCTTGTCTTCGCGGATCAGGTTGCGAATGGCCGGGGTGGCCACCATGATTTCGTGGGCAGCAACTCGGCCACCGGCAACCCGCTTCAGCAAGGTCTGGGAGATGACCGCTCGCAGCGACTCAGACAGCATCGAACGCACAATCGGCTTTTCTTCGCCCGGGAAGACGTCAATGATTCGGTCAATGGTTTTCGGCGCCGAGGAGGTGTGCAAGGTGGCGAAGACAATGTGCCCAGTCTCGGCGGCGGTCAGGGCCAGGCGTACGGTCTCAATGTCACGCAGCTCACCGACCAGGATGATGTCCGGATCCTCGCGCAGTGCCGAGCGCAGTGCCTGGTTGAAGCCATGGGTATCGCGCTTGACCTCACGCTGGTTGATCAAGCAGCGCTGCGGTGTGTGAACGAATTCGATCGGGTCTTCGATCGTCAGAATATGTCCGGCGACGGTCTTGTTGAGATGATCGACCATCGCCGCCAGGGTGGTCGATTTGCCCGAGCCGGTGGGCCCGGTGACCAAGATCAGGCCGCGCGGCACCTCGATGATGTCCTTGAACACCGCCGGCGCATTGATGTCTTCCAACGTCCATATTTCATTGGGAATGACTCGAAAGGCAGCGCCGATGCCGCGGTGATGATGGAAGGCATTGACGCGAAAGCGCGCCAGGCCGGGCACGTTGTAGGAGAAATCGACTTCCAGATTGGCCTCATAGTCGCGCCGCTGGTGGTCGCTCATGGTCGAATACACCAGCTCGGCCATCTCCTTGTTCTGCAGGGCCGGCGTGTTGATTCGGTGAATATCACCATCGACCCGAATCATCGGCGGCAAACCGGCCGAAATGTGCAGGTCTGAGGCCTTGTTCTTGACCGTGAAAGCCAGTAGTTCAGTAATGTCCATGGGCAACCCCGATATGATTGAACCGGCGCAGGCGGCACGCAACGACCCGCACCAGCAGGCAACAGCCGATTGTGAACTGCACCGCTGTCTGATGAATAGTAGCCTATCTGCATGACGATTAAAAACATGACCAAAAGCCCAGCGCCCGACGAGCGCCTGAACTCGATCCAAACCCGCATCCAGGACGCCTGCCACCAAGACCGACGGGGTCCGAGCTCGCTCAGGTTGCTGGCGGTCAGCAAGGGCCAGCCAGTGGCATCTATCCGGGCATTGGCTGACCTGAATCAGCGTTCCTTCGGCGAAAACTACCTGGATGAAGGGCTGAAAAAAATCCAGGCGCTGTCGGCCCTGGACCTGGAGTGGCATTTCATCGGCCCGATTCAGTCGAACAAGACCCGGGCCATTGCCGAGCACTTCGACTGGGTACAGAGCGTGGATCGGGAAAAAATCATTCGGCGCCTGGCCGACCAGCGCCCGGCGACAATGCCGCCGTTGAACGTACTGATCCAGGTCAATGTCGACGGCGAACAACAAAAAGCCGGCTGCAGCCCCGATCAGATCGAGGCGCTGGCCGAGGCGGTTGCCCAACGCCCTTGCCTCCGTCTGCGCGGGCTGATGGCCATTCCCGCCCCGCGCGAACAGCAGCCCGATCAGATCGCCGTATTCAGGCGTCTGCACGGGCTCTATTCCAACCTGCAGGCAGCCCATCCAGACGTTGATACGCTATCGGCTGGCATGTCGACCGACCTGGAAGCTGCCATCCTGGCCGGCAGCACCATGGTTCGAATCGGCACGGACCTGTTCGGCCCGCGGACCCGGACCGAACAGCCATGACGCTGCCGCCGACAGGTTTACAATACTGAGCATGACTAACGCTCCCAACTCCGACTCCATCAGCTTTATTGGTGGCGGCAACATGGCCCGGGCCTTGATCGGCGGCCTGCTGGCAGCCGGGCAGCCAGCCACGGCAATTACCGCGGCCGACCCCGCTTCGCAGCAGCGCCAAGCGCTGGCCACCGACTTTGGCATCCGCGTGCTGGCCGACAACGCCAACGCGGTGGTCGACCAGCGGGTCGTGGTGCTGGCGGTCAAACCCCAGGTCATCGATCAAGTGATGGCCGACCTTGCGCCGACCCTGGATAGTCAGGCAATGGTGATCAGCATTGCCGCAGGCGTCACCCTGGACCGGCTTGAATCGGCCCTGGGCAAACGGCGCGCTCTGATTCGTGCCATGCCCAACACGCCGGCCCTGTATGGTGCAGGCATGACTGGCCTGGTTGGCAACAGCGCCTGCAGCGAGCCGGATCGCCAGCTCGCCGAGCAGCTGTTCAGCGCCGCCGGCGAGGCGGCCTGGTTTGATGATGAGCAGTTGATGGATACGGTGACCGCCGTGTCTGGTTCAGGGCCGGCCTATTTTTTCGCCCTGACCGAACACCTGGCCCGCGCCGGTGCCGCGGCCGGCCTGCCGCCAGACCTGGCTGCCCGCCTGGCTCGCCAGACCGCGATCGGGGCCGGCGTCATGCTGGCCCAATCCGATATTGAGGCCGGCGAGCTGCGCCAGCGGGTCACCTCGCCCGGGGGCACCACGGCCGCCGCCTTAGGGAAGTTTGCCAGCGATGATTTCGCGCGCATTGTCGAGCGCGCCGTGGCTGCGGCGGTCCAGCGCGGCCGTGAGCTGGGAGCTGGCTGATGGGATCACCAACCGCTGCCTTCGCCTTCCTGGTCGAAACCCTGTTCCACCTGTACCTGGTGGTGCTGCTGCTGCGCATTTTGCTCGAAATGGTGCGCTCGGATTTCTACAACCCGATCGTTCAGCTTTTGCTCAAGGCCACCGACCCGCTGGTCAAACCCTTGAGCAAGATCATCCCACCGGCTGGCCGGATCAACCTGGCTGCCATCGTTGTGCTCTACCTGATCCAGCTACTAGGCCTGATTCTGCTCAGCCTGATCGCCGGCGCCGCCATAGACCCCGTGATACTGGCCTTGATAGCCTTGTTGAGGCTGGTCCGAATGCTGCTGGTGCTGTACCTGATCCTGATCCTTGCCGGGGTGATCCTGTCCTGGGTTGGACAGAACTTTCGCCACCCCATCGTGCCGCTGGTTTTTCAATTGACCGATCCGGTACTGGCACCGATCCGGCGCGTGCTGCCGCCCCTGGGCGGGTTTGACCTGTCGCCGCTGGTGGCCATCATCGGCATCCAATTCCTGATCATATTGCTGGGCGTGTAGCATACCGGCGTTGCCCGCTCACGGACACAGGCGTAGGATGGTAGTCACGACCAGCCATGGAGAGGTCATGATGAACATGCGTTTTCTATATCTGCTTTTGCTGCTGTTTGGCCTCGGCGTCGCCAGCCTGAGCTGTTATGGTGGTCAGGCCGAAACCTTCGGCCCGTTCGCGGCTCATTACAACACCTTCAACACCAACCAGCTCACACCGGATGTGGCCCGCGCCTACGGCATTCAGCGCAGCGCCAGCCGTGCCTTGCTCAATATTGCCGTCATCCGCCAAGGCGATGAGGACATGGGTACACCAGTCCGGGCGCGGGTCAGAGCTACCGCTACCAACCTGGCCGGCCAGCGCCGCGATTTGGACATGCGCGAGATTCGCGACCAGGACGCGATCTACTACATTGGCGTCTTTGGAATCAGCAACGAAGAGACCTTGAACTTCAATGTCTCCGTACAGCCCATGGGCCAGCAACAGGCCCACGAATTCAGCTTTCGCCAGCAGTTCTTCACACGCTAGCCTGGCGGCTCGGCAACCAGCTCATAGCTGCGCAAGGCCCACTCAGCGTCTTCGTCGACACCACCCGCGTTCAGCCAGCGGGCCTGGTACCAGAATCCATCCATCCGGAAGCTGCGCCCGCGCAGCTCATCCGGCACTGCCGGCAAATAGGCCGGCGGCGGCACATCAACCAACACCGGCAGAATCAGCTCGGGCACGCGGTCGCGATCGATTGCCGCCAGCAGCTCGCGGTAGCGGCGATGAAACTCGCCTTCGTCTTCCTCGATGCGATCCGGATGGTGCAGCCTCAAGGCGAGCAAGTGCCAGCGCGTTTCGGTCCAGACGGTCATCATCTGAATTTCCCAGCCATCCGGCGTGAACCGGTACAGCTCGGAGCGATCGCCGATATAGGCACCGGGACCGGCGCTGGCCAGGGTTTGTCCGATCAGGCGGGTAAAGGCTTCGAAATCAGGCTCTTCAGCCACGGCGACGGAGCCTGCAGACAGCAGCAGGAGACCGGACAGGATGCGGTGCCAGACGCTCATAGGCAGTACCATACTCGGATGACGCCCGAACGCAAAGCCCGAATTCAGTCGGTGGCTGCCCGCCGCCAGGTCGATCTGACCGTGTTCATGGAGCGGGTGCACAAACCGCACAATGTCGCCGCCATTCTTAGAACCTGCGACGCGGTTGGCGTGATGCGCGCCCATGCAGTGCCTCCCACCGGCGGCATTCCGACGTTGAACCACACCGCCCAGGGCGCCCAGCGCTGGGTGGAACTGATCCGCCACCATGACGCAGCCGCCGGCCTGAACGAGCTGCGGCAAGCCGGCTTCAAACTCTATGCGGCCCACTTTTCCGAGCGCGCCGTGGACTTTCGCGAACCGGACTACACCCAGCCCACCGCAATCGTGATGGGTACGGAGAAGTTCGGCGTCAGCGCCGAGGCGCTGGAGATGGTCGACGGCGAAGTTGTGATTCCGATGTTGGGCATGACCCAGTCACTCAATGTTTCGGTGGCCACCGCGTTGATTCTTTTCGAGGCCCAGCGTCAGCGGCAGGCTTCTGGCATGTATGAACCACGATCTTTGGAAGAGTCGCCCTGGAAAGAGCTGAGTGAAGGTTGGATTGACCGGGATTTGGCGCGTAGGAAGATGCCGCCGGAAGAATTCTCCTGAACCGTTCACCCGGGCAGGCCGTGAGCTGGCGGATGCCAGCCGATGCTTCTCCCAACCCCGATCATTCATGCTTGATGGGGGTGAGTAGCCATGGTTTTTGGGCATCGAGTGGTGCGGCGGCTTATGTGCCCAACACCAGTCGGTGGCGATGAGTGAGGCATGGTCCCCGGCCGCACGCACGGTCGGATTCCACGTTGGCGCTTCTTGCCTTCGGCAAATCGCACCAACGCTCCATCCTGTGCTGGGCCGGGCTACAGGGTCGGGGATGGCGAGAGGGTTGCAGGGGGCGCGGCTATCCGCCTACTCCCAACTTTCGCATTGGGTGGTATCTGTCAGATCATGGACTGGCCGGGTGCGGAATTGGGCAACGCGCCTGTTCCGAGCCCAGAAATATCGACCAGGGTTGATCGACGTCTCGCGAATGCGGTTGGCGCATTAGTTACCCTGCTGGTCCCTAGGCCGCTTCCGCCGGAACATTTCTGCTGAACCGTTCACCCGGGTAGGCCGTGAGCTGGCGGATGCCACCCGATGCTTCTCCCAGCCTCCAAATCTCCTGATCCAGTGGTCAGGGGTAGAGGAGGGTTTCGTGCCAGTGGCCGTCTTTCAGTTCGAAGCAGACGCGTTCGTGGAGGCGGTATTCGCGGCCGTACCAGAACTCGACGCGGTGCGGACGAACACGAAAACCTGACCAGTGCTCCGGGCGCGGAATTTCGCGGCCTTCATAGCGCGATTCAATTTCCTTGACGCGGGCAACCAGCTCCTCGCGGCTGGCCAACTCCTGCGACTGGCGTGAAGCCCAGGCGCCAACCTGGCTGCCGCGGGGGCGGCTAGCAAAATAAGCATCCGCCTCGACCGCGCTGACCGGCTCGGCAATGCCGTCGACCAACACCTGCTCGGCCGTTTCGCGCCACCAGAACACCAGGCTGACCGCGGGATTGGCGGCCAGATGACGGCCCTTGCGCGAATTGAGGTTGGTGTAAAACACGAATCCACCCGGATCGGCGTCCTTGAGCAGCACGGTGCGCGCGCATGGCTGACCGTTTTCAGCCACGGTCGCCAAGGTCATCGCCGTGGGTTCGGGGACTTCAGCGACACGGGCGCGCTCAAAGCCGGCCTGGAATCGCTTCAGCATCGCGTCGGTCATTGCTTGGGTCATGTCAATATTGCTCCGTAACCGTGGCGGAAATCTGGATAGATGAAATCGTAGCCGCTGGCGCGCAGGCGCTGGTTGGATACGCGCTTGCCCCGACGCTCGTCATGACCATTATCAAGACCATCGCCTGCCGAGCCCCGCCGCGGCTGCCCCATGCGATCAGCGAGCCAGTCGAGCACCTCACAGCGCGCAACCGGCAAGTTGTCGCTGGCACAGTAGCAGGCCTGTGGTGCAGGCAACTTCAGCAGATGCGCGAGAACGCCGGCGCAGTCATCGGCATGGATTCGATTGGTCCACTGCGGCGGCTGGTCGCGGCAGCTGGCCTGCCCGGAACGAACCTGGCGCAGCAAGAAGTCGCGGCCGGGCCCGTAGATGCCGGAAAAACGCACGACGATGCCACCGGCGGCACGGGCCAGAGTCTCGGCTTCGAGCAGGATGCGACCACTGAACCTGCCCGGCTCGGTCGGCGAATCCTCATCAACCCACTGTCCACCATCCTGGCCATACACCGAGGTGGAAGAGACAAACAGCAGGCGCTCTGGCTGAACTCTCGCGAGGAGATTTTCAAGGCCGGTCACATAGGCCCGCCGATAAGCCCCTGGCGTGCGCTCATCGGGGGTTGCCTGGTAGATCACCGCATCCCAGGCCCGATCAACGGCATCCAGCGAATTCGGGTCCTGCAGATCCGCCTTGATCGGAGCAATGGCTTCCGGCAGGCGCTCTACCCGCCTGCGCATACCGCTGACCTGCCATTGCTCAGGCGGCAGCAGCGCTGCCAGGCGGCAGCCAATGTCACCGCAGCCGGCGATCAGCAGCCGCTTCATGACGAGGCCGTGGCCAGGTCTCCGTCATCGGCATCCGAGTCACCATCGTCATCCATCGGGGCTCTCGGCGGCAACAGTCTCAGCCAGATCAGCCAAACGACCAGCGCATCGAGAATGATCAGGGCCTGCCAAAGATACAGGTGAAACCAGTTAAACCAGGTCATGTTCCACTGGCCAAGGTAGAACAGGCTGATGATGCGCACCAGGTTCAGCCCCTGAATGGCACAAAAGCCGATCGCAAAGCCAATCAGCTTGTGCTTGAGCGGCGCCGGGAAGGCAAAGATGGCGGCGAACAAAATGATCAGTGCCTCGACGCCGTTGCAACCAGGCTCAATGCTGATGGCAAACCCCGTCTCCAGGTCGCGAATCACCTTGCCGGCCGAAATCACGCCGTCGTCGAACAATTCGATGATGAAGACGCTGATGCTGGCAATTGCCGAAGTGAACGGCAGAATGACCGCATCCTGTACCGGCTGCAAGACTTCAAGAATGAACAGCCCGAGCAAGAGAACAATAAACAGAATGGAAAAGCGCAGCATGAGACTAAAAGGCCAGGGCCAGATCAAGACGTCACATATTAGCAAAAGCCGGGCTGCTACTACGGGCTGCGCAAACCATTGCGCGTGATAGCATTGGCCGAGTATCGGACTGACTGTCAACCACCTTGACCGCGCACCCATTGACCCAGCGCTGGCCTGCCCCGGCCAGGCAGCCACAGAACCCTGGGGTAGGCCTCGTTCAATGAATCGGCTGTTTTTGATTGGCCCCATGGGCTCGGGCAAGACCACCGTGGGGCGTTACCTGGCCAAGCGACTGGGACTTGATTTTCTTGACCTGGACCAGGAAATCGAGCGCCGTTGCGGCGTTGAAGTGAGCCGCATCTTCGATATTGAAGGAGAGGAAGGTTTTCGCAGTCGCGAAACGGCCATGCTCGACGAACTGAGCCAGCGCGATGGCATTCTGCTGGCCACCGGCGGCGGTAGCATACTCAGGGAGCGCAATCGCAGCATACTGAGATCGCGCGGCCTGGTAGTCTGGCTCAACACCAGCGTCGATCAACAGCTGAAACGTCTGGAGCGCGACCAGCGCCGGCCGCTGCTGCAGGCCCCGGACCGACGCGAGCGCCTGGAAGGTCTGGCCGCAGCACGCAACCCCCTGTACGGGGAATGTGCCCACCTGGTGGTCAAATCCGCCAACATCAGCCCCGCGCAAATGGCCGCCAGGGCCGAGCGCCAAATCAACAGCCATCTGGAAGAGAACGCATGAAAGTCATAGAAGTCGGGCATGGCCATGGCAGCTACCCGGTGTATGTCGGCCAGGGCCTGCTGGGCCCGGCCAGCGTGGCCCAGCGCCACCTGAAAGGTCGTATTCTCACCGTCACCGATGACCGCGTGGCCGAGCTATACCTCGACGCCCTGCGCCCGGCGCTGACCGACCAGCCCTATCACCAGAGCCTGGTCCTGCCGCACGGCGAAGAGCACAAAACAGTGGCGAGCTGGCAGCGCATCATCGATGCGCTGGTTGAGCTGGGTGCCCAGCGCGACGCCACCTTACTGGCCTTGGGCGGCGGCGTGATCGGCGACATGGCCGGCTTTGCCGCGGCCAGCTATATGCGCGGCATTCGCGTGGTCCAGGTACCCACCACCTTACTGGCCCAGGTCGATGCCTCGGTCGGCGGCAAGACCGGCGTCAACCACAGTCGCGGCAAGAATCTGATCGGCGCTTTCCACGCCCCAGCCGCGGTCATTGCCGACACCGACACCCTGACCAGCCTGGATTCCCGCGACTACCGGGCCGGACTGGCCGAGGTGGTCAAGTACGGTGCAATTCGCGATCCTGACTTCTTTGCCTGGCTGGAAGCGCATGCCGATGCGCTCAATGAGCGCCAGTCAGACACCCTGATTGAGGCGGTCTACCAGTCGGTGCGCAACAAGGCCGAAGTCGTTGCTGCCGACGAGCGCGAGGCCGGCCAGCGCGCGCTGTTGAACTTCGGCCACACCTTCGGCCACGCCCTGGAAACCGCTACCGCCTACCGCGAGTACCGGCACGGCGAGGCCGTGGCGATCGGCATGGTGCTGGCCGCGCGCCTGAGTGAACGGCTGGGCATGTGCGAAACCGGCACCGCCCAGCGCATGGTTGGCCTGCTGGAAAAACTGCAGCTACCGGTCGCACTGCCCGAACACATCGATCCCCGACAACTGTTAGCGCTGATGCGCCTGGACAAGAAAAACATGGCCGAACAGATTCGCCTGATCCTGCTTGATGGCATCGGTCAGGCCCGAATTCTGCCCTGCCCGGCCACCGATATCATCAAGGTAATGCAAGCA